>NC_019695.1:5714288-6015040 GCF_000317125.1 Chroococcidiopsis thermalis PCC 7203
GAAAAGCGTCTGCTTTACGAACAACTAGGAGTAGCGGAATATTGGATTGTAGATGTAAAAAATATTGAAATTTTTGCTTTTTCTGTTGCCAATGGTGGTAGTAGAAGAATTACTCAGTCTCAAGTTTTACTAGGTTTAGAAATTGCTTTATTAGAAGCAGCTTTGCGGCGAACTCGTGAGATGAATCACGGTAGAGTTAGCGCGTGGTTATTATCTCAGTTTCAACAATAGTTAGATTTGCAGCTTTGCTTCTCTTCACAAATTAGTGTTGGCAAAGGTAGAAACAGTTGCATCTTCTGATAAACTATGCCTCATACTGTTCTTACAGGGTAGAAGTTGCCAAATTGGAATAGTGCAACGCTATGGGTTGCCAGGTTGGTGTCAGGTAGTTGAATTTAACATAAAATATTAAGTTTTGCGATGATTAAAACTTTTTTGGGTATCTGTTCCCACAAACCAGAGGAGAGGTGGGAATGGATGTAAGCTTGATCGCGTCTAATGTTTTGAGTCCGCCAGTGCTGTTCTTTTTTCTGGGGATGTTAGCTGTTTTTCTCAAATCAGATTTAGAAATTCCTCAACCATTACCTAAACTTTTTTCGCTTTATCTCCTATTTGCCATTGGGTTTAAGGGAGGCAACGAACTTGTCAAAAGCGGAGCCAGTCAAGAAGTCATACTCACCCTTTTGGCGGCGGTAATGATGGCTTGTATCGTGCCGATTTATACATTTTTTATTCTCAAAATCAAGCTCGACTTGTATAACGCAGCTGCGATCGCCGCTACCTATGGTTCTATCAGTGCTGTCACTTTCATTACTGCTGGTTCTTTTCTGACTGAACTAGGGATTGATTTTAGCGGTTACATGGTAGCGGCTTTAGCTTTGATGGAATCCCCAGCAATTATTGTCGGACTGCTTTTGGTAAAACTATTTGCGATCGACAAGCAAGATGGCGATTTTTCTTGGTCGGAAGTTTTGCAAGAAGCTTTCTTGAACAGTTCGGTTTTTCTTTTAGTTGGTAGCCTAATAATAGGTGCAGTGTCAGGAGAAAAAGGCTGGAAGGTAGAAGAGCCATTTACTCAAGGCATATTTTACGGAGTCCTAACCTTCTTTTTGTTAGATATGGGATTAGTTGCTGCTGGAAGAATCAAAGATCTAGGTAAAACTGGTACATTTTTGATTTCTTTCTCTATATTGATACCAATAGTTAATGCGGCAATTGGCATACTTTTAGCAAAAGCGATCGGGATGCCGCAGGGAAATGCACTGTTATTTTCGGTATTGTGTGCGAGTGCCTCTTATATAGCGGTTCCAGCTGCTATGAGGATGACGCTACCAGAAGCCAATCCCAGCCTTTACGTTACTGCCGCTCTAGCACTGACATTTCCCTTCAATATCATTGTGGGAATTCCTTTGTATTTGTACGGCATCAATCTGCTTTGGGGGTAAAACTATGCACGCAGTGAAGAGAATAGAAGTCCTCGCGGATTCGGTAGAACTGACAAAAATTTTAGCAGGCTTGGATAAAGCAGGTATCATCGCACACACTGTGATCCGCAACGTGGTTGGTAGAAGTCCTGGTGCAGACGCAACGCAATTAGATAATGTCTATATCATTGCTTTTTGTATGCCAGAGCAAGTGAAGCCAGTCATAGAGAATATTCGACCAGTTTTGAATAAGTTTGGTGGCGCTTGTTATATCTCCGATGCGATGGAGATTCGTTCGGTTAGATGTATTGCCTCGCTTTAGAGACGTTACATGTAACGTCTGTACAAATGTTATCAGTTATCAGTGACTAGTGGCTGGTGGCTAGCGTGCCCCTGTCTAGTTACTTGCTTTGTTAGGAAGGATTATGAGTCGTCAGAATAAATTTATCGATCGCCGTCAGTTTTTAAAGATAGCGGGTGTTGGTTTTAGCGTTGCTGCAAGTAGCCTACTTGGTTACGCGCGATCGGCGCAAGCCGCAGTTATAGAGGATATCGAACCCGATAGTCCTAATACAGCATTGCAAAGATTGCTAGCGGGAAATCAGCGTTTCGTGCAGCAAAAGCTGAGACATCCGCATCAGTCCCAGACACGCTTGCATGAAGTGGCTACCGCACAGCATCCATTTGCTACTCTCCTAAGTTGTGCTGATTCTCGCGTTCCGGCAGAAATCCTATTCGATTTGGGAATTGGAGATTTATTTGACGTGCGGATTGCTGGAAATATTGTCACAACTGAAGCACTTGGCAGCTTAGAATATGCCGCAGCTATGTTAGGGACTCCCCTAATTATGGTATTAGGTCACGAACGATGCGGTGCAGTTACAGCAGCAGTACAAGGCAAGCCACTTCCAGGTCAAATTAGTAGTTTTGCTAAAGCGATCGAACCTGCGATAACTACGTTAAGCTCCGCTAACGCGCAACTTAATCATAAATCAAATAATAAATCGGAAAGCGATTTAATTGAGAATGCAGTTGTGGCAAACGTGCAATATCAAGTGAAAAAATTAGAGCGATCGGATCTTTTAATGCAACTAGTAGGAGAAGGTAAATTGAAAATTGTTGGCGGACGATACGATTTAGACACCGGAGAAGTCGCGATCGTGACTTGAGATGCGGCTCGCGTCACCCCTCTAATCTCTTTTGTCTGCTGTCTGTTGCATTTGAACTAATCCCTCTTTTGTTGCTTTGGCAAGACTAAAATAGGGAAGGAAGTGTTAGAAGCTAGGCTGCGACTATGGTTGAGGTAGAGAGCCAGGATCGACAGTAGCGTTGATCGACGAATATTGCCAAACGTACCGAAATCTTTTCTGTGATGTGAGAAATTTTGAAGCCTTTAAGTTTCTGCATCTAGGGATCATTTCTGAAATTAAACGAAAATCGCGCTCCAGCAATCGCCCGGATTGTTGGTCTATCTGATGGACAAGAATTAGATCGTTTCTTACGAGATACACGCCAGGGATATTAAAGCCTTGCGAGAACTAAGATTGCAGTTAATTAAAGCATCAGTTGGGGACAAACCAATTGTCCTATGCCTAGATGAAACAGGAGATTTTTATTTTACTGCTTCAAAGGTAACAAAAGAGGGATGAGTATATATTTAAGAAAACTCATTGCGAATATATAGCTATTCTCATTATGATGGAATACATTCGTAGGGGCGCACAGCTGTGCGCCCCTACAGATCTTGTATCTCAGCCATTTGAAAAAGGCTATAGGTGTAAGCCTTGCCAAAGGATATGCGAATGAACGCAAACCGAAAAATATCTTTTATTGCAATTTTATATGCGATTTTGATTGTCTATGCGATCGCAACTTTTTTACCCTTTGCTTGGGCGCTTTCTGCTTCATTTAAACCCTTGTCTGAAATTATTGCTGGCGGCTTGAACTTGATTCCGCAAAACTTTACTTTAGAAAATTATCAGAAGATTTTTCTAGAAGAACCATTATTTGGTCGTTGGCTATTTAATAGTGTTGTAGTTGCTAGCACTGTCACTATTTTCAACCTTTTATTTAACTCAATGGCTGGTTATGCCCTTGCTCGCATTCCTTTTAAAGGAAATCAGATCTTATTTTTCTGTATTTTAGCAGTTTTAATGGTTCCAGCTCAAGTCACGCTAATTCCTAGTTTTTTAATTCTAAAATCTTTAGGCTGGTTAAATTCATATCAGGGATTAATTGTTCCGAATATTGTCAATGCAACTTTTATCTTTATGATGCGGCAGTTTTTTGTTAACTTTCCCAAGGAATTAGAAGAAGCTGCTGCCTTAGATGGTTTGGGTTACTTAGAAACTTTCTTTCAGATTGTTTTACCTTTAGCTAGACCAGCCTTAGCAGCTCAAACTATATTTATCTTTTTAGGTTCGTGGAATAACTTTTTAATGCCGTTAATGATTGTTTCTACTTCAGAAATGTTTACTTTACCTTTGGGCTTGAATACATTTAAGGGGCAATACATTAGTTATTGGAACTATATCATGGCTGCTTCAATGGTATTCACTTTACCCGCCTTACTAATTTATGCCTTTTTCAATCGCTACTTTATTCAAGGGGTAACTTTTACGGGGAATAAGTAGAGCGCGTTAATTAATGCCCCCTACCATATACATATCTTTCTGCTACTTTCCAATAACGAGAGAATCGTTTCAGATCGATGTAACCATCGTACTCAAAAAATGGCTCGGTTTCGAGAACTTCAAGTTTTAGCGATCGCTCAATTTCATCACAAATTGTTTCAAATCTGGGACTAGGACTATTTGCTGTCACAATTGAATCAGCATTATGTTCTTTGGCAAAAGCTAACACTTCTTTCGCCACATCACCTCGTCTAATCACAACTGGTAATTCCAACAAACATTCATAAATAAAAACAATTCGTTTCAAACTTAACTGCCACTCCTCAATTAAAGCCTCATCCCAAACCCAAATTGCAGGCGAATTGGCATATTCTTGCAGTGCAGGGTTTTTTGGACTCAAGCAATCTCCGTGTATCCAAATAATCGGTTGGTTCATGGTAATGGGTAATTGGTAATGGGTAGTTGGTAGTAGGTGGTTGATGGTTGTAGTTATCCTCCTTGTCTCCCTTGTCCCCCTTGTCTCCCTTGTCTCCCTTGTCCCCCTTGTCTCCCTTGTCCCCCTTGTCCCCCTTGTCCCCCTTGTCCCCCTTGTCCCCCTTGTCTCCCTTGTCCCCCTTGTCCCCCTTGTCTCCCTTGTCCCCCTTGTCCACCTTGTCTCTTCCCGCGTTGCCAACTTTGACTGTTGGGTTGTTTGTTAAATTCTGCCTTGGGAAACAATCGCTGTTCTATTTGTTCGTAACTGCCTTCAAAGTCACAATGTCCGTAGAGGGGACATTCGCGACAGTAAACACCATTTGTATAACGTTCTAAATTTTCGCGGTTAAAGAAATAGGGTTTGTGGCTAAACGTACTTGCTACCCATTGCCAAGACATATTGTTACTCGCCGGATCGCCATCTAATAAATGTTCCAAAAACCAAATCGCCCCGACTTGCCAGCGGATACGTCGCCAATGCACCATGTAAGCAGCCATCCACATCCGGGCGTGGTTGTGTAAATATCCAGTTTGATGCATTTGTTGACTGAAACTGTCGATACAAACTAGCCCTGTCGTCCCTGTGGCGATATCTTCTGGTAGTTCGGGGGCGTACTCTTTGGTAGTGTAACCAGTTTTATATTCTTCTCGATCTTCCCAAATTCCATTTCCTAATTTGACATATAGGCGTTGCCAATAATCGCGCCAGCCGAGTTCGTTAATTAATTTCGTTGCTTCATCCGGCTGCTGAATTTTGTTCAAGACATATTTCTTAACATCAGCGAGACTCAAAACTCCATAGCGAAGATAGGGCGAGAGACGGGTTACCGCACCCGTGAGAAAGTTGCGAGTTTTGGCGTAACCTGCCGGATCTACTGTTTGTAAAGCTTTTTCAGCAGCTTTGCGTCCCCCGACAGTCTCGCTGATATTATCATCTCGACTCGCAGCGGTGGGAAATTGTTCTTTTAAGTAGGCTACCAGTTCTTCACGACTGGTAAATTCGCGTTGCATATCCTGAGTCATATCAGTTATTAGTTATCAGTTATCAGTAAGGAGTGGTTATGGGTAAAGGGTAATTGGTAGTTGGTAGTTGGTAGTTGGTAGTTGGTAGTTGGTTAAAAAGTGGTACGTGGTGCGTGGTGCATGGTAGTTTTGCTCCCTGGGCTCCCTGGGCTCCCTGGGCTCCCTCAGCTCTTTTCTCCCCTCAGCTTCCTCAGCAACCTTGCGCTCCCTCAGCTCTCTTATCCCGACTCCCGACTCCTGACTTACTAAAGACAGGTAGGGTAAACCGAATTAGCGTTGGGGGGAATCTTTAGTTAAGTAAAGAGCGATCGCGTGGTTTAAGCCATTAAGATCCTGATTAAAGAACATTCACCACAACACTGATTTAGTATGCGGGAACAAGGCACAATCAGCATCCACACTGAGAATATTTTCCCCATTATTAAGAAATCTCTCTACTCCGACCATGAGGTTTTCTTGCGGGAATTGATCTCTAACGCAGTTGATGCTATCCAAAAGCTGAAAATGGTATCCCGTGCTGGGGAGTATTCCGGCGAGATAGGCGAACCAGAAATTCAAATTGCTATAGACAAAGATCGCAAAACCCTGTCCATCTCCGACAACGGTATCGGGATGACGGCGGAGGAAGTCAAGAAATATATCAACCAAGTGGCTTTCTCTAGTGCGGAAGAATTTATTCACAAGTACGAAGGGAAAGACCAACAGATCATCGGTCATTTTGGCTTGGGTTTTTACTCTTCCTTTATGGTGGCGCAAAAAGTTGAGATCGATACTCTGTCTTACCAAGCAGGTGCGCCAGCCGTGCATTGGAGTTGCGATGGTTCCCCAGAGTTTATTTTAGAAGATTCATCTCGGAGCGATCGCGGTACGACGATTACCCTGCACTTAATGGAAGACGAGCAGGAGTATGTAGAAGACGCACGTATCAAGCAACTTGTCAAGACTTATTGCGATTTTCTGCCTGTTCCCATCAAACTGAATGGCGAGGTTATCAACCAGCAAAAAGCACCTTGGCGAGAGTCAGCTAATAATCTCACCAAAGAAGATTATTTGGAATTTTACCGCTACTTGTATCCGTTTCAAGAAGAACCCCTGCTGTGGGTACATCTCAACACCGACTATCCTTTCATCCTCAACGGGATTTTGTATTTTCCCAAACTCAGACCGGATGTGGATGTCACTCAAGGACAGATCAAACTATTCTGCAACCAAGTCTTTGTTAGCGACCATTGCGAAGAGATTATCCCGCGATTCTTACTACCAATGCGGGGAGTGATTGATAGCACCGATATTCCCCTTAACGTCTCCCGTAGCGCTTTGCAAACAGACCGGACGGTAAGGAAAATTGCCGATTATATTTCTCGTAAAGTTGGCGATCGCCTGAAAGAACTTTATCGCGATAGTCGCGAAGAATATATCAAAGTTTGGCAAGACGTAGGTACGTTTGTCAAATTTGGTTCCCTCAACGACGAGAAATTTAAAAAACAAGTCGAAGATATCGTCATCTACCGCACAACCTATGAAACGCCTGTAGTGGCTGCGTCCTCACCTGCGACAGAAACACCAGCCGTCCAAGTGCAAGCAGAAGAGGGAGACGCATGGCAAGACGTACAACCAGCAGAATCTACTCCCGACTCAGGTACGGGCGTGCAGGAGAACGCCCCTACGACTTCCTCCTATACCACGCTGAAAGAATACCTAGAACGTAACAAAGAACGTCACGAGAATCGCGTTTACTATTGCACCGATGAAGTTACCCAAGCTACTTATGTCGAATTGCATAAGAAGCAGGGTTTAGAAGTCCTGTTTATGGATTCCTTTATCGATACTCACTTTATTTCTTTCCTAGAAAGAGAGTATTCAGACGTTAAATCCTCTCGCGTTGATTCTGACTTAGATCAAACTCTACTTGACAAAGATAAAGCTGGGGAAATTGTCGATCCGACTACGAACAAAACTCGCAGCGAATTAATCAAGGAATTGTTTGAAAAAGCCTTGAATAAACCCAAACTCAATATTCGTACAGAAGCATTAAAATCTGACGATCCGCAAGGTACGCCCCCAGCAATGGTGTTGTTACCTGAATATCTGCGCCGCATTCAAGAAATGAGTGCTTTTGTTCAGCAGCAAACAGCACAGTTTCCTGACGATCATATCTTGCTAGTTAATACCGCGCATCCGCTGATTCAAAACTTAGTCAGTCTCAGCCAAGGTAGTATTATCCAAGGTGAAGGACAGTCACCAAGTGCCGAATTAGCTAATTCAATTTGTCAACATGTTTATGACTTAGCATTGATGGCACAAAAAGGATTTAATGCTGAAGGTATGAAATCTTTTGTCGAGCGTTCTAATCAGGTATTAACTCGTCTGACAGATCGCGCTACTAGTGCTTAAGGCGGCTATGAGTCGCCCCGCCCAAATTTGGCACAGCTTGTAGGGTGCGTTTTGAAAACGCACCTTACCACTACTATACGCAGCCTGGTTGGCTCCCAATAATACCATGTTTACATGGTATTATTGGATAATCTTAGAGAAACAATGCGCTATGTTTACCGTCAAACTCAAAAACGGAGAGACTATTCAAGTTCCTATAGAAGAACTTGAAGAATTTTTAGAAAAAAATCGCGATCGCATAGAAATTCAGCACAAGCAAATGGGAAAACGGCGTGTTGCTCCTGTGTCTTCTTCCCAGTAACTAACAATATATAATTACCGTCACATTGAGCGAAGAGTAAAGATATTCTTCTCTGTCGAGTTGTTCGTCAGTCTCAGCGACGAAAACGTTACATTTTTTAAACAGTCTATACTCTGTTTTTCAATTATCCTAGGAGGATGGAATATATTCTTGTTCTATCCCAAGCTCAACATATACGGGAAAACTTCTTCGCCTCTGAATCTCACCATATACGTATCCACCATTTTCGCCTGCTTCAAACTCCTCACGTAAAGTTTTGACTCGAATCATTGTATCTAATAATAACTATCTACTAAAGCAAGAATAGTATAAAAAACAATATCCACGTGTTCAACCTAGCATTGCATTCCATCAGAATTATTTCCAGATTTAAATTTAACAGCACAACAAGTCATCAATTGTGGATAACGTAGGGGCGGGTTCACCAAGATCTCAATCTAAAAACAGACATGTTTAGTAAACCCGCCCTTACGGGATATATAGTCAATCAAATAGATTTTGTATGATTACCGATATTTGGACTGTCATCTGGAAAGAATGGCGCGAATTACTATTTCAGCGCGGTAGTATTAAAACAACAATCCTAAGTTGGCTACCTTTAATCTTAATATTCGGCTTGCTTATGCCCATTCAGATTGGTACATTTTGGGTAGACTCTCCCTTCACAATTGCTTATTGGGGTTGGCTACCAACTCTACCAGTTATGGCGCTGATTGCTGATAGTTTTGCTGGAGAAAGAGAGAGACATACTTTAGAAACTTTATTAGCAAGTCCTCTATCAGAAGCAGCAATTCTATTCGGTAAAATTATTACAGTTGTTATCTATGGTTTTTTATTAACGTTAATAGTCTTAATAACAGGTTTGATAGCTGTTAATTTAACTCATAACACGGGAGAAATCTTACTCTACCCCATAGGAATAACTTTAACTGGAATTGGATTGGGAATTCTGACAGCTACAGCTATGGCGAGTATAGGTGTCATTGTCTCTCTCCGCAGTCCCACAGTCAAACAAGCAGCCCAACAATTAGCTTTTGTCTCTATTGCCTTAACTTGGATTCCACTGTTGAGTTTGAGCCTAATTCCAACTCAATTACAAACCAGTCTTTTAAAGTCTGCCAGAAATACTAATATGACTCAAATAATTTTGATAGTATTAATTATTTTAGCAGCAATTGACGCGGGATTATTGTTAATAGCAGTCAAAAGATTCAAGCGATCG
Organism: Chroococcidiopsis thermalis PCC 7203; assembly: GCF_000317125.1. GTDB lineage: Bacteria > Cyanobacteriota > Cyanobacteriia > Cyanobacteriales > Chroococcidiopsidaceae > Chroococcidiopsis > Chroococcidiopsis thermalis. Next base: position 5,723,760 of record NC_019695.1, read on the forward strand.
CGCCTAATTCTGGATTAGGTAGGTGCGTTAATTAACGCACCCTACTGTTTAACCAAGGTTGGCAGATTTACGCGCAGTTTCTTGAACATTGCTTCCCGTGCTTGGTTAGCTAAAGTATCATCTAAAGGTGCAAGTGCAATTGATTCTTGATATTTTTGTTTCAAGGCAGTTTGAATCAACCAATCAGCTAAAAATGGATTTTTAGGTAACAGGGGACCATGCGAATAAGTCGCGATCGCATTTTGATAAACTGCTCCTTCTGTACCATCTTCACCATTATTTCCTAAACCATATATTACCCGTCCCAACGCCTCCACTTGACTTAATTTTGTGCGCCCGCCATGATTTTCAAAACCAATCAAGTAGGGTGGCGAACCTATCATTGCTATTAATTCCTGTGCTAACTTTTTAGCAGTCACTTCAATAACTAAATTCCCGATACAGCGACGCGCATTTAACCCGGGATGGATAGAAACAAAATCAAATAATCCCAGTCCCTCAATTCGTTGTCCTTCTCCTGGTTCGTAGTAATGTCCTAATAATTGCGGCGCACCACAAGTAAAAATTCCTGGCGTACCAGTTTCGATTTTGTCTCGTAACGCCTCAGCTTTAGCACCGCGCAAGTCGCGCATGACAATTTCTTGCTGTCTATCTTGCGCACCACCACCGACGAGGATATCGACTTGGTAAAAATCTTGAGCCGTAGAATCCCGATCTAAAGGTAATATTTTCACTGTATAATTGCGCCATTCACAGCGCCGCTGGATACAAATAACATTACCGCGATCGCCATAGGTACTCATTAAAGTTGGATATAACCAGCCAATTGTAATTTCCATTTCCAGATTCATATATATTTCTTGCTCAATTCCAAGTTAAATAAAGACTTTTATACTTCTCGATCTTGCTTGCAACTAGCTGAGTATTTTGGAGATCGGGACAAAATTCAACTACGTCTTTAGCAAATTTTTCAATATCTGTAGGTGGTCTTACAAACTCCAGACTCAAACTACTTTTACTAGCGAATATAATTTCAAATTCACACACTTCCCGCCACGATTTTAATTTATTAATTATGTCTTTAGGAGAAATATCATAATTCCACCCATTAGTCTGATGAATCTTAATAATATCCCAAGGTTCTTCACCCTTAAAAACTGCAATTCTTAATTCTGCTTGTGTGACATAATTTAAAACTCTAGAAATATATTGGTTCAACCTGTTTTTCTCTGGAGTCAAACCAACTCGATTTTCGCAGCTTGTCAGATAGCCGTGTGGATTCAATGATTGTTTTAGCTTGACAAAAATATCCCGATAATCTATGTAAGATGGGATGATAATAGACAAGCCTTCTACTAAAAGATTGCCTCCATAGTTGTAGACTCCGTAAATATCTTGCTCAAATTCAAGATAGTAAGCTGGCAAAATTTCATTTACACAACTCAATTCGCTATCTTTGAGATACACCTCTTGTTTTAAAAGAATTTTCTGCATTTTGACTTGGCATTCTTGCTTAATCATCTCCAAAACAGACTCATCAAAATCGATTTCAGCAGCTAAATGTCTTTCTGTCTGAGATAAAAGCATAGTCAGTTATCAGTTATCAGTTATCAGTTGTCAATCAACCATCAATCACCCATTACCAATTACCAATTACCAATTACCAATTACCACCCCTTACAAAATCTTCCTTCCTGTCAAAATCTCCCGCACTTCTAACATGGCAGAATATGTAGGCAAAATGTGTAATGTCTCATGTGCTGGAGTTTGTTCCAAAGCAGTTGCGATCGCCTCTTTTAAATCTTCCTTCACAACCAAATTCATTTTGCTATCTATCTCCGGCTGACTGTAACGCAAACGCAAAGCCATATCGTAAACGCGATCGCCACTGACTATTAAAGTCCCTCCTCGTTCGACTAACTTTTCTGTATCCACATCCCAAATCCACGAAACATCTGTACCATCGGGTATTCTGTCATTCAAAACCATCAACACAGGCGCAAGTTGACGCGATTCCGCTTCGATTTGCCTCTCGCCTCTTACCTCATTCACTGCCCGAATTGTTTCATTCATCCCCACAGGATTTTTAGACAAGAGAATGCGGACGTGTTTACCGCGAACTTGCAACTCTTCAGCACGTCCAAAAGCCGCCTGAAAGTTAGCTATAGTATCGCGGATTATCGCTTCATCTACGCCAAGTTGCTGTGCTGATAACACCGCTGCTAGAGTATTGTATTTGTTATACAACCCAATTAAAATTTGCTCCCATTCCCGACTAGCGATCGCCAGAGATGGTTTGTGAAAACCACAGTTAGGACAGTTATAATCTCCCTGGTGTGAAAGATAAACCCCTTGATAAACCAGGCGAGTACCGCAACTGGGACAATAAATTGAGTCTACAGCATGGGGAATTTCATCAAGATAATGTTCTGGTTCGCTCAAGCCAAAGAATAAAACATTTTGACTGAGTTGTTGCCCCATGTAAGCCAAGGTAGGATCGTCAGCATTGGCAACAATAATAGTTTCTGACGGTAAAGGTGCGATCGCTTGTCCCCAACGCCTGCTAATTGTATCGACTTCCCCGTAGCGATCCAGCTGATCGCGAAACAAGTTTAATGCCAGAATTAGCCGAGGTTGTAGAGGTGCTAACACCTTGGGAACAATATTTTCGTCTACTTCTAAAATGGCAAAGTCTGCATCTAACGTACCGATGGGATTAGTATTTTGTAACAGCGCTGTCATCAAACCATTTTCTAAATTCGCCCCCGCTGCATTGTGGACAACCCGCCAACCTTGACGTTCCAACATCGTGCGTAGTAGTAAGGATGTGGTAGTTTTACCGTTCGTCCCCGCAATGAGAATAACTCCTTGCTTCACCTGACAACTCAGCAGTTGCAACAACTTTGGCTGAAGACGACGGGCAATTTCTCCTGGTAAAACGCTAGCCGCACCCAGACGTAGCGATCGCACCCCGAAAGTCACGGTTTTTGCTGTCAATACAGCCGCACCCAAGCGCAGTCTATCCATCAATTGCATTTTTCCCACAGCTCGATCTCAATCCGGTTGTATTACTGTATTGTTGTACTGCCTTTTTGGGAAAAGAGGAGGGCTGTTGTTGATTTTTAACGATCTGTCCCACACAAACTGTAGGGGCGCACACAATGTAGGGGCGCACACAATGTAGGGGCGCACACAAACTGTAGGGGCGCACACAAACTGTAGGGGCGCACACAAACTGTAGGGGCGCACAGCTGTGCGCCCCTACAAATACATATCCACCGAGATTAGCTATCCGAACCGCGATTGAAAGAGGAATTAGCCAAAAGATCCGATCGCGTGACTGGGGCAGCATAGTAACTAGCAATAATCGCTACCATAAACCACCAAATCGTGTTGATTTCAGGACGATACCAGACAGTATCGGCGATATTGTGAACCAGAGTTCCAAATAAAGCCGCGATCGCCCCAATTAACCAAAATGCTTCTCGACTGCCAGTTTGCCGCAAACGGCGCAGTTGTTGCAACCCTGAGTTGAAGGTGACAACCAGTAACCATAACAAGCAAGCTAAACCAACCAAACCAGTTTCTACGGCTACTTCCAACAAGATTGAGTAGGCACTTAGGGCATTGTAACGAGGCAATTGGTAAAGCGGATAAATTTTGTTAAAGGCAGTGTTCCCAGGACCGATCCCTAAAATCGGACGGTCTTTAATCATCTCAATCACTGCTATCCAAACGTTGATGCGAAAATTGTTGCTGCTGTCACCCCTTCCAGCGAAGATACTCAAAAAGCGATCGCGGATTGGTTCGACAAACAACACCCCACCTACTAATACCAACGTTACGCCACCGATAAGCAATGGTAGCGACCAAGTACGCCAAAATGGGGGGAAATGGACGCTCAACACATACACCAATAGTACCAACACGGCAAAAATCGCTACGAGTAATCCCATCCAACCACCACGACTAAAGGTGAGGACGAGACAGGCACTATTGACAACGAACATTGTTAGTGCTAGCAACTTGGGAACCCAGCGCTGCCAAGCAAAGACAGCAACCAGACTCAAAACCACGGCTGGTAGTAGATAGCCAGCTAGCAAGTTAGGATTGCCAAGATAGCTGTATACGCGGGTAATGCGGGTGAGATTAGATTGAGTATCGACCCAAGTAGCTAGAGCATTTGCCCCATAAAACCACTGCTGCAAACCGTAAATGCTCACAATCAGCGCTACGTGGAGGTAGAGGGTAATCAGCCAAGAACGAATGCGGGGCGATCGTAAAATCCTCGCAGTCAAGGCAAACAGAACTAAATATAGCGTCAACTTTTGCCAACCTACGAAAGCAGCGGCTTTGACGGGCGATAGTGCTGTAGCTACTGTAGAGATACCCCAGTAAAGCAATACCAATAAATGAATTGGAGTCAGAGTATTGGCACGCTCTGAAGCATAACGCCGTTCGTCTGTTAAAGTCAGCAGTACCCAGAAGCTAGCACAAGCAAAGAGTAACACGCCAATTAGGTCGTTGGAGACAAATGGCGCGAGCGCAAAGACCAAACTGACTAATAAAGCTGCTAAGGCTTCCGACCATTGCATCAGCCAGCTACCCTGTCGCCAAGTACTAAATAGCCCGACAACAGAACGGTGTAAGTAGCTTGCACGTCGCCATTCTTGCAGCGGCAAGCTAGATAAAGTAAATTGCTGCCAAACTGAGTTCATAAACATGAGCTGCGAGATAGGGATTGGTCTATCTTAAGTCAACGTTAGGCTGACTTGACTTACCTTAATTGCGAATTTTATTTGCTTTAGCTTAATACACAATGTCAGTCACAATTATCTCTACAAGTTTACGATTGTGATTGAATACATTCCTGGTGGTATCCATTAGTACTTGTAAGTTGACAAGAAAATGCTGAGTACTCTCAGTTACGCGCGATCGCTTTGCCACAAGTCTTTCTTGTTTCTCCCCACAATTCTGTTGGAATTATAGAAATTATCAAGGGCTATTGATGTCCGCACGCTAGGTTTTTTTCTCTATAATTGTTCAGTGGGCTATAGCAAGGATAAAGTTATATCTAGAGATAGATAGGATTTTTAAAAAAAGTCAATAACAATACATTTCGGTTACACATGCTTAAAATATATTTATGGATTTCTCAACCTTTCTCCAATTTGTTCTAAGTACTGAAGCTATTACCTATAAAAAATGCAGTGCATTTTGTATCATAGATCCATTTATAATACCAAAATAAATTATTGCGAGTAGCAAGAGATATTGCCAAATTACTACTCGTAAATATAAAATCTTACCAAATTCTTAAAGGGCAATTGACAACCAAGTGTTAAACACGAAATGAAGTCAATTGACTGAAAATAACTCTGCAAATGTTCTACAAATATGAAATACGGCTTGTGGTTGCGAAAGAGCGTTCGACCAACTTTGCTTAGTTTTGCTATTATCGCAACAACATTATTCAACCCATCTGTTGTGCGGGCAGATAACTGGCGGGTGGTATTCGAGGATGAATTCAATGGTACATCTCTCGATCCGCTCAAATGGGATACTTGCTATTGGTGGCATTTGGGAAGGGGATGTGCCAATCATGGAGCGCAAGAAATCCAATGGTTTTTACCAGAGGAAGTGCTGGTACAAGATGGAATTTTGCGTTTACGCACTCAAAAACGCATTTGGAATGCTTATAATGCTACATTCCAGTACACTTCTGGGATGATTTCTTCCCACCAAAGGTATGCATTTCAGTACGGCTTTGTAGAAATACGTGCCAAAGTACCTAAAGGTAGGGGTTTTTGGCCTACGATGTGGCTTGCCGCAGAGGATAGAAACTGGCCTCCAGAAGTGAATATCGGGGAGTTTTTTGGTTCAGATACGAAAAGCGTGCTGATGGTCTTGCACTATATCAACGATCGCGGTAAGCCCACATACTCATCTTTATCGTGGGGTAATAACTTTGATTTTTCAGAAAACTACCACGTTTACGCAGTGCTATGGGAACCAAATGCCATAATTTGGTACGTAGATGGAGTGGAGCGGATGCGCTATACAAACAGCCAAAATATTCCCCAAAAACCAATGTATATTTTAACGACTCTAGCACTCGGTCCCATTTGGACGAATAAACTTCCAGATGAATCCACACCGTTTCCTAGCTATTTTGACATTGACTATATTAAAGTTTGGCAACGCCAATAAGGAACATTGCTAAGGCTAACAACTGTATAACTTTTAAAGCCGATCTCATTTTTATTTCAGATGCAAGTGCGATCGGCTCGAACTGCATTAAAATTAAATTTCAGCATTAGCTTGCGCCAATGTTAACTCAGGAAGACTGACGACATAACGATAGCCAGATTCTGGAGTGCCTAAAATATCAATTTGACCACCGTGTAGTTCTGCTAAAGCGCGGCTGAGCAACAAGCGTAGGCTTTCACAAGAACGATTGAAGCTATTGACATTGACTAATTCTGTCTTGTCTTCCCCGCGATCGTCATGCTCGTGCATCGACTTCTTGCTTTTTGACTCCTGCCTTTCGTCGCCAGTACGAGAACCATGAAAAGCAGAAATTTGCCCTAAGTAGGGATCGACGGGGGTTAATCCTTCTCCTAACCAAGGATGAGAAACTGAAATTGCCAGATTCAAAAGATTACTTTGTCCCCCGCGATCGAGCGTAGAGTTGCTTTTATAGGAAATGTGAATGCGGATCGCACTCCCACTAGTAGCAGCTTGAATCATACTCGATATGAGGTGATAGATTAGCTGTCTTACCTTGTCTTTATCCAGCACCCACATACGACTTTTCGCAGGCTCTAGCGACAGTCGTAATTTTTGTTCTTTGCGTTTGGCGACCTCATCTAAAGTGTTGAGTATCTGCTGGCAAAGCATTTCAATATCTACAGTCGTTAAATTAAGACCAAGGGAATATTCTTCTACGACTCCCAACTGAGACACTTCATTAACTAGGGAGAGGAGATATCGACCGCTATTTTGAATAATTTCGAGATATTCTTTCTGTTTCGTCGTCAAAGGACCGTAAATTTCTCGTCCTACGACATTTGCCATTCCTAAAATTGATGTTAGAGGAGTTCTGAGTTCTTGGGTGAGCTGCTCTAGCAACTTGAGTTTAACTTGGACAATGGAAAGGGCTTCTGGTGAAGCAGTAGGAGGTGAGAAAGAAATTGCTGGTGCAGGGTTGAGAACTGGCGGTGCAATCTCGATTGCCTGCTGTTCTAGTGGCTCCAACTGCTGCATTTTGAGTAGTCGATTGCGCTCGAATTCACTCATACTCCAGCGAGCCATGAGTTCGAGAAATTTCATTTGTTGGATGCTGAAATTGCGAGTTTCTAAATCCATCACCGCGATCGCACCCAAGCATAAACCGGAGGAGTCAATCAATGGAACTCCCAGGTAAGCAAGAATACCGTAACGCTGGACTAAGACGCTGTTGGCAAAGGCAGGATGAGTGCGGGTATCGCCAACGTTAATTATTTGACTCGTTTCAACAACTTGGGTACAAAAAGATTCGTGGATTGGTAATTGTCTTTCCTGCGCTAGTGGATTCATCAGCCCCAAACGCGACAAACCCACTGCTGATTTAAATACGTGGCGATTGCGGTCTAAAAAGCCCAAAATGCAGATCGGCACTTCTAACAGGTGGGCAGCGGTTTGAGTTGCTTCCTCAAAAACTGGTGTCGTTTGAGCTTCCAACAAGCCCAGATCCGACAACGCCTTCATGCGCCGATCTATCATTGGATCTACGCCAGTATCCCCTCGACACAATAATTTGTTTTCTGGCTCCACCATTTACCAATCCACCTTACACTGCAAGAAAGCGATCGCACCTGCGACATGAATGTTGTGCTGTATCTAACCCTAGATTCAGGGATATCTACTAGACTTAAGATTCCCGATTTTTATTCAGGATCAACAATTGGGCGCAGAAAGATTTTGCTAACTCTTAAGGAGTTGGTAATGGGTAGTTGGTAGTTGGTAGTTGGTGATTGTTCTCCTTTGTCTTCCTGGTCTCCTTGTCCCCCTACTCCCTGCTCCCAGCTCGTCCCTGCTCCCTTTTCCCCCAGGCTGGATGGGAAAATAGTGCGGCGATCGCACGATTGCCGCGTAGCTGATTTGACAAAGGTAGGTGTCCTATGGGAGCGTCAAGGCTCCAAGTAAATCCATCAGGGTAGCGCGTCCAGGTGTTGCCGTTTTTCCAGCCAATTTTTGCCCATAGTTTTTCCCAGTTTTTGCCTAAAGTTAACCAGAGTCCTCGCTGCACGGAAAAGCCAAATTTTCCTTCAGAGTAAACTGACCAGAGGGTATCGACAGTTTGCAAATCGAGAATGGGAAATCTTTCGACTTCTGTAAAATACAGCCACTTGCGCTGTACGGCAGTTGCGCCAGCCAGTTCGCAAAGTTTTTGTAGCGTCACGCGGTCTGCTGCTTGGAAGTCTCCCTCAATCAACAACTGTTGTAAGGAACTGTAATCGATATTAGATTGCGATCGCAGTGTCACAATTCCAGCGGGAAAGTGAGTTTGCAAAAGTTCCCGTGCCGGAGAAAACTTGGAATGATAGAGGATTTGGTAGATTTTGCCATCAATCCAAGTTGGTAGGCGATCGCGGCGTTGTAGCAAAAATTCCATCAACACTTCTAAACCTGGCTCGCCTAGTGTTGCTAGCTGTTGAATCAGTTGCTGTTGAACTTTTTCCGATCCAGACGAAAGCTGCAAGCGGAGAGCAGAAAAGTCAATGGGAGTATCTGATGTCGTGGTTGGGTTAGTCATGCTCTCACTAGAAACGCACAAAGTTCAGCACCGATCGCTAATTTTAACTATATTACGCAGAAGCCAGAAGTCAGAAGTCAAAATTGAGGAGACAGGAGACAGGAGGAAGATAAGGGGGACAAGGGGGACAAGGGGGATAAGGGGGACAAGGGGGACAAGGGGGAACTCGGGGACCCCACGACCGAAGGGAGTGGGGATTAGGGGGCGAAGGGGGACAAGGGGGACAAGGGGGAATGACAATTAACTACCAACTACCAACTACCAACTACCAACTACCACTCTTCATTGATAACTGACAACTGATAACTGATTACATTTTCTCGCGTTAAAATCTGCTAGCGTTCCATAACAGCATCGTCAGATGGCAAAATAAAAGTTTCTAGACTCCTGGTGTAGCAATCCATGTACGAGAAGATTACTCCTCCTACTACTGGTTCTCGAATTACCTTCAGTAATGGCGAACCAATCGTTCCCGATAATCCAATTATCCCCTTCATTCGCGGAGATGGTACGGGGGTAGATATTTGGCCCGCCGCCCAAAAGGTGATGGATGCTGCTGTACAAACTGCCTATCAGGGCAAAAGACAGATTGACTGGTTTAAAGTCTACGCTGGAGATGAAGCCTGCGAAGTGTACGGAACGTATCAATATTTGCCTGAAGATACGCTTCAGGCGATTAAAGAATTTGGCGTGGCAATTAAAGGTCCGCTCACGACACCGATTGGTGGTGGTATTCGATCGCTCAACGTGGCGCTGCGCCAAATTAACGATTTATATGCCTGCGTTCGCCCTTGTCGTTACTACCCTGGAACGCCTTCCCCGCACAAAAACCCAGAAAAACTAGATGTGATTATTTATCGCGAAAACACGGAAGATATTTATCTAGGTATTGAGTGGCGACAGGGTAGCGAAATTGGCGATCGCCTGATTAAAATCTTGAATGAAGATCTCATCCCTGCTACCCCCGAACACGGTAAAAAACAAATTCCCCTTGATGCAGGGATCGGCATCAAGCCCATCAGCAAGACTGGTTCTCAACGCTTAGTCAGACGCGCAATTAAACACGCCCTACGGTTGCCTCCCAATAAACAAATGGTGACTTTGGTGCATAAAGGCAACATTATGAAATACACCGAAGGCGCTTTTCGCGATTGGGGCTACGAATTGGCAACATCTGAGTTTCGCCAAGAGTGCATCACCGAACGCGAATCTTGGATTCTTGGCAACAAAGAACATAACTCGGATCTCAGTACAGAAGACAACGCCCGACAGCTCGAACCTGGCTACAATGCTTTGACTGCCGATAAAAAAGCCCAAATTTGCCAGGAAGTCGAAGCGGTGTTGAGCCAAATTTGGGAAACGCACGGTAACGGTCAATGGAAACATAAAATTATGGTCAACGATCGCATTGCCGATAGTATTTTCCAACAAATCCAAACCCGACCCGATGAATACTCCATTCTCGCTACTATGAATTTGAATGGAGACTATTTATCCGATGCAGCAGCGGCGGTTGTCGGCGGCTTAGGGATGGGTCCAGGGGCAAATATTGGCGACGAGTGCGCTATTTTTGAAGCGACTCACGGCACTGCACCAAAACACGCCGGACTCGACAGAATCAATCCTGGTTCGGTAATTCTTTCCGGTGTAATGATGTTGGAATACATGGGTTGGCAAGAAGCAGCAGAATTAATCAAAAAAGGAATTGGAGATGCGATCGCCAATCGTGAAGTCACTTACGATTTAGCGCGATTGATGGAACCCCCAGCTCAACCGCTTAAATGTTCTGAATTTGCCGACGCGATTATTAAACATTTTAGTGACTAGTGGCTCGTGGCTGGTGGCTAGAAAAGATTAGGTCTGAGGTTACACGTATTATTTCCTTGTGCCTTCTGGCACTAGTCACCAGCCGCTAGTCATCAGCCACTTAATTTATCGTCCCAATTTATTTGGAATCCCTTCACAGCCACCAGGAATGGTGGCTCTTGTTTTTTCGCCTCCCCAAGCGCAGCAGTAATAACGTAAGGATTCAGACATGCGCTGGGCATCAGTAAAATCAGCATTCTCAATGACTGCCCCCGTCTGTTCTCCTGTATTGTAGTTGGGAGCGATATTGCGACTGCGGGGTGTAGCAGTTTGGGCATCACCGTAAAATAAACGAGTACTTTTGAGGTCGGCACTCACTAGCTGTGCTTCATACAAAATGGTACGGGAAAAATTAGCTTTTACTAAGTCGCAATTGGTAAGATCTGCCCCAATTAAATTAGCTTCTGAGAGATCTGTCCAACGCAAATCGGTTTTAGAAAGATCTGCTCTAGCTAGCATTACACCTAAATCTATAACGCGAATACCGTAGTTACGGTCTTCGGAGTAACCGCCTTCACCATTAAGAATGGCTCTACCCAAGCGAAAATCTCGCTGTAAGGGAGTCAGTAACTTTGACTGGGATAAAAAGCGAATGATTTTGGCTTTACCGCTAGCATCGACACTACTAAAAATTGCAGCCGTACGTCCTTCAGCGATCGCTCGTTCTTGGGGCCAATCTTCTAACATTCCCTCTTCATCTAATACCAGATCGGAAATTCCCTGAAAGTAAGAATCGATGGTTTGCTGTTGGGTAATTAAGTTTTGCTGGACTGTCAGCAGGTTTTGTTGAATTGTCAAGTCCTTGGAAATAACATATTGTCGCCAAGCGACATAAACGGCAATAACTGCAATTAAAATTTGTCCTAACGCGCCAAATACCTCACCTAATGCCCCGATCGCATCCCAGTTTAATTTTGTTGCCCAATCGATAATGGCGCGACCGATATTTCCAAATCGGAATAAGCCAATTAAGGCAATAGTTAAACCTGTCCCCGCTACAAATAGCGATCGCTCTAGGGGAGAAAATATGTCTGATACTGCTTTTATCGTCCAAGGTAAAAGTACCCCCAGCGAAAGTAACAACGCTAGCAGGGTTCCCACCCAGCCAATCCATAAAAAGTTATTTAAGTACAGTCCGACGCAAATCAGCGCGATCGCGACTAAGGTAAGTAAAGAAGCCCTGGGATGTGCCGTGCGCCAACTCGTGCGTTTGACGATGAGATTTGATGCAGAAGACGATTGCTGTTGGGCATGAATTGCAGCAATTGCTGCCAGTGCTTGCTGAGTTGCCAAGTTCTCATTTGATGTATCGTTGTCTTGGAAATCATCTAGATCCAAAGGCGATCGAGATTGAGTCCCAATCTCTGGATTCGGAGATGATGCCTTATTGTTACTATCTGAGTTGTTTTGGCTAGTCATGCTCAATTATTTGCAGCAGGCTGAAGGGCTTCTCGCTTTCATATGTTAACTGCTGCCAAGAACGGAACGATCGCGCCTCGGTATCAAATTTTTCTTACATCTAGGCGAATGTAATTCGCCCCATACTCGCTATTGCAATGCCTCGATTTGCCGCACCACTGTTAGGGCTGAATAACTCACGCCAGCCGTTCCTTCTCCTGGATGCGTAGAGTCGCCGACTAACCACAAATTTTTAACAGGGGTGCGGTTGGCAAAACCAAAGGGTCCAAATGTCGGGACTCTCTGACCGATCCCGCCTACTATACCGCGATCGCGTGCTGTATAACGGGCAAACGTGCGTGGTGTCGCTGCTTCCTGGTGTAATATTGTTTCTGGCGTGAGGTGAAAGAATTGTCCCAAACGGGCGATCGCTTCCCGAGTATATTTTTCCTTCATCGCCTCATAGTCTTCACTCCGCCACCAAGGTTTCGGATCGACAAAAGATGAAGCAATAATCGTACCTTTTCCCTCTGGGGCGCGTCCGTCTCCTGTGCGACTGACGGAGACAAATAAAGAATTATTTTCCCCGATTGCTCCATTGCGATCGTACATGAATTGCAAGTGCGGCGGACATCCTGACGGAATCGCAGTTTCATCTACGCCGAGATACACGACAAAAGCCCCCGATGCTTCGGGTAATTTATCGACACGTTGCTTGTAACCTTGGGGGGCATTTCTACCCAACAACTGAACTAAGTTTTGTACCGTAACGTTAGCCACGATCTCGTCTGCGGTTTCTGTCCTGACTTCTTTAGTTTTTTGGTTGCGCACCAAAACACCTTTAACTTTGCCGTTTTCAACTAAAACTTTCTCTACACTATGGCGCATCAGCAGCTTGCCACCATATTTTTCTAACGCTTCTACCAAGCGATCGCTCAACACCTGCATACTACCGTGAAGGTGAGACAATCCTTGCGGTGATTGGGAAACGCTTAATGCTGTAGCCGCATAAAGTAAAGCTGTTTCCTCTGCATCGACTTGGGAGTAAAGTTTTAATTGCAAATCTAAAAACGTCCGTAGCCGCCAATCGTCTTCCAAACCGTGTCCCCGTAAAGCATCGCCTACGGTCAAAAAGGTATAGGGTAAGGTAGTTAAAGTCCCTGGACGAACGGCTTGCGTCAGTTGCCACAAATCCCAGATGTTGCGGGGTGGTAAAACCGGATCGCGGGCTTGAAATGCCCAACTCGCTTGAAATAGATTGTCTATTAATTGCCAAAAGCGATCGCTACCTGGAAATTGTTTTTCTCTTTCGGCTTTCCATTTGGCGCGATCGCGCCAAACATTAATCGGTTGATTCTCTCCTGGTAAATATACCGCACAAGCAGGATCGCAAGGCGTTGCTTCTGGTAGATCGATTTCTAATTCGGCAAAGATGCGGTGATGAATTCCGCCTGGTTCTAAACCAGCTACCTGAGTCGCGCCGACATCAAATGTAAATCCTTTGCGTTTAAAGGTCGAGGCACACCCTCCAGGGACGATTGCCTGGTCTAAGACTAAAACCTGGTAGCCGCGACGGGCAAGCAGCGCCGCCGCCGTTAGTCCACCAATTCCAGCACCAATGACGACAACACGCGATTTGCGATCGCTCGCTAACCTACTTAGCATGGATATAAAGCCAAAATCAAACCTACTCTATCTTTATATTAAGTTATGTTAAACACTGAAAAAAAGACACAGGAAGCAGAAGAAGCAGAGGAGTAACTACCAACTACCAACTACCAACCACTAACCACCAACTACCAACCACCATCACATCTGACTTCTGACTTAAGCTTATGTCCGATCGCGATTGGGAGACACCGCTGACTAGCAATACTCTAGAACAGCGATATGAGATTATACAACAATTAGCAAAAAAAGCAGGCAGACGCACGTTATTGGCGCGTGACAGAAAAACTGAGGAGTTAGTTGTTGTCAAACTCCTGTCCTTCACCAGTGATTTTGAGTGGGATGCACTGAAATTATTTGAACGGGAAGCCAAAATATTACAAGCAATCTCTCATCCTGCGATTCCCCGTTATCTAGATTATTACGAACTCGATTTCAATAACGGTAACAAGGGTTTTGCTTTAGTACAAACTTATATTTCTGGAAAATCTATAGAAGAGTATCTTAAATCTGGACGTAGCTTTGATGAAGTAGAAATTAAACAGCTAGCGAAAGCAGTACTAGAAATTTTAATTTATTTGCATGGCAGACAGCCGCCAGTGATACACCGCGATATTAAACCGAGTAATATTTTACTGGGCGATCGCTCTGGTAACAGTATCGGACAAGTCTATTTAGTTGATTTCGGTTCCGTGCAAACTTTAGCGGCAAAAGAAGGCGGAACGATGACAGTAGTAGGAACTTATGGCTATATGCCACCAGAACAATTTGGCGATCGCACCGTTCCTGCTTCCGATCTTTACAGTTTGGGTACAACTTTAGTTTATCTGGTAACGGGAACGCATCCGGCAGATTTACCGCAAAAAGACGGACGAATTCAATTTGAGTTATTGACAAATCTCAGTCTTGAATTTACCCAGTGGTTGCGGCGGATGATAGAGCCAAGTTTAGAACGTCGTTTTACTTCTGCCGAACATGCATTACAAGAATTAATTCAACCTCAGCTTGTAGATATAGTTCTTTCAACGACCCAACAACCTAGTGATAGTAAAGTCAAATTAACTAGAAAAGCAGATACCTTGGAAATTCTTCTTCCTGCTAAAGGTTGGAATTTTGGTGTAGGATTTACTACGGCTTTTACTACTTTTTATAACCTCATACTCGTTCCTGCAACAGGTATAGCTTTTTCCCCATACTGGAGAATTAGCCATCCTTTAATATGGTTAATTGTTGGAGGTCTGTGGTATGGAAATTATATTTTAATCTCGGGAGTTCTGAAGTATTTATTAAAGCGAGTTAGACTCAAAATCAGTTCTCAGGAAATCGAGCTTACTCATGAAATAATCGGCTGGAAGTATCGCCATATTTTCAATGCAAGTAAACAAGATGTGTCAGCATTAAAGTTAATTTATGGATATCACGGTAACCGCCGATACATGCATATTTGGATTGGTAAAAATAGGTATGAGTTGTGGGGTGATTCGATTCTAACCGAACCCGAAATGGAATGGTTGGCGCAAGAAGTTAGTAGTTGTTTAGGGATAGAGATTTCTAGAGAACCTAATTTTTATATTCCCAAAGGCGATTAAATTTACAACAGTTTGCGATCGGCGAGCGATCGCTCATTTTTTTTGAAACAGTAGACATTGCTCGGATAGATGCAGATGTTATTCGAGATTTTCACCGAAACTAATGCTACAACAACTTTTCTGAGTCGAGCGATAGAAGAAAGCGATCGCTTCAATAGATAGAGTGTATTGCTACGTAGTGTAATTTTAATATCTAGCCGATCCAAATCTAGCATACCTATATAGTTTACTAGTATTTTTAATGGTTCTTCTGTATAGGAATAATCTCGGATGTTTTACATAACAAAAACAAGTATTTTGCAGTTCAGATGCACATAGATCGAGCTAAATTTAGCCGTGTAGTTATAAAACATTTAAGTGATTTTTATGAGCAGTTTTTTGTTACTTCGATCGTTTGCTTGTTCTCGGTTAATTTAAAATATATCAATGTTAGTTTGCAAAAGAATATCGTTAATCAAGATATGTAAACTTATCTTTTTTGAATTGTATTGGCTGGTATTCTCAATTGCAGTCAGTCCAGTATTATTAAATACAACTACAAATCGATAGACGGAGTTGTATTAGTACTGCGATATTCTGTATATTTGGAGGATATTGGTATGATCGAAAATTCCATAAAAGGTTTGAAAGTTCTGCAAGCAGAAGATGAGATTTGTTTGACTGGCGGTGCAGCCAGAGCTTATGGTTTTGCTGATGCTCGTGGTTTAGATCCGAAAGATGCTGACGCTAGAACGTCAGTGATAGTAGAAGCTATTGATGATGGAGTTTTTCGTTATGCTCGCTCTACCTCGATTGCTTCTATAGTCTTACAGTAGAGCGCTAGTGAAATTGCTCTAGCATTGACGCTATATCGCTGAAAGCTTCCTACAATCTAAGAGATTTGCTTTCAGCGATAAGATTTGCTTTCTGCAATTGTCTTCTAACAAATTGGTTGCAACAAAATGGAATTTCAGTTTGCAGCTAAGTTTTTTGTTCGTGTATATCCAAAAAGTGAGATTGAGTTGACTAAGATAGTGATTCGCTACAAGGTTATCTCAGTCATTCAAGCTAACTTTCTAAATGTACATCAACGTTCTTAACTATTAAAGCTATTACCGATACTTTCAGTAGTAATAGCTAACAGGATCGATCGGGAGTTCATCTAAATTTATGGCGTTGCCATCTCACATTTACCCAGAAGCACAAAATCTTCCCAAGCAGACAGAAATTGCTAAGGTTTGTGTTTATGGTCTTAGCATCTTATCAGCAGCAACATTCCTATTCTTGCCTCTGTTTAATTTATTGCATCCTAGTCCTTGGCAACGTTGGATGGGTGTAGTACACGGTTCAGCCGCCATACTGGCAACAGTAGTTGCTGTTTATACAGGACATTTAGCTTTCCCATTGCTTCGAGGTGCAAGCAAGATTTTACCGCAACTGCGAACGTTAACATTTTGGACAACAGTACTAGCCTTACTGTCTATTGTTTCAGGTAACTGGGCTTATATGAGATACCGCGCGCCTATAGGTGGTGCGCGTGCTTGGTTGCAATCAAACTCTCCATTAGTTCATAACGTGTTCATGGAATATCACGAATTTACCGTACTGTTTACAGTCCCACTAGGAACAGCTTGTGCGTGGATTCTTTGGCGCTATGGAGACTCTATAGTTGATAAGAAAAATGTTCCTGTTCTGGCAGCTACCTCAATTGCGTTGATGGCAATTATGTTTTTTGCTTTGGGTGGTTTAGTCACTGGTATTGGTATTGCCAAAATCCATAGCTTGTGATCGTTGAATAACTGGAAAAACTGACAAATGAAGCAAAATTCGCCCCAAAAAACTCAAAATTTGATTGACGAGGATAGAACGGTTGATTTGCCAATTTACAGTCAAATTTGGCAGTGGCTCAAGCATTTTCCATCAGGATTAGCTGTTGGTTCTAAAAATCCACCTCATAGTTCTGCTTCAGCAGCCGCTGCCTTAATTAGTGCTAGTTTTGGTTGCTTCTATATGATGGTCAACCAACATTTAACTGTACTTTTTAAATCGTGGGATGAGTTTGTTTGGATGCTTGGCAGTTGGATACCAGGTAGCCACAATGCTAACAAGCTGTTTGGTGAAATTGGTCCATATTCTGGTAAAGAGACATTATTGTTGTTTGGTTGGCTATGCAGTTGGTTTTGGCTGCATAATTTGTGGAAGCGCAAAAACATTCATTTCTCATTCATGTTTTTTTGGATGGCTTTTTTCTTGGTAGCCGCAACTTTGATGAATTGGCATCCATTATTCCCTTACATGCCATTGATGCCAACAAAATAGCTCTAGTTCATGACAAATTTTTGCAGTATCTTGACAAAGCTGATGATTACTCAACAAGAAAATTACTCGAATCAAACTCGCTTGCATCAAATACAAGTAAGACAGATGCATAAAGCTGTATTTGGCTTAGTCGGTATTTGGCTAGCTTTTACAACTACCTTTCTGATTGCCGGTTGGCGAGTTAGCCAAAGTGGAAGGTACAGTAATTTTTATCTCAATTCTTGGACAATTGAAAGTCAAGAACTACCAACCGTTCGTTCTCAGCAGGATAAATCATGAATTTTTTGCTTCGTACCAATTTGTCTAGGGACAATCCCGCTAGCGCTAAATTGTTTGAGCATACGGCAAATCTTTCCGCGTTAGTGAAAGTCTGTACTGTTGTTGACACGAAAATTGAGAGGTAAACAATGACTCATTTAGCAATTGATTCGGAATTATTGACAGACATTGCAGAAGATAGCGAAGCTAGTCTTTGTGGCGGGGTTTCTACAGGAATCAGCATTTCTGCCTTTGCGGACGGTACGAACTTTGCTTATTCTAGAACAGGCGCTTTCAGCTTTGCTGTAAAATTACCAGATCGCCGTAGAGTGTCAATTTCCTTGGGGGGTGGTCTTAGTATAGGCATAGACAATCCCTCAGACTGAATAGATTCATACTTGAGCAAATAGTTCGTCACAATTTTGGCGATCGCCACACTAGATTCTATCCCCCCTCGCTCCCCTAATTCAGGAGATGAGGGGATTTTCTATGGTATATTTCGATCAAAATTTCCAAGTTAGTTGCAGTCCGACAACATCAACATCACTTTCAATGCTTCCTCTCAAATTACCGCTAGTACTGCTAGATAAATCGATCTGACTATCATCAACAAATAAGTGAGCGTAACCGACATCAAAACTAATAGCATCAGAAGCTTTGAAACTAGCACCGATCGCTAACCAAGTACGATTATTATCGGGAATTCTAGGCGATCTATAAGTACTATCTACCGGACTCGGATCGTATGCAACACCAGCACGTAATTCCCAAACTGGACTTAATGTATAGTTAATTCCTAAAGAATAGCGCACTGTATCGTGCCAATTTTCCGGCTGCACGTTATCCGGTTCCGCTGGGTTGTCAAATGTGACGCGCAACTCTTCAAACCGACTCCAATTCGTCCAAGTTACGTCACCTGTAAGTGCAACGCGAGAACTAATTTGATGATAGGCATTGAGAGATAGAGTATCGGGTAGGTTCAATTCAGCGTCGATACTACCATCTTGAAATCGTCCAGTCGCGGTTAAAGCTGACACCGCAGCAGGAACGTTAAAATCAGCCTCCCCTGCTAAATCGTGGGTAATTGCCGAACGATAAGCCAAGCCGAGGCGCGTTTTCCGATTGGGTTCGTAGAGTAACCCCAAGTTATAACCCCAACTCCAATCATCGCCTTCTAATTCGACAGAACCATCAGTTGCTTGAGGCGCGGTACGCAATCTCGTAGCACCAATCAAACCAAAATCGATCGCGTTTGATAGTTTTGCCTCAGCATATTGTAAATTGATGCCAGCACCTAAAGAAAGGTTGTCTGTCAGTTTTGCCGCAACAGTAGGATTAATATTAATTGTGACGAGTTCTGAATTAATCGCGTAGTAGCGCCCAACCCAGTCGCGATCGTACCTCGTCTTCAGACCAAAAGGCGAATTCACTCCTAAACCTAGCTTGACGCGATCGCTGGCATTCCAGACAGCGTAGAAGTTAGGGACAAAAATATCCACGCCGCCGTCTCCGCCATCTCCACCTGTTAAAGGTGCGCCAGTGACAACGACCGAACCTCGATCTTGAAACAGAGCTGTAGGAGATATATAGTATCCTGCCGCGATCGCCGAATTATTTGACAGACGAGTTAATCCAGCAGGGTTGAAAAAGATCGTACTGGCATCATCCGCCGCTGCACTATTAGAAAAAGCACTGCCTAAACCGCGCACGCTTTGTTCGAGAATTGCAAAACCTGATGCTACAGCAGTACTAGTCGTGCCAAAAAATTCTAACGCCAAAAACAGCGGCAACAGCGCTGCAATTGACTGCAACGTTCTCCTCACTCTGACTCCTCGTTCTGATATTTGAATAAAGCAAAAGCAAATATATACCTTCGAGCAGTCACGCTTATAGTTGTGAAGCTAAATGAACAAATAATTATTAGATCGTTACATTTCAGTCGGGTTTCAGTGCCAATATAGAAAATAGAACTGGCAGCCAACAACAAAAAGTAGCAAGGGAGCAGGGAAAGACACAAGATCTAGAAATAGCTGAATAGTAGATCGCCTTTACGTTGCGAGATGTATTTTCCTACGACTTTCCCCTACAGTACTGATAACAAATGCTACCTCTTGATGTACTGCAAGAATTCGTCCTTAAGGCGCATTAAAAACTATGATGAAGTAAGTTAGTCTGGCAGAGCTACATCATATTTTGTAACTTACTATTCCGTCAGCGTCTGCTTTTACTTTCACAGTAGAGTTAAGTTAGATTTTCTACAGGTGAGGGTGTAAGGTAAAACAAACGATCTGGCAACAATATGGCTTATCTGAGTGTAACTACTTAGAATAGTACGACCTTTATAGATAAAAGTTTTTCTAATGTTGAAATTTAGAATATTTAACTCAAAATTTGACTAATTCTAGGGGAGCGAACGGTTAATGTTGTCTTTGCACTCTCAGACTCAACTACACTGATGGAGTAAAAAATTACAATGAGGATTCGACTGGAGCGAAAGTTAAGTTCATGCCCCCATCACCTATGTTGTACTGTCTGCGATCGCATGTTTGAATCAGGTAGAGTCCGCACGCTCCTACACAATGACGAAGGATTCATCCAAGGTGACATTTGCCCAGAGTGCATGAGGCTATCGGTCGAAACCATTCAACATAAAATTAGAGAGCGGGCAATGCTGCTACTGGAAGAAACAGACGACAGTAGCAATACGACCTTCTCACCTCAAGCACGGGCAATGGAATTGCTAGACTGCTCTACCGAAAACGTCAAATATCCCCAGTTTTATCATTGGTGGTTGGTACAGCTAGAGATCTTCTCGCGTAAATCCTCAGATGCCAGAAATGTTACAGGTATAGAAAATTGGGAATACAAAGGGCGATCGCGTAAGGCGCAAGATCGCAGTTGGCGAGAACGATTGCGGACGTTTTTTGAAAAAGATGAATCGGAAAAATAGGGGCGATCGCGTCGCGGAATTTCCTAGTTTTTCAAGCTGAGTTTTTAGAACTTACGCCACAGCTTGTGTATCCACTGCCAAAATTTCAGAAAGACTTCTTCAAACCACAACATGGCGCGATCGAGCCATGCCAAGATTTGCTCTAGTGGATGTTTAACATAACCCATTAAGGTTGCAGGGGTTTCAATCCAGTCTGGTGTTGACTGCACGGATGAATTTTGAGTCTCTGATGTAGAAATATTGCTCGGCTCAGCTTTATGCAGCGATTGTTTGCCTTTGCTAGCTTTACGAATTTCAGAACTTTTTGCTCTGGTTTCGATCCCCCCAACCCCCCTTGAGAAGGGGGGCGAGATTTTCTCGCGAGAGCCGCTCTCCCCAACTCCTCTTCTTAAGAGAGGTGAGATTCTCTTGCTAGCACGATTTTGCAGCCTTGAAATTTCAGGAGTAGACTGCTGCCCCCCTTTATAAGGGGGGTTGGGGGGATCGTTCGCCTGCCTCCCTTCATAAGGGGGGTTGGGGGGAGCGCTTGCCCGAATTTGTGGTTTAGCTATACCTTTAGGCGCTCTAATTTTGGAGAGAAATTGACGCAACCTTCCACGTTCTTGAGGGAAAGTAGAGTCAATACTAGGATTAGCGGGGAGAGCAAAATTAGGCATGGTGCGATCGCCTGTCGTTTCTGGCGTAATCGATCCGAAGAGATCGCTAGCCGTCAGCCAGGGATCTTCTAGATCTTCCTCGGCTGAACCTTCACTAGCAGGAAGTTTGGCAGTTGGGCGACGAGCGGGAAATTTAGGATTTACGGGGATCGATCTACCTGTGAGCGGGGAAACTCCCTTGGGAGTCGTACTAGTTGTGATGGAAGGTGTAGTAGCGCGATCGTCCGTCCCAAAAAAGTAATCGATCGCCGCCCAAATCAGAGATAGAATTCCTGTCGCGTGAGTTTTGCTGCTTGCCTCAGTTCGCACGGCGGCTGTAGAGCGTTCTGAACCAGCAATATCGTGACTTTGAGAGAAAATACCTTGATAGAAGGCGATCGCAGCTGACTTAACTCGGACGAGATGATGAGATTCTACCTTAGCCACAGTATGGTCTAGAGAAGTCAGCCACGGGGGAGTTGTAGGGGCGCACAGCTGTGCGCCCGTACTGGAGTCGGGAGGAGCCAGTCGCTTGCGGGGGTTCCCCCCGTTGTGCGAACTGGCGTTCGGGAGTTGAGATTGATGCCCAATTTTTTGACGGTATTGCCAGTACTGAGCTATGGCAGTCATTATTTGGTCTTGTAACGCTACTTGCTGCTGAGGATCGATAACATCCAGAGTTTGATTTTGTGCTGTCACTAATACCAAATTTCGGCTATCTAGCTGTGAAGCAATACCTTGGATGGGGTAATTGGTAATTGGTAATTGGTAATTGGTAATTGGTAATTGGTAGTTGTTGGTTGACAGTTGACAGTAGACGCTGGCGCTACACTGCGTGAAAACAGGTGAGTGTTGTTTTTTCTCCCTCAGCTCCCTCAGTTCCCTCAGCTCCCCCAGCTCTCTTCTCCCTGCTCCCGTCACATACAGCAAAACTTGCCGAATCGGAGTATCAACCGTTGGCGATTCCTCTTGAATCACTGCGTCATCAGATGGTAACTGACGCAGGGTGGCTTCAACTGCTTGATGTACTTGATTTGCCGTCGATCGCCTGGACTGTAACAGTAGAAATATGGGATACATTCCTACAGCTGCAACCCAACTGGCAGTAGATTGGAGATTGCGCCAAGCGCGATCGCACTGCTGGGTAAAGCGGCGCGATTGCTTGTGGACGAATCGAAACAGTCTGCTTTGATAGCGAGCGGAGGAAGCAGGAGTCATAGACTAAGTGCGGACGAGGAATTATAAATTATGAAACGAACGATCTAAAAAATGAATGAGTATTTTATCCTTGAGGCGGCTAACATTCATGTCGGCAGATATGCACCGATCTTATCGAGAAACAGATCCTTTTATAACGTTTGTTGCTAACTGAAATCTTAAAATAGATCGATTCTTATCACTTCTCAACCGTGCTTTTATCTTTATAATTTAGTGTTTTGATATTTTCGCGTCCTCATAACTGGGCTAGATCTATGACATCTTTTGCACCACACTCCAATTTAGAGGTAATTGCACAAGCGATCGCCCAGTTACGCCACTGTACTCAAGTCGATCTGCAAATGAATTGGTTGGGGTGGCTGGAGCCAAAATCGGAGAAGTCTGTAGGGGCGCACAACTGTGCGCCCCTACCAACCCTTTGCTCCCTCAATAACAGAGGACATATTGCCTGGGAAAAAGGGAAAAAAGTCTTGTGGTTGCAGCAAAAGTTAGTAGTTCCAGCACAATTACAGGGCTATCCTCTGGCTGGCTTATCGCTGCGACTGGCTTTGACTTGGTGGGCGGAATTAGCTCAAATTTATGTCAACGATGAATTGGTACAAGAGGGAGATTTATTCGATTGCTCGACAAGAATACTCCTCAGTTCTGGCGTGAGTCCTGGGGAAGAATTTTCTGTGAGTTTACGGCTGGTAAGTCCAAATCACGACGATGGAGCCTTGGTACGATCGCTATGCTTATATGAATCAAACGATCCAGCAGATCCAGAGCCAAGTTTTGTGGCAGATGAATTAACCATTCTCCAGAAGCATTTAGAAACCTTTGAGCCAGCACAATTATCCACGCTTGCTACTGCTGTCGCTCAAATCGATTGGTCGAGTTTATCAGATAAAGACAAGTTTGGGCGATCGCTCCATGCTTTACGCCAAAATCTCCAATCCAAAATCTACGTTGCGCTGGAACCGCATCAAAGGTGTAACCCAAAATCTAAAATCTTTCTCCTCGGACACGCTCACTTAGATTTAGCATGGTTGTGGGCTGTCAGCGAAACTTGGGAAGCGGCTCAGCGTACCTTTACTTCCGTTCTTAACCTGCAACAAGCTTTTCCCGAACTCACTTTTTGCCATTCTACTCCCGCTCTTTACGCCTGGATCGAACAATACCGTCCCGATTTATTTACCGCAATTCAGCAACAAGTCAAAACTGGACGTTGGGAAATTGTCGGCGGTTTATGGGTAGAGCCAGAACTCAACACCGTCAGTGGAGAATCAATTGTCAGGCAGCTCTTGTACGGACAAAGATACGTGCAAGCAAAATTTGGTCAAATTTCTTCTGTTGCTTGGTTGCCAGATAGTTTCGGCTTCTGCGCGACTCTACCGCAATTTCTGAGTTTAGGAGGAATGGAATATTTCGTCACCCAGAAATTACGCTGGAATGACACGACGCAATTTCCCCATGAAATTTTCTGGTGGCGATCGCCTGACGGTACGGATATACTGAGCCTCATGTCTGCGCCCATCGGTGAAGGCATCGATCCGGTCAAAATGGCAGCTTATGCTTGCGACTGGGAAGCCAAAACTCAATTACCACAATTTCTCTGGCTACCTGGGGTCGGCGATCATGGTGGTGGTCCCACCCGCGATATGCTTGAAGTCGCGCGACGCTGGCAACAATCGCCCTTTTTTCCCGATTTAGAATTTACCACCGCTGAGAAGTATTTGCGGGGAATTCCGCATGTAGAGACGTTACATGTAACGTCTCTACATTTGCCCATATGGAACGATGAGCTTTATTTAGAATTTCATCGCGGCTGTTATACGTCTCATGCCGATCAAAAACGATTCAATCGTCGTTGCGAAGACTTGTTATATCAAGCAGAATTATTCGCAACTCTGGCAATGCTGACTGCTGAGACAGCCTATCCCAAAACAGAAATTGAAGAGGCTTGGAAAAAAGTCTTATTTAATCAATTTCACGATATTTTACCTGGTTCTGCTATTCCTGAAGTTTATGTTGATGCTAACCAAGACTGGCGAGAAGCAGAGCAAACGGCAACAGCTATTTTAAACCAATCTTTGCAAGCGATCGCCGCTCAAATCGATCTCCCTCCATCTCCCCATCCTGAAGCACAGCCAATTGTCGTTTTTAACTCCCTCAATTGGGTGCGATCGCAAGTTGTCGAACTTACAGTTCCAAATCTACAAGATACTAACTGGCAAATCTGTACTTCAACGGGAGAAAGCGTCCAATCTTACATTAACGTTACTGAATTTACGGGCGATCGACAATCATCTACCGGACTTATTTCTTTTCTCGCCAAAGATATTCCCTCCGTTGGTTATCGCGTTTATTGGTTATGTCCCCATCCCAATTTCATTGCATTGAGTTCTCAGGTAGCAAGTTCTACCGAATATGTTATTGAAAATGAGTATTTGCGCGTTACTGTAGATTCTCATACGGGAGATTTATCAAGCGTTTTTGACAAAATCAATCGATGGGAAGTCCTCAATGGTGCAGGCAATCAACTGCAAGCTTTCCAAGATAGCGGACAATATTGGGATGCATGGAACATCGATCCTAATTACGCTCAACACCCCTTACCATCTGCTGAACTCATAAGTATTAACCGACATGGCGATCGCGATTTCCTACAAAGTTGCGTCAGTGTAGCTCGAAAAATCGGTCAGTCAGTTTTTAGCCAAGATTACATTTTAGAAATAGGTTCTCCCGTCCTCAAAATTAAAACTAGCGTTGACTGGCAAGAACGTCATGTAATGGTAAAAGCTGCTTTTCCCCTGAATGTATCAGCAGACTATGCTACTTATGAAATTCCCTGCGGTGCGATCGCCAGACCGACGCAACCCCAAACTCCAGCAGACAAGGCAAAATGGGAAGTACCGGCTTTACGTTGGGCTGACATAAGTATGAGCGATCGCGGTGTCAGCTTGCTAAATGATTGTAAATATGGCTACGATTGCCAACCGGATCGACTGCGTTTAACATTACTGCGTAGTCCTGTATGGCCCGATCCCGAAGCAGACATGGGCTTACATGAATTTACCTATGCACTTTATCCCCATGCTGGTACGTGGCAACAAGCACAGACAGTTAGGCGTGGTTACGAACTGAATATACCGTTGCAAGTTTTACTATTGCCTGCTGCGACAGCTACATCAGGAAAGATCCCAGATAAGACCAGCTTTTTAACAATATCAGCCGATAACTTAATTTTGATGGCGTTCAAGCCTTCAGAAGACGAGCCGCAAGAGTTGATTTTGCGGTGCTATGAATGCCACGGCGATCCAGCTCAATTAGACCTACAGAACACCTTAAATTTAAACGTAGCCGACGATCTCGATCTTTTAGAAAGATCTATAGCTACTAATCGAGCCGACCGAACAGCCAAGACTATTTCACCGTGGAAGATCGTCACCTTAAAGCTCAAGGTTAGATGAAACGGAGCAACTGCGATCGCTGGCGATTGCGGTGGGCTTCTGGAGAATATAGAGACTGCCTGCTGCCCACCAATAATACAAAAGTATAACTATCTTTAATCTTCGTGTTCTTCAAACGGATCTCTTAACTCTTTTGCTGGAGGACCGAAGGAGGTATACACTGTCCAGCCAGTAATGGCAATCAATACGGCAGCCAAGGAAATGCTAAGAACTGTTGCGGGTTCCATCATAGCGATAGATTATGAGTACTCTTCCTATACAATATTACAGAACGTTAAAAAATGCTTTCGCAATTCATCATAGGTGAGTCATGGCACAACGGACTTGGTTGGGAGAAATCCTCAGACCCTTGAATTCAGAGTATGGTAAGGTTGCCCCTGGTTGGGGGACGACTCCCGTAATGGCGATTTTCATACTATTATTTTTCGTCTTTCTCTTGATCATCCTGCAAATCTATAACCAATCATTGCTGATTGAAAGACCTGATATTGCCCCTAATTGGACTGGTTTAGGTGGTTAATCGTTAGAAAACTGAGAGTTATTAACAATACTTATAACTTGCATTCCACCCAGAATCGATCTGGGTTTTTTTTTGAGATATAAGGAATTAAAGTACAGACGTGACAACTTTGTAGAGACTTTACATGTAACGTCTCTACACTGACAACCAATCGCTACTCAATAGTTACTGTTCGCAGCCTATACTAAGACTGGGGGAACAGACATTGCAGGAGGGTTGTTTATGAATGTCTTCGGTATTGGACTGCCAGAAATGGCTTTAATTTTTGTAGTTGCATTGCTGATCTTTGGACCCAAAAAGCTGCCAGAGATTGGTCGGAGCTTGGGGAAGGCTATTCGCAGTTTCCAAGATGCCTCTAGCGAGTTCCAGTCAGAGTTTAAGCGCGAAGCGGAACAGATAGAACAGGCAATGCAGACAACTGCCGAACTAGAACCAAAGCAAATTCCGCCAGCAGCAACAGAAGAAACCGTTTCTACCAATACGACAACTTCTTCAACGCAGCAAAGCTAGACAAATAAAAGCTAGATCGATAGGTGTAATGACAGAAGCGATCGCGTCTAATTCAACTTCCAATCAAGTTCTCATTGTGCCGCAACTCATTGTTGGTCTGGGAAACCCAGAGCCTAAATACGACCAAACCCGCCACAATATTGGTTTTGCTGCTGTTGATGCGATCGCTCGTGCTTGGCAAATTCCACTGGCAGACAATCGCAAATTTCAGGGCATATTTGGTGAAGGTAGGAGTAATGCAGGTAAAATCCGCTTACTCAAACCCTTAACATATATGAATAATTCCGGTCAGGCAATTCGCGCCGTCACGGATTGGTATAAGCTACCACCAGAATCGGTACTGGCAATTTACGACGATATGGATCTCCCCTTGGGAAAAATTCGTCTGCGCTTATCCGGTTCGGCTGGCGGACACAATGGAATGAAAAGTGCGATCGCTCACTTAGGAACGCAAAACTTTCCCCGCCTACGAATCGGTATCGGTAGACCTCAAGGCAACAATACCAAGGAAGACGCATCGACTATATCTTACGTGCTGGGACGCTTTTCCTCAGATCAAACCCCATTAGTAGCTGAAGTTTTGCAAATGGCGTTAGAAGCTGTAGAACTAAGCTTGAAACAAGGAGTAGCGCAAGCAATGAACCGCTACAACAACCGCAATATCTTATTAGACGCGAAGGATACAAAACAGGCTGTAGGTAACTAGCGATCGCCTATTTTGTATCCTTATCTCACTTTTTATCTGATACGATGACTTACTTCCTTCAATTCAGTTAAGCAGCGTCACCAATTGAGAATATATTAAATTTAAATTTCCGATCTATCTATCTCATCCGTCGCTTGCGTCGAGCTGCGACAGCTTTGCGTTTGCGTTTCTCTTGGGGTGTTTCAAAATGACGATGATATTTTACATCTGCCAAAATTCCTGCTTTTGATACTTGGCGCTTGAACCGCCGTAATGCCGAATCAATTCCTTCATTTTCTCCGAGAAGCACTTGGGTCATTCTATCTCTTTCCTCAAAATCATCAATTCAATTGTAGTCTTCCCTAAAGTTCGTTTGTTCGGTGACTACATACCATAAATAGTGCTGAAAATAAGTTTAGCATTATCGTTGTTGCCTTAACTAGGGATAACCAATGCTGGAAGAGAGCTGAGGGGGATAAAGGGGACAAGGGGGACAAGGGGGACAAGGGGGAACTCGCTCTTCCCCACGACCGAAGGGAGTGGGGATTAGGGGGCGAAGGGGGACAAGGGAGACAAGGGGGAGAATTCTGGTTCCACTAGTCACTAGTCACTGATAACTGATAGCTGACAACTGACATTTTGGGCAACATAAATACAGTTGCTCTCTTGTCCTATTGATGCTCGATCTCATTGCTGCTGCTTTTGAACGCCAAGATTATGACACCGCAGCCCAGTTATTACAGCAGCTGCGACATAGTTCTCCCACAGACCCTTGGGTACAATTCTACTCGGGTAGATTAGATGAAATATCTGGCAAATTAGATACAGCAGCAGAGATTTATCGGCAACTGTTACTGAGTTCGGTTCACGTTCACGCTAGGATTATGGCGCAAGCGCGTCAAGGTATAACCCGCATCGAATCACTGCTCAAGGCACAACGCCAGCAGGCGATCGCCCAAGCGACTGCCGATCCAGATAACATGCAAAAAGGCGTGTTGGTATTAGAACCGATTGCTAGCGATCGCAAGTCTGAAGCTGCCCGCAGATTATCCCAAATCATGCAGATTGACCCTTATACAGCTCGACTTCAGCTACCAAGTCGCGGTTGGCGGCTGTATCGTACAGGTGCAATTGGCGAATTACAATTTTTCGGTCAACAACTTTTAGCTGCTGACATTCCTTGTTTTTGGGCAACTTTGGCAGAAATCGAACAAATCCAAGTTTTTCAAGCGCGATATTTTGAAGTCGCTCCAGCAGCCAGTGTTGTTTGTCAAAATGAAGTAGATGAGCTGAGTTTTCTGAGCTTTCAATGGTCGGAAGTGACTCATAAAGTGATGGGGTTATTACCCCTTTTCGAGCAAGTTGTAGACATAAATGTACGTGGCAAGCTACAACGCAAAACTCAGACTCAAGACTACGCGCAATTCTGCGATTTACACTTAAGCGATCGCGGTTATATCGTGCGACTATGCGATCGCGATTATATGTTCCACAACGGCATTTCTTTTTCCGAGCAGCAAACGCACAATCAAACAACCGTCAGAATTAACTGGAATCATTTACAGAATTTTCTCGACCAAAAACTCGAACGCGCTGAATCCTGGTCAGATTTTACCATTTTTGCCAATACAGCTTTGGATTGGAGCGATTTGCTCGCTCCAATTCCATCTCACATCCATCTGTTCCGCCGCGATCCCTCCAACTGGGATGCAGCATTCCATCTCTACAGTGGATTAGTTTTTCTTAAAAGGAAGGAAAAATTAATGTAGAGAGGCGATCGCCACACCCTACATTTTCTACTTCAATCTAACCAGGAGTCTTAACCTGGCGTGCCATATCCAAGAAAGAATTCATA
Source organism: Chroococcidiopsis thermalis PCC 7203 (assembly GCF_000317125.1). Classification (GTDB taxonomy): domain Bacteria; phylum Cyanobacteriota; class Cyanobacteriia; order Cyanobacteriales; family Chroococcidiopsidaceae; genus Chroococcidiopsis; species Chroococcidiopsis thermalis. The sequence goes on from NC_019695.1 coordinate 5,753,459, forward strand.
TTTGCTCCTGGGCGACGACGGCTGTTAGAAGCAGACGGCATCAGGTAGTTGGGCGCAAATGTAGAAGCAGCCTTACCATTGCTATCAGCAACAGCTTTCACTGGTTTGGTTGGCTTAACAGCCTGAGCTTTGACTCCCTCAGCAGTTTGCACCAATTCTACTTCTACTTTAGGGGGTTGTTTCTTAGTAGGAACCTCAGCTTTTACCGTTTCTGCTTTGGCTGGTGTAGCTGCATCAGCTGTTTTTACCTTCTCTGCCTTAGCTGGCTCTGCTTTAGCTGGCTCTGCTTTAGCGTTAGACTCAGATTCTTTGGTTGTTGCAGCAGTGACGAGTTCTGACGCTTTAGCTTTAACTTCGTTGGTTGCTGAAGCAATTGATTTAGCAGCAGCTTTTAGTTCTTTAGGGACTTCTGTTTCTTCTAATTCAAGAAAATAACCATTACGCTTGCGAGGTTTATCGGGTTTACCTTCTAAGGATTTTTTGCTACTGAAAAAACCTAAAAAGAAAGACACTATCCCACTCAGTATTTTTTTGATCGAACCAAACATTTGCAATACTCCTGGCTTCTGACGATGAGATTGACGGCAACTTATGAAAAACTCAACTAGGCTGCGATCGCAACACGAGATCGATCGCGCTGCCCCCTGCTATCTGACAGCACTTGTTTCTTTTTATACTTTTTCCCTTGCAGTTGAAATTGCTTCACTAGGCTAAATATCCCTAGATACTTCTTGCAGGTCACTCAAATTTGGATCTAATTAGGATTAATTATGAAATTTTTTGGGAATTTTATGCAAGATTACTATTTATTTCTTAACATTTATTTACCCTAAACCACTCAAGTATTATTGCTTAGTCCATTAGGAGTAGATAAACGCAGCAATTGTTAATAAAAATCTACATATTTTTAAGAAAGCAACGGTTATTGATGAGTGGCTGGTGGCTGGTGACTAGTGGTTAGAAACGATTCTAGCCACCAGCCCCTAGTCACTAGTCACTGATAACTGTCCCTCATCTTTGCCACTGCTGTAATATGTACTCATAAAATATCTCGCGATCGACTCGCTCCATGACTTGAACTTTGCGCCCGCCAGGTTGAATTTTGGTGCGACCTTGGCTTGCACCTGTAGTGATAATTGTGGTTTCCCATTCTCGCAGTTGATAAAACTCTGGATGAGCTAGATATGCTGTGGCTAACACATCCCAAAAATAATAATCTTGAGGAATGACCAAGGCATAACACTGTCCTACCAAGTCTGAAAGGGGATAATGACGCTGTTTGCCCATTTGCCGCACGATCGCGGCTGTGACTGGAACATTATTTGTTAAATCCAGAGGACACATCACAATCGGAATCTGTGTCTGCCAAACGCGATCGACAGCCATTGCATCCCAGTAAGCATTCCATTCCGCCGAACCATCCTGTCCTGGTTCGATGCTTTTTTCTACATTACCAGGAACATTCAGCGCTCCACCCATCCAAACCAGGCGTTGAATCTTAGCTTCGATTTCTGGAGCCGTATCTAAAGCAACTGCAATAGTGGTCAAGGGACCAGTTACCATCAAGGTTACGGGTTCTGGCGCATTCAGCAACGTATGGATGGTAAACTCCTGACCTGTTTGCTCAACCAAAGACGTGCAAATGGTATCTTGCTGGTTGAGAATGGGTAGGCAATCGACAATGAGGGAATCGCGACGATAGAGACGGGGGAAAGGATTAATCCCGCGCACGGTACTAGCTGCAACCGGAACGCGATCGCATCCCATGAAATCGAGAATTTTACGGGTAGCACTGACGGCGGCGTGGGCGTAACAATCAGCTGGAGTGACAACAACACCCAGACATTCAACTCGTTCCATCGTCATCAGTAGCATAGTTGCTAGATAATCATCTACACCACCGTCACAATCCATAAGTACGAGTTGTTTAGACATAAATAGGAGAATTATTCATGGATGAATTTATGGCAGCCGCGATCGCTCAAGCACAACAAGGGTTAGCAGAAGGAGGTATTCCCATCGGTTCGGTACTAGTCAAAGATGACAAAATTGTCGGTCAGGGACACAATAAGCGAGTTCAAGACGGCGATCCTGTCACCCATGCAGAAATCGATTGTCTCCGTAACGCAGGTAGAATCGGTAACTATAAAGGTACGACTCTTTATTCCACATTGATGCCTTGTTATCTCTGTGCTGGTGCTGTAGTGCAGTTTGGGATTAAAAAGGTGATTGCAGCTGAATCTGCCAATTTTGCTGGAGCCAAAGACTTTATGGAGGCACATGGCGTAGAAGTTATCGATTTAAATATGTATGAGTGCAAGCGAATGATGGGAGATTTTATTGAAAAAAATCCTTCTCTTTGGAATGAGGATATTGGTGAATAGGGTACAGCATAGCGCCTCGGACTCTACTCGATCGCAAAAAATAAGAGCGCCAAATCGTGCGCTCTCATTGTTTTATTTAAGTTGATTCAAGCAACTTGCGAGTGTATTTCCTCTTCACTCGGTATCCAGTTAGCTGATAAGTCTTCAACGACACCTGTTTGTCCTAATTCCCTATCTCTCACGACTCTGACTATTAAGGTTGGCTGATAAACTCCATCAATAATCTGGTGTCCGTAACCGATGACATTACCAGATTGTCCGCTAGCGTGATGAATAACGCGATCGCCGACTTGAAACATGGCTCACTCTCCTTATTTGAGGATATGGTTGTCTGCTGTTTCTTGTCTCGAACCTGGATCGTTAAATTGATTAAGTTGTGATTCTCCTTCTATACAATTTGCCGTGAATTATATGTTGAGGTCAACTTCGATTTATGGGTTGATTGCCAAAATATGTTCTTCTTACTGAAGAACACTTGACCTACAATTGACGCAAACGAACTGCCCAGACAACACTCAATCAAATGAGAGAAAGTTATTTCGATTGGCAGCCACTAACATTGACTTTACTCTTACTTTATTCCAACGTCACAATATCAGACGAAGTTTAACGGGTCAACAAGCTGAAAATATTTTGTAATCAGTACTACGAGTTATTTGATAACTCAGTAGTATTTAAGTATTTCTTTAGTTCTGCTTTAACTTTTATGTACTCAGCCTCAAGCTCAGAGACAATTTCTCTACTCTTTGGGAATTCAATTGTGCCATTACGTCCAATGATTTCTAATTGCTTTGATAGCTGACTGAAATACATTGCCCCCAAAGTAGCGCTACTAGATTTGAGAGTATGGGCTGCTCGTTGTAATTCTGTAGCATTTACAGATGCGATCGCGATTTGCATTGTTTGAATTAATTTCGGTGCATCTTCTAAATAAGCATCAACTACCACTGCGATCGTTGCTGCTCCACCTTCCCCCGCCATCTCCTCTAATGCTTGCAAAGCTTTAGGATCGATTGCAGGAGAGGGTAAAGGTGGTGCGTGGTAGGTGGTGAAGCGGGCGGGAGCGTCCGGTTCCTCCGCAATAAAGCCGCGTCGTGGTGCGTGACTAATTTCTCCCTTGTCCCCCTTGTCCCCCTTGTCCCCCTTGTCCCCCTTGTCCCCCTTGTCCCCCTGCTCCCTACTCCCTGCTCCCTGCTCCCTGCTGCCAACACCTACGGGATGGCACTGACTCAAAGCCTGAGCCAAATGCTCGATCTTCACGGGTTTAGTTAGGTAATCGTCCATACCAGCATAGAGACAGGCTTCGCGATCGCCTTGCATGGCATTTGCAGTCATGGCGACAATTCGCGGTTTATGCGGAGGGAACCACCGCTGGCAAATTTGTCTTGCTGCCTCCAATCCATCCATTTCTGGCATCTGTACGTCCATCAACACGACATCGTAAGGCTGACGTTGCAGCGCGGCTAGAACTTCCAGTCCATTGTTAGCAACATCTGCCCGATATCCCATTTGCTGCAACATTAACAACGCTACCTTCTGATTTACCGTATTATCTTCAGCTAATAAAATATTTAAAGGATGAGTTTGCGCTATTTGAGCGCTAAGAGTTGAGGATTTAGGCAAAAATGGCGCAACTTGGGATGGCTGCGATTGTTCGCTCAAAATTTGCAACAGTACGTTATATAGCTGAGATTGTTTGACAGGCTTTGTCAGACAGGCAGATAACTTGACTGCTGTACTTTGACTGGCGACTTCTGGCTTACCCATAGAAGTCAAGATGACTAAAGGTAGCTTGCGATAGTTAGAGTGTTGGTGGATAGTTGTAGCTAGGCTCAAACCATCCATCTGCGGCATTTGCATATCTAACACTGCTAGATCGAAAGGATCGCCACGTTGCAACCATTCCAATGCCTCTGCACCAGAAGTAGCTGCACGGGGAAGCATTCCCCAAGATTGAGCTTGCAGCATCAGAATTTTACGATTGGTAGCACTATCGTCCACAATTAACAAACGCTTACCGTGCAATTGCGGCAAAATACAGGAACTTTCATGCTGCACGATATTGGGTGCTGCTACCGCGATCGTAAAGTAGAAGGTAGAACCAACACCGACTTGGCTCTCTACCCACATTCTCCCGCCCATCATCACACTTAAACGCTGAGAAATTGCTAAACCCAACCCCGTCCCGCCATATTGACGAGTGGTGGAAGTATCGACTTGACTGAAGGACTTAAATAACCGATCCATGCGATCGCTAGGAATTCCAATCCCGGTGTCTTTAACGGCAAATTGAATTTCATAGAATGTCGGCATGAGATAATCGGCAGTCTGCGGTAGTTGCTCTTTTTTTCTCCCCTCTAGGTACTCGCTACTATTTATCTCTTTAGTCGTGACTGAAACTACAACTTCTCCATGCTCCGTAAACTTAACTGCATTGCTCAGCAGGTTGACTAGAATTTGACATAGCCGCGTCACGTCTCCCATAATCGTAGCTGGTGTTTGTGGATCGAGCAGGTAAGCCAGCTCCAGATTCTTGTCCGCAGCTTGAGGAGCTAGCACATCGAGAGAATTTTCAATACAAACTCGCAAATCGAAGGGTTGTTCTTCTAAATCCAACTTGTCTGATTCAATTTTGGAAAAGTCTAGAATGTCGTTGATGATTGTCAGTAAAGCATCGCCGCTTCTGCGGATCGTATCTACAAAATCTTGCTGCTGAGGAGTTAGGGATGTATTGAGCAGCAAACCTGTCATGCCAATCACTCCATTCATGGGAGTACGGATTTCATGGCTCATGTTGGCGAGAAACGCACTTTTAGCTTGATTGGCAGCCTCAGCTGTGTTACGAGCCATCTGCGTTTCCAACTGCAACACTTCCAATGCTGTTTTTGATTCTACAAGTTGCATACTAGCGGCTTCTGCTTGCTCTAAGGCTGCCTGTAAAGCTGCCGTTCTCGCGGCTACTTCTCGTTCTAGCTTCGTATTTTGCTCTGCTAACTGGGTATCCCGATGCGCGATCGCATTTGCCATCTTGTTAAATGATGTCGCCAGATACCCCAATTCATCTTTTCTGTCGGCATCTAGTTGGACATCTAAGTTTCCCGCCGCAATCAGCTCTGTGGCTGTCAGCAATCTCCTTAAAGGTTTAGCAATTTGCTGGCGTAAAGTGACAAATATTAAGGCAACTTCTGTTAATAGCGATAATAGCCCTAAGATCGGGATAAATTTAGCGTTAGACCATGCTTGCTGGAACAAGAATGACTTGGGAAGGACAACTACGAAATACCAATTAAGAGTGGGAATACTAGCAACAGCAAGATACTCGTTATTCTTGACGTTATCTATGACTATTTCTCCAGGTTGACTATGCTTAACTAATTTAAAAATAGTTTGCAAATGCAAATCGTCCGCGCGATCGAGATAAAATTTACCCTGACTAGTTTGAATTTGTGACATCAAATTTGGATGAGCAATTAGGCGACCGTCGGAGTGAAAAATCATGCTGTACGATCCTGGCAACCACTCGTTTGTCGTTCTCTTAACTAGATCGTCGAGCAGAATGTCACGATCGGTTGAGGTTAAGCGTCGCTCGTCCTGAGTTGCTGCTGCGAGAGCCAAAAAATCGCTCTCTTGCCGACCTCGTTCAATTACATATTGTTTGAGGTCTTCTCGCACATGAGATTCTAAATTCGATAAAACATGAAGATAACCGATCGCACTAGCAGCAATAATCACAAGAGTTACTCTCAGTGTTATTTTTAATAATGTTCGCCGTGCTATCTTGCCAATTGCTATTCGACTAGAAGCCATATCTTAATTTCCAATCCGACAAATGCTTCACGCTACGTTCGCATTTAGTATTCCCGGAATCAGTTATCAGTTATCAGTGAAGAGGGAGCGCACGAGCGCAAGAGCAGAGAGCAGGGAGAATATTCTGATTTCCCTAAAATTTTCTTTATCAAAAATTTATGAGAGTGGGACAAAATTGCGTGATTTACTCGATGTGAAAGCTGACAATAGTAGTCCATAGTGAAGCTACGAGATCCAGCAGACTTTGCGGCTCGGTAGAATATGTGACTCATAGTTTGCTATTCAGAGTTCAAGTGCTGCATCTATTACGATTGATTCTCTCAACGCGAGTGCCAATAACAATACTGGCAATACCAGTACTGGCAATACCAGTACTGGTAACACCAGACAGTTGGCAGTGCAAAAAGTCTTGCTCTTCTACTGCAACTTTACTAATCTTTCCTACTTCTTATGGGTGTTCGTCACTATGAACTCTAACCCCGTCTCTTCAACTACACCCTTAATTCTCGTGGTGGACGACGATAGAACCATGAGGATTTTACTGCGTCAAGCAATGGAGAAGGATGGCTACAGGGTAGTAGAAGCGGTAAACGGACAGCAAGCGTTAGAGGCGTATACTCAAGTTCATCCAGATTTGGTCTTGCTCGATGCACTCATGCCCGTGATGGATGGCTTTACTTGCTGCGGTCAGCTACAAGCTCTTTCTCGCTCCAAACACGCACCTATCTTAATTATCACGGCTCTAGAAGACCAAGAATCAGTCGATCGCGCCTTCCGCGCTGGTGCAAGCGACTTTGTGACAAAACCGATTCACTGGGCTGTTTTACGGCAGCGAGTCCGCCGACTTTTACACCAAACTCAACTTTACAAGCAATTGGCGCGATCGAATCGCGAATTACAAACAAAAATCAACGAACTCCACCAAGCACAAAAAGCACTGCAAGAGAGCCGCGAACGTTATGCTTTAATCGCGCAGAGCGCTCACGATGGTTTGTGGGACTGGAATATCAGAAGCAATCAGATTTATTATTCTCCTCGTTGGAAATCGATGTTGGGTTATGAGGAGAAAGAAGTAGGTAATACTTTAGCAGAATGGTTCGATCGCATACATGCTGAAGATAAAGCTCAGTTCCAAGGAAAATTAAGCGCCCATTTAGCGGGGTTAACCAACCATTTTGAAACTGAATATCGGTTATTGCGTCAGGATGGTAGCTACGGTTGGATGCTTTGTCGGGGGCTAGCCGTGCGCGACTCTGAAGGCAAACCTTACCGCATGGCAGGTTCTCAAACTGATATTACTCAACAAAAGGCAGCTGAGGCGAAATTACTGCACGATGCTTTCCACGATGGGTTAACAGGTCTACCAAATCGTCTCTGGTTCATGGAGCAATTAGAAAAAGCCATTCACCAAACAAAACAAGACCCGAAATCTCAATTTGCCCTCCTATTTTTAGATCTCGATCGCTTTAAAGTGGTCAACGATAGTTTAGGTCATGCTATGGGCGATCGCCTCCTGTTGGAGATCGCAACTCGCTTAAAAGCGTGCTTACCATCCAATAGCACTCTCTCTAGGTTAGGAGGAGATGAGTTTACGATCCTGTTGGAAAATTGCGACGCTCTTCGAGTTCGGCAAATTGCAGATCGAATTCATCGAGAATTGTCAACCCCCTTCAACCTCAAAGGCAATGAAGTTTTTTGCACCGCTAGTATTGGGATTGCTTTAAGTCATAGCGGGTACGAACATTCGGAAGACGTGCTGCGAGATGCCGATATGACCATGTATCGTGCTAAAGCTATGGGTAAAGCGCGATCGGAAGTCTTTGAACCTGCCATTCACGATCGGGCGATCGCCAGAATGCAGCTCGAAATTGACCTGCGGCGGGCGCTAGAACACAAAGAGTTCATGGTAGTATACCAGCCAATTGTCTCGCTCAACAGCGGTCGAGTTGCTGGATTTGAAGCATTAATTCGTTGGCAGCATCCCCAACGAGGCTGGGTATCACCCGCAGAATTCATTCCTGTAGCCGAAGAAACTGGATCGATCGTCCCGATTGGTTGGTGGATACTCGAACAAGTGTGTCAGCAGTTACGCACTTGGCAACAGCATTCTGTAGTTGACTCTCGATTAACAGTGAATGTCAATCTTTCTGGCAAGCAATTGACGCAACCCGATCTGGCGCGGGAAGTTAAACAAATTCTGCACAAAACTGGACTTTCTCCCAGTAGCTTGAAGTTAGAAATTACTGAAAGCGTACTGATGGATAATGTTGATGCTGCGGTTACTATTTTGCAGCAGTTGAAGACCTTGGGAATCCAATTGGCGATCGATGATTTTGGCACGGGTTATTCTTCCCTCAGCTATCTCCATCGCCTACCCATAGATACGCTGAAGATCGATCGTTCTTTCGTTAACGATATTGATTGCGATCCAGAAAAAATTGAGATGATCCGTACTATCGTCTCTATGGCGTGGAACTTGGGCATCAATGTGGTTGCTGAAGGGGTAGAAACGAAAAAGCAAATGTATCAATTGCAAGCCTTAAGATGCGATTACGGACAGGGTTATTTCTTCTCGCGTCCGGCGGATGCTGAAGCTGCCAAGACTCTACAGTATTTTGAGATTAGAGGTAGCCGTTCTTCGCGCAGATCGAAACAACATATGCCAACACGTCATATCGATTTGATGGAAACTCGTCACGTCGATTTATTGGAAAATAGTTCTCAACACGCAACAAAAACATTTAGCCTACCAGATTTAGTCGATCTGGGCGGGCATGGATTAACCGATCGCAGATAGGGAGGAATATCTCGTTTAGAATTAGGAATGACGATCGATAGACAGCCTTAACGTGAATCGATATCTAGACGTAATTAAGCTGTTGTGGAGTGCCGCGATCGCGGCTGAGTTAGAATACCGCGCTAATTTTGTTTTAGCAACCCTCACCAGCCTTGGCAATCTTGCAGGCAGTTTATTCGGGCTTTCCCTATTCTATAATGGCACTGGCTATACTTTTGAAGGCTGGCGTTGGCAAGAAGCCTTAATCGTACTGGGTGTTTTTACTGTACTTCAAGGCTTTTCCAGTACGTTTCTCTCGCCTAATCTCAACAAAATTGTCACCTATGTCCAACAGGGAACGTTGGATTTCGTGCTGTTAAAACCAATTAATAGCCAATTTTGGCTTTCTACCCACACCCTTTCCCCTTGGGGAGTTCCCGATATTCTTTTCGGTAGCATCATCATCGGTTACGCTGGGAGTCTACTCGGTTTAACAATTGGTGACTACTTACTGAGTGCAATTCCATTAATCTTTGGTTTTATCAGCCTCTATAGCTTGTGGTTTATGCTAGGGGCGACAAGTATTTGGTTTGTCAAAATTTATAACGTCACCGAGGTATTACGAGGATTATTAGAAGCAGGACGATATCCAATGGTAGCTTATCCAATTGCTTATCGTTTCTTCTTTACCTTTGTCGTTCCCGTCGCTTTTCTCACCACAGTTCCAGCCGAGACAATGTTGGGAAGAGTTCAGTTAGGCTGGGTAATTGGTGCGGGAGTATTGGCGCTATTTTTATTTGCGATCGCTACTGTATTTTGGCGGTTTGCTTTACGGTTTTACACCAGTGCTTCGAGTTAGTAAGATGTAGGATAAGTGACCTTGTTAACGCAGCCCACGAACTTAAAATAAAGATTAATTTTAAAATTGCAGAAGATTTTTCAGCAAATATTGGCAGTTTTCCCATCTTTGCTACCTCCAGTAGTCGCGATCGCTTCAGCGTTACTTGTAGGTGCGGGATTGATGTTAGTTGCAGGGGCAAATCCGATCGCGGCTTATACAGCCCTATTTCAAGAATCCCTCTCTACTTATTTCGGTTTTGGTAATACGCTCACAAAAATGGCTCCCCTACTACTAACCAGTCTAGGGGTTCTAGTAGCTTTACGAGCTGGACAATTTAATATTGGCGGCGAAGGACAGATTTATATGGGTGCGCTAGGAAGTGCGATCGCAGGATTATCTATCAAAGGTATACCTGCATTAATTCATGTCCCTTTAGCACTACTAGCGGGTTTTCTGTTTGGGGGAATTTGGGGTTTAATTCCTGGTTATCTGAAAGCAGTGCGGGGAGTCAATGAAGTCATTACTACGCTGTTGCTCAATTATATTGCTTTCAACTTAGTCAGTTACCTCGTTCAGGGACCGTTAATGGCTCCCAATGCACCTAGCCCTTATTCTCCCATCATTGCTCGTTCTGCCCAATTGCCGATTATTCTACCAGGCAGTTTAGCCCATGCAGGAATTTTAGTCGGACTCGTAGCGGCTGGGGTGTTATGGGTACTGTTGCAGCGATCGCCTTTTGGTTATCGTACCGCCGCCGTGGGAATGAACCCAATTGCAGCCCGTTATGGTGGTATATCGGTACAACGTACGATCGTGCTTGTCATGGCGCTGGCGGGTGGTTTGGCGGGGTTGGCTGGTGCATCGGAGGTGATGGGGTTGAAATTTCGTTTGTTCGAGCAAGTTTCGCCCGGTTACGGCTTTGATGCGATCGCGATCGCTTTTTTGAGTCGCGGTAGCGTTCTCGGAGTTGTTCTCACTTCTCTATTTTTTAGCGCCCTCCGTAGCGGTGCAAATGTCATGCAACGCAGCGCAGGTGTTCCCGTAACGATTGTTTTTGCGATTCAGGGGTTAACCGTGTTGTTCGTGGCTATTAGCCAGCGTTGGTTAGTTAAACCACCGCAGAGAGAAAGCATTGTTCAAACAGTCTCTCCTGCTAACGAATCGTAAAATTGGCGATCGCAGAGCTTAACGGTGCAGTGGATGACGCGATGTATTGCCAATATCCACAAGTCATTCGTAACAATATATTACATCTACGTGAAATTGAGCTATATTTCGCGGAATTTGCTTATGACAAACAGTATTTTAACTAAATCCACCTCTAGCAAGCGCGCATGACTTCCATTCACACAAAGTTTCGTTCACAGCGAGTACAGCAAAAGTAAGCATCGATCGCTCTCCCATGCATTCTCCACTCGATTCTAGAGCGGCGATCGTCAAACACTTCATCGTTTCTTCAACTTAGATTTACACACACTTTATCTCAAATCTCTATCCAAAGAGGTAGTTCGAGTGTATGTTAGAATTTATACATAGTATAGAAATGATCGATTAGCTCTGTTAAACAAACACTTTTAAATCAAGAGTAAGCGTATAAGTAACTGAGATGCTCATAACAAAAAGAATACATCAAGTACGTAATAAAATCTTAAGAAAGATTTTTGATACTCCAGTATTTACAATTCCCTCAGAACTTGCTTATAAAGAGGCAGTTGAGCAGCATACTCATAAGTTACCCGTACTTACTCCCAACGACTCTCAGATTGTTAAGACACTCAAACAAGAAGGAATTTTTATAACTTCCTTAGAAGCATTAAATATTTCTTCTACACCTTCAGTTCTGGCATCTGTAAAAAAAATACTGCCAACCTTACGAAACGTTTTACCCAGCAACAAACAAGAATTTGCCCTTCACGCCAGCAACGCACAAATTATAGAACATCCAGAGCTTTTTCTCTGGGGATTAGAAGATAGATTGCTGGATATTACCGAGAATTACATTGGTCTACCGATCTCGTATCATGGTGTATACTTTCGGAAAGATTTAGCAAATGATGTCAAAATTAAATCAAGACTTTGGCACATAGATACAGAAGATCGCTGTGTCTTTAAAATCATCATTTACTTACATGATGTCAGCGAAGGTAACGGTCCTTTTCAATACATTTCCAAACCTTTGACTGCGCTTTTATCTAATTCGTTGGGATACAAACACGGCTATCTACAAGATAAGACTGTAGAACCAATTATTCCTCAATCTGAATGGATCTCATGCACTGGTGCGGCTGGTACAGTAATTTTAGTAGATACTGGCAGTATTTTCCACCGAGGCAAAGTGCCGGAGAATAGCGATCGATTTGCTCTATTTTACGATTACAGTTCGAGAGAACCAAAATATCCCTATTACTGCAAGTCTTCTCTACCGCAAAAAGATTTACTTACCTTGATGCCGAGATTATCCACACATCAACAGCAATGTCTTTGGGGTATTGACTAGCCGCGATGAGGCGATCGCATGTATGAAGCTTAACTAGCAGTTATTTTAACATCTCATCCAGTGGCTATGTAGTTAAACTAGACATAACTTTCTTTACAGTAATGTATGTCAAGCTATCAGCCTCAAGCTAGTGATACGCATCCAAACGTCGATCGCTTCCTGATGCAAGCTTTTCGTCACATGCCTGTTTGGAAAAAAGCACATTTGATCGACGAAGCAACGAAAGGAATTCGACAAATGGCGATCGCTGGGATTCGCCATCAATATCCCAATGCTACTACTAGTCAAATTAAATTTCAACTAGCGATTAGATGGTTAGGAAAAGATATAGCAGTTCGATTTTGCGGAGATAGAAATGAGGATAAATTAGTGGATGCAGAATCAATTCAACTAGCTTTGAGAATGGCAGAAATTTTAGATACACTAGCTATTCCTTATCTAATTGGCGGTTCTGTAGCAAGTTCAATTTGGGGCGAACCGCGTGCTACTCTGGATGTAGATATTGTTGCCGATATCCAAAATTCTCAGATACAGCCATTGGTTGAGATGCTAACTGGAGAATTTTTTGTCGATGAAATGATGGTAAGAGAAGCAGTCGAACGTAAATCGTCTTTTAATGTTATCCATCTTGAAACTTTACAAAAAGTTGATATTTTTATTCTTTCAAATCAGCCTTTAGCTCAATCGGAGATGCAGCGGAAACAGCAACTAGCGATCGCTCAAAACCCCGAACGATTGGCTTGGTTGCCAACTCCTGAAGACATCATTTTACAAAAGTTGATTTGGTATCAAATCGGAAATCGAGTTTCAGATCGACAGTGGCGAGATGTATTAGGTGTGCTAAAAGTTCAAAGCGATCGCCTCGATCTTGACTATTTAAATTATTGGGCTGCAACGCTAGAATTACAGGAATTATTGGCACAAGCGTTGCAGCAGTCAGGATTGAGTGATGAGTGATGTATCTGCACGACACTACGCACTAGTCGATCGCCTCAAACAACAAGGCTTCATTCGTACTCCTCGCATAGAAGCTGCTTTTCGTAGCGTACCGCGTCACTTATTTCTTCCCGGCGTTTCAATAGAAACAGCCTACACAGATGAAGCGATTATTACCAAATACTTGAACGGCAAACCAATTAGTTCTGCTTCCCAGCCATCAATTGTGGCAATCATGTTAGAACAACTGAGCGTGCAAGAGGGCGATCGTGTATTAGAAATTGGTGCGGGAACAGGTTATAATGCTGCTCTAATGGATTACTTAGTTGGAGATCGAGGTCAAGTTGTTACCCTTGATATCGATCCTGACGTTGTAGAAAATGCCTGTCAGCATTTATTGACTGCTGGTTGCGATCGCGTGCAAGTTATTTGTGCTGATGGCGGTTTTGGTTATCCTGCTGCTGCACCATACGATCGGATTATTCTCACAGTTGGCGCTGGGGATATTTTACCTGCTTGGCAACAGCAATTAAAGCCTAATGGACGGTTGGTATTGCCTCTAACCATTCTAAAAAATGTAGAACTAACTGTTGCTTTCGATAGAGTAAATAGTTATTGGGAAAGTGATTCTGCTGCAAATTGTGGTTTTATGAAACTACGGGGTGCTTTTGCTGAGTCACAAGAAAAGGAGACAAATAGTAAGGCTTTAGATTTTAAAGAAGTACTAATTCAAGTTAATAATATTTATCCTTTGCTCGAACCTTTACCTCTCAATTTGTTATTAAGTTTATACAATTTAATAAATTTTGGTCATGCTTCCCTGAAGGATTTGAAGATTAAAGCTTATTCTCAAGAAATTGAGTACATGCCAAAAGCAAAGGAAACTGTTATTGATAAAAATTGGACAAAGCTTGTATTGTCATGGCAGTAATGTTTAAATTGAACGCAGATGTAGGCGTTAGCCTTCGAGTACGCGGACTACCTTTTGCGAAAGAATTGCTGTAATATTTCTTTTGGCGATCGATCCCAGGTGTCGATATGTTCGTAAATTAAACCATTGTCATTTAATTTGTAGTTGGAATAGCCGTTAAAAAATACTTTAGCTTTCCAAGGTACGCGCAAGACTCCTCGAACAGTCCAAGTTGCTAGAATCGTCTGTTCGTCTTTCTGATGTACGTCGTGTACGTCGAAGTAGATTTCTGTGAAAAATAATTTGGCGTGAAATCGTAACGTCCAAAAGATGATTCGATAATTGAATTTATATTTAAATTTATTAACTGGGTCTTGAAAGTAAATATTTTGTGTATAGATATCGTAGGAAATATCCCGTTCAAACAGAGTTGGTAAATCGTGTTTGAGCGTATTAATGTTATGTTTTACCTGTAATTGATATTCCATTAATCCCTATTTATTACCGTTTTGTGTTGGGTGAAATCGCGGTTGTTAGTAGGGACGCACAGCTGTGTGTCCCTACAGAGAATTTGTCCTTAAAAGCGATTTTGCCACAATTTGAATAAATTCTGAATTCCTCTAGCTACCGAAGAATCAGCGTTCTCAGGCTGGGGCTGGGCAAGGTTGGCAACAGAGGGAAAGGCAGCAGATTTCGCATAAGCACCGTTACGTAAAACTTTAGCTAAAGCATGATTATCCGATCGCAAGCCTTCGTAAAAGAAAAAGACTTCTCCATTGATACCGCAATAGCGATTATGGGCGATCGCCTGCGATAAATATTGAGGAGACATGCGGTACGAACTAATATTGAGTAAAACACCTGGAGCGACTCGCGATCTCTGTTGTGGGGTTTGTTCTGTGACAAGGCGATCGATAATCTGTTTGTAGCTGTTGAAATCGCGCCGATAAGCTTGGGGATGGAGTAGATCGACTAATCCTCGTTGCAGCCAAGTTTGAGAATCTTGCAGATATTCTTTATAACCCCAATCGTAGATACTAGGAGCCATTGATATGAGTAAATTGGGATTAACGGCTTTGACTTCTCGATTCAGACGGGCGAGAAAGTTAGTTAAAATATCTGCCCGCCATTGCAGCCAACGCCGATCCTGGGGGTTTGAGGGCGGTTGACGGCGAAATTTTTGGCGATAGCGGGCTACAGTTCCCGCGTCGTAGCCGCCTTCACACGGCATAGCAGGAATGCGATCGTCGCCTTGAATGCCATCTATATCGTAATTATTGACAACTTCTAAAATTAAACTCAGCAAAAAATCTTGTACTTGGGAGTCGAGGGCATTCATCCACTCGAAGCCATTCTTTTTCAGTAGATTACCGTTACAATCGCGGGCTGCCCATTCTGGTTTTTTTGCTAATAACTGTCCTCCGTTTTGATTGTAGGAACTAGCAAAGCCATATTCAAACCAGGGAATAACTTTCAGTTCGACTCGTCTTGCTTCAGTCACCAGTTCGGCTAACGGATCGCGTCCAGTGTAGCGCGGATCGATCGCCAAGCCAAACTGCGATCGCATCACTTGACTGGGATAAACTGTAGCTCCTTTACTCCACACAACGGGAAACACCACATTAAATCCTGTCGCTGCCAAGAAATTCATCGCCTCGGCAATATTAGCTTGAGAGTCGAGAACTGTACTATCGGTATTGGTAATCCAAATGCCTCGTATTTCACTCACGATTTAATCTACTTTCAATCGGCGATATCGTGCTTGCAACACCATATAAATACTGTAAGCAATTAATCCCAAAGCTACAATTCCTAAAATCCACTTACCAAAAGGTTGTTGGGATAGCACCTGTAGCGCCTCACCCAGTCCTCTTGCTTCGTTAGGGTTATTATTTCTTGCCGCTTGGATCAGAAAAAAGCCGATCGCGCAAAATACGACTCCCCGTGCTGCCGTGCCAAATCCACTAATACCTAATACCCATTTTTTCTCAGTTTCACTTAATTGATGCAGATCCATTTCTTGACGAAATTTAGCCTTAAAAGCGCGGTAAAACTGATAGAAACCCATGCCAATAATAAATGCACCTACAGTTCCAACCAACCATTGTCCGAAAGGTTGAGAAAGTAGCCTTGCCGTCCAATCTTGAGTTGCATTACCACCACTCCCACCGCCAGTTCCAGCAACTAATTGAATTGCAGTAAAAGCTAATCCAGCGTAGATAAAACCATTAATTGCATAACCAAGTCGCTGAAAAATTCCCTTAGCATTTGTACCTTTATGTTCGGGATCTTTAATTGCCTGGACGAACCGCCAAAGTGCATAACCAAGTAAACCAAGAGCGATCGCGGCTAGTAAAAATTTTCCGAATGGCTGAGTTAATACCGTTTGTAATGCACCTTCGGTATCTGTTGTTTTTCCACCTGCGCCAAAAGCCGCTTGTGCTGCCAACAATCCAACAATACCGTAAACCACTCCCTTAGCTGCATAACCAAATCTCGCCAGTCGCTCCACCCAAGTTGAAGGGTCTTGCCTTGTCAGCTGTTGTGTCATGGTACGTAGTAGAACTCATGTAAGTTCTTTAGCAGTAAAGCATTAATAATTACATCTATCCAAGTGTTTAGCTAGGATTTTGATAGCTCGTTGCATGATCAGTTGTTAGGATCGATACAAGCGCGATCGCAAATATTATGATGCCAACTGCTAATTGCAATAAATTCGTAGAGGCGCACATCGGTGCGCCCCTATAGAGGGTAATGCTCAGAGAGCAGGACATAAGCTAGATTCTGGCAAAGAATCTTACTCCGTAAGGCTTTCAGGCTTTGTACAAAATTTACGTACGTTAAGCGTACAAATATACACGAAATGTATGTAAAATTTTCTGTACGGAGTAAATAAAACGTTCGTACTATGCGTACAAAAAACGTACAATCATGCCATCCAGCTATCCATTTTCCCAAACCACTTAGAGTATTAACTTAAAGTAGTAGTGCTATTTAGGAAAGGCTAGAGAAAAAAGAATAGGATAGGCGCTCCAACGGTCGGTGTAAAGCACAGCACACTGGACGGTACATCGGTGGCATCGAGTTCCAGAACGCTTTTGCACAGTTGCCACTACGATCGCCAATGTGCAAGCCCACAATCTCTCGTGTTACAACATCTAATGATAACCACACCCACTGGTCATTGCCTTTGCGAAAGTCGATAGGTCTACTTGGCTTACACCACTTTTACACCAATTTTGCAAGTCTACACCACTCATTACTCTCTCTTTCTTAAGCCGATGGCGGGATTTGAACCCGCGACCGCTCGATTACGAATCGAGTGCTCTACCACTGAGCCACATCGGCGCTGCCAAACCTTTATTATACTATCAAAACTTTGATGATAGAGCAAAATCCTAAAAATCGCGGCGACAAACGGTTGACATCAGAACAATACGCTCGGTTGAGAGCAGAAGCAGCCGCTCCTTATCGAGGATTGAGAAAATTTATCTACTTTTCTTTCGGAGCATCGGGTTTAATTGGTGCTGTCATCTTTTTAGCTCAACTAGCAGCGGGACAAAACGTCAGTAATGCTTTACCCAATTTTGCTCTCCAAGTAGGAATCGTTGCCTTGATGATTTTCCTGTTTCGTCTGGAACGGGGGCGAGCAAAGTCGTAGTTAATAGAGACAAGGAGGACTTGGGGAACACGGGAAACTCTTAGACTTCAAAAATCTGAACTCCCCTCACTCCTTCTAAATAAATTTGGAAGAAATACTCAGGATTATCTCTTGTCAAATGTATACTATTACTCGTTTTGGCAGCTCGGCGGCGCGATCGCCCTGTTAAACAGACCGCTCCTTAAAGAAAGTTCAAGCTCATTCACAACTCTCAACGGTATCGTAGAAAAAATAAAGAAAACATTAGAAAAGTCATTACTTCAGATAGAGTTTGTCATACTATATACATAGGTTCAAACGGGGTCAGCTTATATAAAGACCCTGACTATATCTCCGCTAACTCAAAGGGGTCAGCCATAAATATATAAAGACCCCACTGCATATAAGAAGCAAAATAGCGCCAGCATTCCGACAGGAACGCTGGCGTTGTTAATTCAGTTATCAGTTGTCAGTTACCAGCGATCGGGGTGTGGAGTGTGGGGAAAATTCGGAATTCGGAATTCGGAATTCGGAATTCATTGTGACTTGTGACTTGTAATTGCTCCCTCAGCTCTCTTCTCCCCTGCTCGTGCGCTCGTGCGCTCGCGCGCTCTCTGCTCCCCGATCTAGGGTAGGCTAACGAGGTAAGGTGAGGGAATCGCTTTAGCTCGTCCGGCGTTCACGAGTGCTTGATAGACAAAAGCAGCAACCTCAGCACGGGTAGCCTCGCGATTTGGGTTTAATTGAGTGGGTGTAGGATAGTTAATCACCAATTGTTTCTGAGTAGCGGCGGCTACGGGTTGAGCGGCGTAGTTGGGAATTTGAGCTGCGTCAGTATAAACTGCGATCGCGCTAGAATTATCCGCACTCAATTTTAGACCGTTTGCCAAGGAAACCAGCGCTTGGACTCTGGGAATTTTCTGCTCGGGTTCAAATAAATTGCCAGGATATCCAGCCACAAAACCACCTTGATATGCCGTTTGGATCGCTTGGTAGCCCCAATATTTACGCTGAACGTCCTGAAAATTAACGGCTGGGCGTTGTCCTTTTGGTGTAAAGGCTTTACTGACAATTGCGGCAAATTGGGCGCGGGTGACAGGTTCGTCTGGCTTAAAAGTACCATCAGGGAAACCAGCAATAATATTTTTAGCAGCTAAGGCTTCAATATAAGGCTGCGCCCATAAACCTTTGATATCGCGCAGAGCAAATTGAGCAGGGGTAAATGTGACTTTGCCAGAAATGCGCTTGGGATCGATATCGTTACCAATTGCAACCAGAGCGTTGCTCCGCGTGGCATTGTATAGGTCATAGCGCTTATTACCGCGAATCAGATTTTGTCCGGCGTTATCAGCGGAACCAATATCGGGTTGAGCGTTGACAGTGGCGACAACTCCATCGCGATCGTTATTTTGAATCACGTTATTGCGTAAAATCGGTTGAGCCGCCTCGGAAACATAGATCCCGTCTTTATTTTGTTGAATTTGGTTATCGCTGACTAAGGGTGATGAGGTACCACCAATTGCGAGTCCAAAACCCGTAGCTTGAAAGACGTTGTTGCGAATTTCTCCCTGTGCTGCCCGTGCTACAGAGATTCCGTTCCCACCATTTTTAATGAATCGGTTTGCTTCTATTTTGGGGCTAGCCGTTCCAGTTACAAAAATCCCGTCTCGATTGCTGTTGGCAAAAGTACTGTTCGTTACCGTAGGATTAGCTGATTCAATCCACAAGCCCGTGCCGCGTGTATTAGTGTTAGTCACGGTGACACCACTAATTGTTGTCTCTTTCTCGGCACGAATCGTGACGTTCTGTCGGGCAAAGGTAGGACTGATATACTCTCCACCACCACTGATGATAATATTCTCACCTTTAGTTGCTTCATCACCGCGTAGCGTCACGCCGGATTTGAGAGTGAGGGGAAAGGCTTCTCCAGTTTCGCTAGTATAGTTACCAGCAGCAAGTTGAACGACCGTGCCAGGTTCGGCTTGAGTCAAAGCAAAAGTAATAGTTTTGTAAGCAGATGCTTCGCTCGTACCAGCACCAGGAGTATCCGTACCGACTTCGGGATTGACGTAAATAACTTTGGCAGTGGTGGGAGCGGCAATTGGAGGTGTAGTTGGCGCTTGAGCGTGTACGATAGAAGTATCTGCTAGTGTAGCGATGGGGATCGTGCCACTGGCAACTAACAGTAAGGCGGTTAGTCCAGTTCGCCAAGGAAATAACGAGCAAACAAGCGGTTTGACGGACGAAGCGCGATTGGCAGACGAGAAAATTGGAGAATCTTGGCGTGTCATACTTGTAGGATGTGTCATGTGCTGACGATCTGCATCTAGTAAGACAAGCGATCGCAAAAATTGCACAAAAATTTTACTTTTATTAACATTCTTGGAACGAATTCGCTTGTCCTGAGATTTGAGCTGATGACACATACCACTGCTACTATGTTCCGCAATTTTCTATAAATCTTTCGCAGAGTAGATAGTACCTGCTTTACCAAACTCGGTTAGTTGTGAGAAACAATCTTGTAGGATGAGTCTTGACTGAAAGCAACCGTGCTACTGTGTTGAAGTTAAAACAATAAAAACAACTTAAATCTTAACTTTTAATTAATGCGCTTATTTTCGTTGTTGCTGCGTTATGGTTTCGCCTCCTGGGTAAGTGCAGCAATTGTATTTTCTAGCACCTCCGTTTTTGCAGCCGAACGAGTCGTACTGAAGTACCGAGCTTTTCGCGAATCAATCGCGATTGAGGATTTGACAAAGTTTGCGCGCACTGGAGAAATGTCACCCGATCTACGGGTAAACTTGGCATTAGCCCGACAAGATCCCCAGACGATTCGCCAGTCCCTTACAAATACAGTAACGGTCGATCCAATCTTGTTAGATCGATTTCTCAACAATGCTTTAGGAGAATTATTGTTAGATGAAATAGGTAAAACCATTCATCCACCTTCGCGCCAAGCAAATCGACAAGCTCTACGCGCTGCCATTACCTTATCTGCTCGCGATCGCCAGCTCTCGCTACTGGAAATTCTCCAAAACTACCCGACAACAGATGTGGAAGTGGAAGGCGATCGCCTGGAAGCCGTTTACAGCCAACTGCGTCGCCTAGAAGGGACTCTGAAAAATTTTTTGAAATAGTTCTGTGAGAAACAAGGAGAGTCAACCTAAAATTTGCCTTTTCCCTACTCCCTGCTCCCTACTCCCTGCTCCCTAATAAGCCAAAGTTTCCAGCGTTTCGCGCAAATATAGACTAACTTGACGATCGAGGTTCACCTCTTGCAGTTGGCGATCGCCAGACATCTTTTCTAACCGCCAGCGCTGAAAGCCGGAGCTAGCAGCGATTGCGCTTTTTAGTTCGTCCCAGATTTGGCTATCTTCGGATCTGCTGGTGTCTGTAGCTGGATGAGCCATGTTTCCTCATTCCTTTACTTGAGCTGTTACTTGAGCTGTGTCTGTTTGAGAGTTGGTGAGTTGGGGCAAGATGCGGTTAACTTGCCAGCCAACAATCGTAAAGTCTCGCGCTATTCTTTCTACAGGATAAGGTTTTGCCTTAGAAAATTCTGTTTCGCTAGTAACGAAAACCCGTGCCACGCTGACAGGGATTTGCAGAAATAGATTGCTTGCTAAAAAGGCAACACTAGCTACCAACAATCCTAAGCCTCGCCATTGGGGTGGTAAGGGTATGACATTTGCCGCGATCGGCGCGGTACGATACAACAACCATAATAGCCCTACTAGCAATACTGCTGCTACCATAGCCAGCAGGCGATTGGCAGTCGTACGAATTAACCTGAGAACTTTTCTTTGCTGCTCGTCGAGCTGAGTTGGTTTTTGTGCGACTCCCAGCACGGCAAAGATCAAAAAAGGACGGGATAGCTGCATCCACAGAACGGGTAAGACTCCGATCGCCGCCACAATTGAGAATTCTAACCACACGGGCAAGATGGGATCGCCCACAGCCAAGCCGAGCCAGCACAACTGCAACAGAATCGGCAGCGTTGCTAACCCAGCTAGGTGAATCCACAAAAATGGTTCGGAGCGAAATGATTGCATAGTTTTCAAGATGTCAAGACGCGCGATCGCACGTCTTGACAGTGCTACCTCGTAAGCGTGCGGCGTTTTGTCACCATGTGATAGGCTTCGACGATATCGCCTTCAACCCAATCATTGAATTTATCAACGCCAATACCGCATTCGTAGCCGGAATTGACTTCGCGGGCATCCTCTCGCATCCGCTTGAGAGAATCTAAAGCACCTTCGTAGATCACCTTACCACCACGACGCACCCGCAGCTTGCAGTTACGCACGAGCTTGCCCGACTGCACGTAGCTACCAGCCACCTTACCGCGACCGACTGGGAAGACCTGGCGGACTTCTGCCTGACCGAGAGGTTCTTCTACCAATTCTGGCTCTAGCATACCTTCTAGGGCAGCTTGAATGTCTTCCAGCAGTTTGTAGATAATGTCGTATTCTCGAACATCTACCCCTGCTTCGTCGGCTGCTTGTCTAGCACCGCTAGCAAGCGTGGTGTTGAAGCCGATAATCACGGCGTTACTAGCTGCTGCCAAGTCGATGTCAGTTTCAGTGACTTCTCCAGGTGCAGACAACAACATTCTGATTTGGACTTCGTTTTGTGGCAGTTGTTTGAGCGCCCCGACGATTGCTTCGACGGAACCTTGGACATCTGCCTTGAGGATCAAGTTGAGTTCCTTCAACTCGCCTTCCTGAGCCTGTGCGGATATGGAAGTTAGGGTCGCGCGTCCTTGCAGCAAGCGGAACTGACGTTGTTTCTCTGCCCGTTCGCTGGCGATCGCCCGTGCTTCCTTCTCGACGAGATACACCTCGAAATCGTCTCCAGCTGCTGGCACGTCGCTCAAGCCCAAGACCTCTACGGCGAAGGAGGGACTAGCGATATCTACCCGCCGACCGCGATCGTCCACCATAGCGCGGACTTTGCCAAATGCCGACCCAGCCACAAGGATATCGCCCACGTGCAGCGTTCCGTTTTGTACCAGCAAGGTTGCGACCGGACCTTTGGCTTTGTCAAGATGGGCTTCAATTACCGTTCCTTTCGCCGTCCGATCTGGGTTAGCGTACAGGTCTTCTACCTCTGCAACCAACAGAATCATTTCTAGCAAGCCGTCAAGGTTTTCACCTTTAATGGCGCTGACGGGAACCATAATCGTGTCTCCGCCCCATTCTTCAGGAGTTAGACTGTATTGAGTTAACTCTTGCTTGACGCGATCGGGTTGAGCGCCTTCTTTATCAATCTTATTGATTGCGACGACAATTGGTACTTCTGCTGCTTGGGCATGACTGATCGCCTCAACCGTCTGGGGTTGAACGCCGTCATCGGCAGCAACCACTAAGATGGCAATGTCCGTCACTCGCGCTCCTCGCGCCCGCATCGCCGTGAAGGCTTCGTGACCTGGGGTATCTAGAAATACGACTTGCTGCATTTGCCCGTTTTGTTCGACATCGACGTGGTAAGCACCGATGTGCTGGGTAATGCCTCCAGCTTCGCCCTGCGCCACTTTTGTTTTGCGGATGGCATCGAGCAAAGTCGTTTTTCCGTGGTCTACGTGACCCATAATTGTTACGACTGGCGGACGGCGCTGGAGATTTTCCAAGTCTGCCGCATCGAGCATTTCTGTAACTTTACGGGCTTCTGCTTCTGGCTCGGCAGTTTCTACCTCTACGCCCAGTTCTTCCGCCACCATTTTAATCGTGGCAAGATCTAAACTTTGGGTAATACTAACTGCTATCCCTTTCATGAACAGAATCTTGACAATTTCTGTATCTGGAGTTGCTAAACTCTCAGCTAGTTCTTGCACGGTGAGATTGCCCATGACTACGACTTTTTCTGGGCGTTCGCGTTTCTGTTCTGGTTCGCGGCGACGGTTGTTTTCTCGTGCTTGGCTAAACTTTTTGCTTCTAACTACACTAATAGCAGCAGGCTGCGGCTGTCCTGGACGAGCTGCTGTTTTCTGTTTTGGCGGACGAGCTATGGACAGGCTAACTTGAATTGGAGTATCGCTATCTCCGTCCTCCTCATCGTCAAAGTCTTCTTCGTCATCCAAATCGACTATAGGCTTGAGACGTTTGGTTTTTACACCTGCCTTCGTTGCCTTTGCGTCTTGTCCTTCGTCTATCTCCTCTTCTTGCCATTTCTTGCCACCTTTACCCACTGGACGCGGCATGGGGCGTTTGAGGATTGGCTTGTCATCCACACCGATCTCGGCGATTTCTTCCGTTCCCGGTAAAGCTTCTGCCCCATCTGGTTTAGAGCGTTCTGGTGCTACTGCTTCGCCTGCCCTCACTGGCTTAGGTCTTTGCAGTTCCAGCACGGGTTTAGGTCTAGCTGGCGTGCTTTCCGAGCTAGCAGCTGCCTCCTGCGAACGACGCATTGGTTTTTCGACTCTATCTGCCTTCGCCACTGGACGATTGGCTGCGCGATCGTCTTGCTCCCGCTTGAGAATTGGTCGCTCCGGTCGTTCCGATCGTTCCAGGCGCTCCGCTCGCTGTGGTGGCGACGGTGGTAGTCCGGCAGTTTCATCTACACCGTCTCTTGCCCCGGACGGTCTAGGGGGTGGTGTTGACAGCTTGGGTGATTCTGGTGGTCTGGATTTGTTTGTGGGTATTGAATTATCGCCCTGCTCGCTTTGGGTTGTAGGCTGAGTTTCTACTGCTTGCACTGGCTTTTGTGCTTCGGGACGGGTTGGCGCTGTTGTCGGTCGCACGGGTGAATTAGAAGCGGTCGGACGAGCTGGAGGTTGAGGTGCTACGGCAACAGAAGGTTCTGGGGGGTTAGGACGATCGGGGTTGTGCTTTGGTTTGCGAATTTCCAAGATTTGCTGTTTGTGAGGCACGACAGGTTTTGGTTTAACTTTGTTAGTGGCTGGTTGAGGATGTGCCTTGTAGCTGTTGGCATGACCTTCTCTACCAGCAGTGACGGGGTTTGCAGCTTGTTTTTCTGCTGCTTGTCTGATTCGCTCTGCTTCTTCTTCGCTAATAGTGCTGCTATGACTTTTCACTGCAATATTAAGCCGATCGCAAATGGCTAATATTTCCTTGTTATCCAAATTCAATTCCTTTGATAGATCGTAAATTCTGACTTTGCCGTTGTTCATCCATTCTTCCCCTTGTACCTACCAGCTATAACTGGATGGTTGCCCGATTTACAACATCTCCATCCTCCGATTTTTGTATATTCGTTTACTGTTTGAATTGCGGTTCTTGCCTCCAAATGATATAACAGAGAAGCTTTCTATTTGGCTTAAATCCCTACTTTGATAGGGTTAGCAGGTGTTTTTTGCTTGTGTTTTTTGCTTGTGTTTTTTGCTTGTGTTTTTTGCTAGCGCTCCAACTTGAGGAAATCCGGTCGCAACTTTTGGTTGTCGATCTACTACTAGGATATTTTGACCCATATATTATTTTGGCATCAAGTTAGGTTTGCAGAAATTACCAGCTGCAAATTCCTTAACCTGTCAATGGGAATGCCGATGTGTTTGTATGCTTGATGCTCGTTCGCTCTTGTTAAGTTCAAGGAGTGGGTAAGTATAAGGGGTTGTACATATCACTGCTATCTGGCTCTGTCACCTGGTTTCGTACTTATGGTTCTGTAACTAGGCGCTGCAATAGAGTTTGATAAAGCACCTCTGAGACTGTCTTGACCTTGAGCGATCGCCCCAAGCGGTTTTTCTTTTGCGCCACTTGTAGACAGCTTGCTTGGGGACAGATGTAAGCAGAACGCCCCATGCCCCGATCTAATTGTAACTCTCCCGAGTCGCGATCGCGGACAATGCGCCAAAACTCCGATTTTAATGCCACGCGACCGCAGCTGATACAACGGCGATAGTTAGGTTTCATCAACAGGAGGGGGTTGGGACGGTGAAGAGAGCTTCAGGGGCAGTTACCAAGTCACGAGTCACAAGTCACAGTTCGTTAGTCGCCGATTCTTCTAGCTCCTCAGATGTTTCCAGTTCTTCATCCAATGCTTCGCCAGTGTCATCTACTGTTTCTATCATGTCTTCTAGTTCTTCCTCTGCCAATTCTTCCTCTGCTAATTCTTCCTCTAACTGTGCGGCGGCTTGTTGTCTAGCTGCTGCCGCAAATTTAGCATCTTCAGCGGCGTAATCGTATTTGTCGCGGTCTTTGATGTCAATTTTCCATCCTGTCAAACGGGCGGCTAGACGGACGTTTTGTCCTTCTTTACCAATTGCCAAACTGAGTTGATCTTCTGCCACCAATACGTGAGTCTGACGAGTTTCCGGGTCCATCAACCGTACTTCATCCACCCTAGCCGGACTCAAAGCATTGGCAATATAAGTAGCTGGATCGGGCGACCAGCGAATCACATCAATTTTTTCTCCGCGTAATTCGTTGACTACGACTTGAATTCGCGACCCTCTAGCGCCAATACATGCCCCTACTGGGTCTACATCTCGGTCTAGGGTATCGACAGCAATTTTTGTTCGAGGACCGACATGCCTGGAGGGAGGATTGGCTTCCCTGGCTACAGCGACAATGCGGACGACTTCATCCTCTATTTCCGGCACTTCATTCGCAAATAAATACACGACTAGACCAGCATCAGCCCTGGAAACTAATAACTGTGGACCTCGATGTTGTCCCTGCAAGACTTTCTTGAGATAAACCTTAAAAGTAGCATTGGCGCGATAATTATCGTTAGGTAGTTGCTCCCGCTTGGGTAGTTCTGCTTCGACTTCTGGCTGACCGAAGCTGCTACTAACCGCCATAATCACTGACTGTCGCTCAAACCGTAGTACTCTAGCTTGCAGTACGGTATCTTCTATATCTTGAAATTCCTCTTGGATCATTTGACGCTGCTGATCGCGGAGTTTTTGCGACAAAACTTGTTTTGTCTGCATCGCTGCCATGCGTCCAAACTCTTCTTTATCTGGAGTCACGTCAACTAGCACGGAATCACCAATTTGAGCTGCATCCCCTGCAAATTCTTGCACGTCTTTGAGGGAAATCTCGTGGTCGGAGTTGGTGACTTCTTCAATAATCGTTTTAGTTGCTAGAACTCGAAAGCCTTGTTCTTCAACATCCAACTCTACTTCAAAGTTGTCAAAATATTCTTCTTCAAAATGCTTTTTGTCTAGATTTTGCGCTCGCCGATAGCGCTCGTAGCCTTTTAGCAAAGCTTCTCTCAGAGCGTTTTGTACCGCATTCCGAGGTAAATTCCGTTCGCGGCTGATGCTTTCAATTAATTCTTTTAGACCCGGTAGGCTAACCATTGACATAATATTTAAACCTCTTTATCTGTAGGGAGTCGGAAGTGGGGACAAGGAAGACAAGGAGGACAAGGGAGACAAGGGAGAAATTGCAATCCGAAATCTCAAATTCACAATTTTCCTAACCTCCAATCCCTCACTCCTAACCTCTGATTTAGTGGCGCTCGTCCAGTTGTACCCTGGTGATGAGAGAGCGGGGAATGGCGATCGCCCGACCTTTTTGATTCAAAAACACTGCGGTTTCATCGCGCTTAATTAATTGACCCGTCCACTCTGTATGACCTTCATAGGGTTCGGATAAGGTGACGATCGCAGGGAATCCTTTAAAAGAAATAAAGTCTCGGTCTGCCACCAGCTGGCGCGATATCCCTGGACTAGAAACCTCCAAAACGTAAGCATCAGGAATGACATCTGCTGTATCTAGCGTTGCTTCTAAAGCGCGGCTCATGCGTTCGCAGTCGTCTAGTCCGGTGTCTTGCTGCGGATTGCGGATGTCCACGCGCAGCACTGGCGGACGATGGTTTGTATGGAAAACAACATCAACGATTTCCAACCCTAGATCTTCTGCTACAGGCGAGGCGAGTTCAATGATTTGGGGAATTAAGGGATGAGCCATTGTTCAGACATAAAAAAAGCGGGTGGACACCCACTTCCTGAGAAACAGTTATTTTTCCAGAAAGTTTAAAGGCGAAACAAATTCGTTTCGCCCTTACATTTGAGTTTAGCGCATCAATTAGGGGTGAGGAGCGAGGAGCGAGAGAATGAGACAAGGGAGAGGGGAAAAATGTTTTTCTTCCTATCCCCCTTGTCTCCCTTGTCCTCCTTGTCCCTCACCCCTTACTCCTCACTTCTCCCCCCGCTTCAATAGCCTGGTTTGTTCCATAATTTGCTCGACATCCTCTTGTGCTAGTCTGCGGACGTAGTTGAGTTTGACTTCTTCTAAAAAGTCAGAAATCAGAGATTGAATGCGTTCTAAGGTATGTTTTTCCTGCATTTGCGTACCTAAAGCTTGGCTGAAATGTTGAGCTAGCTGGCGGGAAATTTTTGCCCCAACCGGATCTTCTACGGCTTTGACGATCGCGGTATAAAAATTTTGGGTAATGGAGGTCGCTAGTTGCTGGCTCAGCGTGTGGGGTAAGTTGCCGACTCCTGGTAGATTATGGATGCTGCGATAGAGAGGGGATTGGTCGAGGGTGCTTTCGATGCTGTGGCGTAAAATGGCAATGATATCTGGTTCGATTTGGGGGAAGACTTGGTAGACGAGGACGTTGACGACCAGAGAAGCGATCGTCTCAATTTCGTTAATATTATTTAAATCTATGTATGGTTGCCGCTTAGAGCTGGCGGATAACCAATTTGTTAACTCTCCCCGTCGTACCGAAACTTGTAACTGATTAATAAATTGAATTAAAACGACTTCAGTGATTTCCTGTGCCAAACTGGCGACAAATCCTTGAGTCGCTTGTCGTCGGACTGGTTCTAAATTTAATAATTTTGCTTGGTGCAAGCGAACCGTCACTGGAATAATTCGCAGCCACGTCCAGCGCAAAAAAGGTAACAACTCAAAGGGAACGATGAGTAGAATGTCATACCATCGCCATAACATCGCATCTCGCCATTTCAACCCAACGTGACGACGGCTAATGATAAAAGTGCGGATGAGAAATTCTACGCCAAACAGGACGATGAAATAAGCGTCAATTCCCCAGAATTCATCGATAAATTCTCCGTTTTCACCGATCGCACGATAATAATTTGTGGCAACTAAAGGGCGAATACTGCGATTGAAAAAGTCAATCTCTTTTTGCCACCCAGCTTTGAGGAGATATTCTTGACTCCAAAAAATATTAAAAGCAGTACGCGAAGATTCTTCACCGATGCGATCGCGCATTCGATTTTTAATTCTTTCTAGCGTCCCCGTCTTATTTGCCAAGGCAAACGGATTAGTTTCGATCATGTCACTGCTGTAGCGGCGCAGTTGCTCTAACACGGCTGCTGTCTGGGGTGACTGCAATCCTGTTTGACTGACTTGTTGTTCTAAGGCATTGACTAGCTTTAAATACTGCTGAGTTTCGCGGTGCGGCTCAATGCCTTTAATTGGATCGTAAATTGTTGTAACTTCAGGAATACGGTTAAGGTAAAAATCGCGCCAGGGGACGTAGGTGAAGTCAAAAATGACTAGACCAAAATTTACCGTAGCTGCGATCGCCATTAAGCGCTCGAACCATAGAGAAAAGCGACGCTTAGACAAGTCAAAAGTCAAAAGTTAAATGTCAAAAATTAGGATATAGGAGATAACAGTGATGGTCAGGAATGAAAACTAACCCGCTCTAACTAGCAACCACCAACTACCAATTACCAATTACCCATTACCATTACAACCTGCGTGTCTTCTAGATCTTACCAGTAGTATTAATAACGAATGCGGGGATCGATGGAGGCATTGAGAATATCAATGATGATGCTGGCAAGCACGACGATCGTACCAAAGAATACTAAAATCCCTTGAACGGTAGGATAATCGCGCAAGGAAATTGCTTCGTAGAGGCGGTTGGCTAAACCAGGCCAAGAAAATGTCACCTCAGTTAAGATTGCTCCACCTAATAAAGAGGCGAAAGTGAGTCCCATAATCGTAATCACGGGAATTAAGGCATTTTTTAAAGCATGGGCAAATAAGATCCGTCGTTCGGGAATTCCCCTAGCACGGGCAGCTTCTACATAGTCAGCTTTAAGGGTATGTTTGAGGTTGACGCGAACAATGCGCTCGAAAATTCCCGATAGTAAAAGTCCTAGAGTTAGACTCGGCAGCAATAGGTAATAGATAGCACTGAAAAATTGGGTAAAATTGCCGCTTAATAGACTATCAATAG
The DNA here is from genome assembly GCF_000317125.1 of Chroococcidiopsis thermalis PCC 7203. Lineage (GTDB taxonomy): Bacteria > Cyanobacteriota > Cyanobacteriia > Cyanobacteriales > Chroococcidiopsidaceae > Chroococcidiopsis > Chroococcidiopsis thermalis. The sequence goes on from NC_019695.1 coordinate 5,783,379, forward strand.
TGTAGAGTCCTGTAAAACCTTCCGGCGCGGGTATAGAAGTTGGAAAGCGCGTTCCCAAGGGAAACCACCCTAACTGTACCGCAAATACCAACTGCATTAACATTCCTACCCAGAATAAGGGTAAGGCATAAGTGATAATCCCAAATAATCGCCCCCCTACATCTAACCAAGAATTAGGGCGGGAAGCAGCTAGCATTCCGACGCTAATTCCAATGATGAGCGCAAATGCCATGCTAAATACGGCTAATTCTGCCGTAGCGGGGAAGTGCTGTCCGATGGTTTGCCAAACGGATTCCCCTTGAGTCGTAATGGAACTACCGAGATCGAAACGTAAAAGACTACCAATGTAACGAATGTATTGAATTGGCAAAGGATCGAGTAGCCCTAACCGTTGCCGATATTCTTGCTTGACGCTTTCTGGGGCGCGTCCTCCTAACACAGCATCGACGGGATCGCCAGGAGTTGCTCTTAACAACAAAAATACCACAGTCACGATCGTCCACAGCATGAGTGGTGTCAGCAGCAATCGAGCCAGAATGTAATATTGCAGAGATTTTGAGCGAGACATATGAGGGATAAGGGAGCAGGGAGCAGGGGGATAAGGGAGAATTAGCGACCGATCGCTGACTTAAGATCGGGGAAGAACGATTAGTCAGCAATATCTTAGATCGGCAACTGCCATTAGTGCTAATATTCCGTCAGGAAAGCCGATCGCCACGAACTGCTATCTTATGGATAACGCTGCTAGAACTCCAGCTAGGTGCGAACGTGCTAAGTTTTGGCGACAGCCGGAGTTTGGTAATTTGGAGTTACTTAGAGCAACTTATATTACTCATGCTTTCTGCCGACACATTCACGAAGCTTATACTATCGGTGTCATCGAACAAGGGGTAGAAAAGTTTACTTACCAAGGCGAAATGCATTTTGCCCCTGCTGGTACGGTGGTGATTGTCAACCCTGGTGAGGTGCATACGGGAAGTGCGGGAGTTGAGAATGGTTGGACTTATCGCGTGTTATATCCCGATGTGAGTTTATTGCAACAAGCTGCGGCTGAGGCTTTTGTGGGGCGACAGGTTATGCCTTATTTTCCGCAAGCCGTGATTGACGATCGCCAGCTTGCTCAACAGATATTACAACTACATCAAAGTTTAGAAACTTCGCCGTCGCAGTTAGAAAAAGATACGCGCTGGTTGGGAACGCTTGTAAAATTGATTCAACGTCATGCAGGCGATCGCCCTACACTGAAACAAATAGGTAAACAAGACAAACCGATCGCGCGAATTAGATCGTATTTAGAAGCAAATTATACAGAAAATATTTCTTTAGAAAAACTTGCCGCGATCGCCAATCTCAGTCCGTTTTATTTATTACGAACATTTCGCGATCGCGTTGGTATGCCACCTTACGAGTATTTAACTCAAGTGCGGGTGGCAAAAGCAAAAAGGCTTTTATCACGAGGATATGCGATCGCGCAGGTGGCGCAACAAACGGGTTTTGCCGATCAAAGTCATTTAACCAGGCAATTCAAGCGTTTTGTTGGAGTCACGCCAGGGAAGTATAGTAAACCAGTCGGATAATACCATCACTTTGGGCTCTAGGCATTTGTGGCGACTGCGAGAGACGAGCTGCTGATAATTATGTTCGGGACAGTCAATATTGTTATGTTGTGACTAGCGATCGCGGAAATTGGCGCACTAAAGCCGAAAATACCGGACAGGGGCGACTGTTATCTAAATTTTCAGGTTTGCTCCAGGTGAAAGGTGCTTTTTGTGCCGCAGAAATCCACAGTAACCGTTTGGCGCGAGTGATGGCAACATAAAGTAAGCGAAACTCTTCTGCTGTCTTGAGTTGTTTTGCCTGTTCCCACGCCGTAGCAACATCGGGTAAGGGAAATTGTTCGTGCAAAGCAGCGCGAATTTGGGCGCGGGCAACTTCTGCAACGGTGAAATCTCCCAAAAAATGAGCTTGAGGTAAAACGCGCAGATTTCCAGGAATTGTATTTTCGTGTAAAAACGGAATGAATACGCAGTCCCAATCCAATCCTTTAGCTTTGTGCATGGTAATAATTGTCAGTTGCCCAGGACGGGTATAACGCGCCTCGGAATCTTCCGTATCCACGGCTTCAAATTTTTCCGAATTGACAATTTCGCTCAACACTAGCAACATGGCAGCCAAATTATGACTGCCATTACCAGCAAGTTGTTGCTGCACTCGTTCTGCTAGCTTATCTGCTGTCGCGAGTTCTGCTTGGTCGTAATTCAGGGTTAAGGCAAGGAAGGAAATTAATTGATAGGGAGGTAACTCCATGCGAGCGCGAAGCAGGCTGCGGCACAAATGACTGGCTTTTTGAGCTGGTTCGGGTTGAGGTGCGTCTAAAGGACCAGGATACAGAAATTGTTCGGGAATGGTTGCCAGCGCGTTCAAATCTTGCGGTTGGATTAACTGACGCTGTACCAAAACTTCCAAGGCAGCTTTGAGATAATCGGGGGAGTGAGGACGGTCGAGGAATTGCAGCAGTGCTAGCACTTCCGCCGGAACTTGAGAATGGCGATCGCTTTCTGAAACCTCGTACACTACGATATTATGCTCTTGGCAAATCGGCGCGATCGCTTCAGCCAGCCATCGTCCCTGTCTGTTTTCCCTCACTAAAACCGCCATGCGCAGATTATTCGGTGTTTCTGGAGTTTGTGTTTCTCCATTCGATCCTGCTTGACACAGCGCCACTACCCGCCGACCAATCAATTCTGCCGTGTGATGAATATCGCGAGGCGTATGCAACTCCAATCCCCCACCAATCGGCGCAGGATTAGCATCCGGCTGCGGGTCGTCCAGGCTAACCGGATGAATCGTTTGCGCTCGAAATGGCAAAGAGGTAATTGGTAATTGGTAATTGGTAATTGGTTGACCGCTCCCTTGTCCCCCTTGTCCCCCTTGTCCCCTTCCTCCCTGCTCCCTACTCCCTACTCCCTGCTCCCTTCCATTCACCCACCCCAACATAAAGTTAGCTGCGGCAATGACAATTCTGGTGCTGCGTCCTGCCATATCCATTGTCGCCAAAAGTTGTTGCTGCTGGCACTCTTCGCAGAAGCGACGAAAATAAATTGGGTCGGCAGGGGTAAAGGTAGAATTAATTGCTTGGTTGGGATCGCCAACGCGGATTAAATTTGGTGGTAAATCTGGGTTTTCTGGATCTTGCGCCAGAATTTCTAAGAGTTTGGTTTGCAGGGGTGAAGAGTCTTGAGCTTCGTCTTCAAATACGGCAAAAACTTGCTTTTGTTCGTTGCGTCTGGCGCTAGGATTTTCTAGTACCCGTAGCGCTGCCAAAATCATATCGTCGTAGTCGATTAAATCGCGCGATCGCATTAGATTCTGATACTGTTCGTACAATCCAGCGGCGACGGTTAAAATTTCATATTCATCTATTGCCTGTTCGCCCAACACTCGCAACTGTTGCGGTTGATATCCAGAGCTTTTCGCTTCGTGAATGACTAAATAAGCTAATCCTGGTAGTACTTCTGTCCGCAATACCGACTGTCGCCGTAAGCGTTCTGTTTCTTCGCCGTCAAATTGCCTACCTTCGAGTAACCGAGAATACAAGCGGGGATTAGCAGCAATCCACTGTTCTACACAAGTCCGAATCAAGCGGTGGCTCTGGTTGGGCGTGATTAACGTCGCGTTATCCAACGGTAGTCCCGACAAGTCAGGATAGCGGCTGGCAATATTCAGCGCTAAACCGTGTAGGGTATTGACAGTGAATCCTCTTGGTGGTAGAGATAATTCTTCTCGTAAATACCTGCGAATCTTACCTTTAATATTTGCTGCCGCAGAACGAGTAAATGTAACAACAACAATCGCACGTTTGGCATGTAATTGATAGCGGGCGATCGCAATTGCCGTTGCTGCTGCCATTCCCGTCGATTTGCCTGCCCCTGGCACTGCCGAGACTGCCAACTGTCCCCCCTGCCAATCTGCCATTTGTTGCTGTCCTGGGCGCAAGCTGTTGCGCAGCTGTTCCCAATTATTTGTACGGGCGCACAGCTGTGCGCCCGTACTAGAGTCGGGAGTCGGGATGGATAATTGGTCGGTGAGGTTGGCTTCTGGCATCGGGAATTTTGGACTCAATCTAGATATCTAAATCTAAAAGAGAATTTATGTTTTCAGCGTAATTTTTCAATATTAAGCCCAGATTGTCGTTGGATGACAAGTGAGACTACAGTATTTGTACAGGATAAAGCGATCGCCCTTACCATGTAATGAGAATAGGAGAGGTGCGATCGCCTTTTAGTATGGAAGCGACAATATAAAGTTTTATTTAAGCAGGACTCGGTAGATTTACCATTTGCTCATTCATAGCTGTACATAGGTAAAATATTATTTTTCTTCTGCGATCGCACAACTATTATATTATTGCTCCGCGATCGTACAGTTGCCATAAATTATTCATGTTGATTATAAAATTATTTAGAAGCAAAAAATATAACTGCTATTATAAATTCGTGAAAAAATTAGAAGCAATTGAATTACTTGTAAGTGAAGGATGGACAAAAGCAGATGCCGATCGAGCTTTAAAAGTAGTTGACTTCACAACCCATCCTGACGAACTTACTATTCGTAAATCTGTTTCACTATTTGCTGGTGCTGAACTCCTTCATCGTCAACGTCTTCAAGCAGCTCAGAGAACTTTAGTCACGAAAAAAACTAGAGAAATCGAGCGAATAAAAGAAGAATATACAGCTACAATTGAACAGATAAAGAAGCCTCAATCAGGTAAAGATAATAACACGGACATTCGAGATTTATTAGCTAAAAATAAGTCGTTGGAAGCTACAATTAAAAACCTGAGCTTGGTGAACGAGCATCTCAAAAAAGACAATAAGGACATGAAAAATATAGTTGATGCCATCAAGCTTCAACTAACTATTGAGATGAGAAAGCTCTTGCGATACCCAGATAACGAGATCCGACAAGCAGCAATGAAATTCTTCAAATCTATACTTGGTTGAAAAAATATGCCAAAAACAATTTTAAAAAAAACCAGACTTTTTAATAACATGAACTATCGCGAAGTTCAAAGTGATAATTCAAAAAAACGCAGCAAACTTGAAAAAAAAGATCGGCAGTGGCTAAAGATAAATAGTTATAAAAATGTTGGCTGGGATAATGTCATTAGTCTCCATCAGAAAATTGACGAGTTTTTAGAACGAGATGCATGGAAAGAGTGGTCGCTTGAAGATCTGTTTTTAGAAGCAGATCGCATTGGAAATAAATATCTCACTTATCAAGAAATAGTAAATTTTAATCAGAAGTTATCTCAAGAAGTTAATGAAATTGCCGAAGAGATCGACCGACAGTTTCCCGATACGACGATTGAACAGATTGATTTCAGTAATAGCACTAAGGACAACTCTCGAAAAAGTATGTTTAAAAGACATTTAAAATTAGTAAGGTTTAATAAGAAATAGTATGAGTCTTGAAGACAACAGCCTGAAAGAATTGTTTAGACTAGCAAGCAAGATTGGTAAAAAGCGTTATCACAGGCTAACAGCACAAGATTTTGCAAATTATAGAAAGTTTGACAATTGGCGATATATCAATGGCGATGGTGAGTGTGGCACGACTCAAGAAAGTAAAGATTGGGTAAGGAGTAATTCAGATTTTTATTGTCCAATTTGTGGAGATGATTACTCTCAAAAAGGTGGTAAGTCAATAGATCATAAGCTACCGCGATCGCAGTATCCTTGGTTGTCAATGGAATTCAAAAATTTATGGGTGATTTGCAAAACTTGCAATCAGGAAAAAGGCGAAATGCATTGGTATGAGTACGAACACTATATGCTCGTTAATCATCCCGATCTTTATCTTGTTATCAAAGCCGTACGTCCTATCCAATTGCTCCAGTCTTTAAAGAATAAAATTAATAAATAGAAAGATTCTGAATCAAGTCATAAGTAACGTTATAAATGAGGTAGTTAGATAGAAAATTTCTACATAATAAATGGTTGGCTCTCTAGCCTCGGTTGGGGCAGTGGTTGAAAAGTTACTCGTCAGTTTCAATTTCATGAATTCGTTGTCTAGATCCAAGTTCAGATAAGATTTATGCCCCTAGCGTGATATGCTCAGAAAACTCAATTTCGCAGATTCATGAGTGGCATTGACCGTAAAATTATCCTCGATCCCAGACACATTGCAAAGCATTTACCAGAAACACCACAAGTACAGCGATTACTGAGACGAGGTAGATCTGCTCACGTTTTCAATAATGCAGCCATAATGGAGAAAGTTACTCAAGCGATCGTTGAAAAAGGAGAATTTACAGGAGTGATTCGAGGATACGAGCGTTACGGCTTATACTTTGCTGAATCAATTGGCTATCGAATCAATCCTGAAGATGGCTTAAGCACTCCACTGTTCTATGGCGAGGTAAAAATTGATGCAGAAAATCGATACCATGTCATCCCCCGCACTCGACCCAGCCAAGAGTGAATGGGACTTTGTTGAAGTTTGGATCGATCCGATGCTGTCTCCTCCTTACATACTGGTATTATTAGGCGACTCAGCAGGAAATTGTCGCGTGTACGATCCGGCTGAGAATTATAAGGTCGTCTTTAGTAGTGCAACCTATGAAGAAGCTCAAATTTGGTTGTTAGAAGATGAGTATGAGTCAGTTGAAGGGCGACTTTCAGCATCAGAGCTGTAGTTTGTAGGGTGCGTTAAACAACGCACTACTGCTAGTGCTGAGCGCAAGATGATCGGCCGCCGCTGATTTGAGTCGTTGAATTGCTCTGTTCCTGAGTGGGAACAATGTTTTGATGCTATTTCTGAGTCCCCAAGGTTGTGATAGACTCAGCGTCAGATGAGTAGTCTATGCAAACGATGCCCGTACAAACGAAAGCTCAAGTGCTGGCTCTTCTCCAGGAATATCAGCAGGAGTTGCAGCGCTTTGGAGTTAAACGTTGCGGCGTTTTCGGCTCGTTCGCCCGTGATACCGCAATTCAAGCTCAAAGTGATGTCGATATTTTAGTTGCTTTTGAGCCAGACCAGAAAACGTTTGATAACTTTATACACCTATCCTTTTTTCTAGAAGATCTTTTCGGTAGAGCAGTTGACCTTATTACTATTGAATAATTAAGTCCTTACATTGCTCCGCACATTCTAGATGAGGTCGAGTATGTCTCCGTCGGCTCGTGAATATTTGCAGCACATTCTTGATGAAACGACATACATCATCACAAATTCTACGAGTTTAGACAAGACAAAATTTGTGCAAGATGAAACCCTAGTATTAGGGTGCGTTATTTAACACACCCTACTTTAACGTAGCGATACCCCTACAGCTTGGGCTGATGGTAGTTTGTTAGACTGAAAGTCTAAAGTGTCAGTAAATCCTCAACAAGGACGCTCAAGCCCGATGATGCTATCGACGTATCCGAGTAGCCTACTGCTATCGAGAGAACTGCCTAACCTGGACTATAAATTAAAACGCGATCGCTTTGATGAAACTTGGGAAGCACCCCTTGCTACCCTACTTGGTTTAGGACGAGCAGCAGGTGCAGATTTTGTAGAATTTTTCTTGGAACGAGTTAACTATATTAACTGTTTAGCAGAAGACGACACGATCGCCAGCATCTCCCCCAGATTATCTACTGGTGCAGGGGTGAGAGTGTTTCGCGGTAAGGCTGATTGCTATGTCAGCACCAACGATTTAACATTTAACGGACTCAAAGCCGCTTTAGAAAAAGGACTTTCCATTCTAGGGTTGCAACTCCCAGCACCCAACGCCTACATCCCTGCGATTAATTTAGAACTACTACGCGACTACGCTACCACTAAAGGTAAAGATAGCTGGTTTGCTAGCTGTAGTTCGATCCGCGAAATGGGAGAAGTGCTGCTAGATGCCAACCAACAGTTACAACTTAAAGCAAACCACGTCCAATCGAGACGCGCTACCTATTTCCGTGACTGGCAAGAAGTCTTAGTTGCTTCCAGTGATGGCACATTTGCCAGAGATATCCGCCTGACACAATCGGTAGGATTTAACTTGTTGTGTGCGGATGGCATCCATCGGACATCCATCGGACAACGGGCAGGTAGTACTAGCGATCCTAATTTTCTCAGAGCTTGGGATTACAAATCAACCGCTGAGGAAGTGGCAGAATCGGCAGGTAAGATGTTGTATGCCGATTATGTAGAATCGGGTACGTATCCAATCGTGATGGCAAATCAGTTTGGTGGTGTCATCTTCCATGAAGCTTGCGGACACCTGCTGGAAACCACCCAAATCGAACGCAAAACCACTCCTTTTGCTGACAAGAAGGGTGAAAAAATCGCTCATGAAAGCCTGACTGCTTGGGATGAAGGACTGTCAGATAGTGCTTTCGGTACGATTGACATGGACGATGAGGGAATGCCAGCCCAACGGACATTATTGATCGAAAATGGAATTTTGAAAAACTTCTTGAGCGATCGCGCTGGTTCCTTGCGCACCGGACACCCCAGAACGGGAAGCGGACGCAGGCAAAGTTATACCTACGCCGCCGCCTCGCGGATGCGCAACACTTATATCGCACCAGGTAGCTATACCAACGAAGAAATCTTTGGTTCGATTGACAAAGGGATCTACTGCAAGAAAATGGGTGGTGGTAGCGTCGGCGCGACGGGACAGTTCAACTTTGCGGTTGAAGAAGCTTACTTAATTGAAAATGGCAAAATTACCAAACCCCTTAAAGGTGCTACTTTGATTGGTGACGCACAGGAAATTATGAATAAGATTTCTATGTGTTCCCAGGATTTGGGATTAGCGGCGGGTTTCTGCGGTTCTGTTAGCGGTAGTATCTACGTTACTGTCGGACAACCTCATATTAAGGTAGATTCGATTACGGTTGGCGGAAGATAAGAATTTTGTCACGCAAAGACAAGGACACTTGCGTGCGGGGGTGTCCCCCGTTGAGGAGCGACTGCGTTGCGGGGGTTCCCCCCGTTAAAGCACGTCGCGTCAAAGTGTCCGTGCAAAGGCGCAAAGGATGCTTAGCGTCTCTGCGTCTTTGCACGATCGCATTTTAAGTAGATAAGTAAAGAGTATGACGAATATTCAAGAACTTGCAAATTACGTTCGAGATAGTGCTGGTAAAATTGGCGTTCAAAAATTTGATATTTTCGGTTCTTCTGTTGATGAAACTAGCGTGCAGGTAGATTCAGGCGAACCAAAACAAGTCAAAGCCTCAAATCGTTCTGGGGTGACGGTGCGGGTGTGGAATGAAAACAATAACGTAGGAGTCACTAGCACGACTGACGTGTATCCCGAAGGTATCGAACTTGCTTTGAAAACTGCCTATGAAGCGAGTTTCTTTGGGGTTAAAGAAAATGTACCAGATTTTAGTCCAGAAGCAATCGCGCCGATTACTGCTGATACAGAAGCTACAGCACCTCAAGCACCTGTAGCTAAGTTAATTGAAACCCTCATCTCGGCTGAAAAGGAACTCTTGGCTGCTCACCCGGCGATCGCGGGTGTACCCTACAATGGTTTATCGCAAAGAGATTTAGATCGGTTTTATCTTAATAGTGAAGGTGCGACACGTCATGAAGCTCGTTCCTATGCTTCGATCTATCTTTACAGCAAAACCGATGAAGAAGGGAAAAAACCCCGTTCTGCTGGCGCATTTCGGATTAGCCGTAATCTAGACAACTTAGATATTCAAGCTTGTCTGAAAGAAGCAGCCGAAAAAACTATCAGTCACTTGAATTACGAGAAAGTTAAGTCTGGTAAATATCGCGTTGTCTTTTCTCCTGAAGCTTTTTTAAGTCTGCTGGGTGCTTTTTCTAATCTGTACAATGCTCAAAGTATTCTGGATAAACAAAGTCTGTCTACACCAGAATCTATCGGTAAGCAAATTGCCTCGCCTTTGCTTTCGGTGTGCGATGATGCATTACATCCTGAAAATATTGCTGGAGAAACGTTTGACGGTGAAGGTACGCCTACCCGTCGCATCTCGATTATCTCTGATGGAGTATTAACAAATTTTCTCCATAGCGCAGGTACGGCAAAGCGCTTAGACGCAAAACCCACCGGACACGCTAACATTGGGGCAAAGGTGACGGTTAGTCCTCATTTCTATCACGTTTTTTCTAACCAACCAGCAACTCAAACATACAACTTAGATACGGCTGAAAATGTCATTTTTGTTGACGATTTACATGCCTTACATGCCGGAGTCAAAGCTTTGCAAGGTTCTTTCTCCCTCCCCTTCGATGGTTGGGTAGTCAACAATGGCAAGCGGACGAGTATCGAATCTGCTACTGTGGCAGGAGATTTTCTGGAAGTGTTGCAGTCAATTATTTTCGTCGAACCAGAGGCAGAATTAACCCCATCTGGGGTTTGCCCTCGGATTTGGATCGATAATTTATCAATTACTGGGGAATAGTTGTTGGTTGCTAGTTCTTGGTAGGGACGCACACTGTGCGCCCCTATCGATTGCAGATTTCTTGAGAATATATCTCAAGTAAGATTCAAATAAATAGCTTTATATGAGAGCTTATAGCTTGACATAGCAATTGGAGGGAAAGTGAAATATGGTCGCAACTTTAGACGATACCAAGCGTAGAGCGATCGCAATGGAACTAGCAGATTTAAAAGCCCTACAAGAGTTGCTAATTAGCAATGAAGAGAAATTGATTCCATCTGTCAGTAGCGATAAAGAAATTAGCGATCGCCTCAACGATTTTCTCAGAGACGACAGGCAAAATTTGACTGTCATTAACGAAGTTATTGCTAAGTTTGGTGGTGGTTCTGTCGGGCATAGAGATACAACGGGGCAATATGTAGAGCAAGTCAACCGTTTAATGGATGGTAACGAACTTTCGTTATATCAAAAAGTCTCAGCTCACGAGCGGATCAAACACCAAGCTGTTATGACTGGCTTAATTATTCACAAAGCATCCCAGGTGACAGGGGAAGATGTCAAGGATGCGATCGCGCCTCTTAACCAAGTCAACTTTGAAAACCGCGCCCACCAAGAGCAAATGAAAGGAATTCTAGAGGTTTTGGGAACCCGCGAACTAACGGGTAAAGATCCAGATCAAAGCGTTTGGGCAAGAACTCAAGATGCTGTCGCTGCTTTGCGGGGCGTATTTGATGGGTTGACGAAGTAGTTATTCGCTCCCCCAACTCCCCTTTAAAAGGCATATAGTTTGTTTAAACACCTTGTGTAGGGGCGCACAGCTGTGCGCCCCTACAGACATTTGCTATATTTCTCAATTAAGCATTCGGCAATGCGGCGGGCTGCACCCGGTTTACCCATGCGACGTATGCCGTTCTCAGCGATAGATTGTAGCTTTTCGGGGTTAGAGAGTAAAGTTGCGATCGCAACACCAACTTGGTGAGGGTTTTGGACGAAAGTAATCGATTCCCCAAAATGACGGCTTTGTGCCTCAGCAAAAGCATAGGTAAATTGCGGACCTTGACCAGGCATGATAATGGCAGGTTTGCCTAGCCCAATGAATTGTTCTGTCGCCGTTCCTGCCATTGCGATCGCAATTTGGGCTTGATGCAAGCAGTCGTTGTAGGCGTGTTGAGTTAAGATAACAGACGCATTTTTTTGTTGAAATGTCAATGACTCGGGAAGATCCCCCCAACCCCCCGAAGATCGGGGGGCTTTGGTAAATCTAGTATTTACAAGAGATTGACAAAAAGGCTCTAAATCGAGATTAGGGGCGATCGCAGCTAAAAATACCAATGGGCGATCGCCGAAAGTCACGATTAAATCTTTGACTGCTTGCAATATCAGTTCCCAATTTCGGTAAACTTCGGGAGGACGAGAACCAGGTAGCAGCAGAATTTTTAGCGCTTGGCTTGTCTCCTCTACAAATTGGGATGGTTCGAGGCGATCCATCATGGGATTTCCCAGATCGAAGGCAGGAACGTTATGCTGTTGCAAAATTTTAGCAGTCAGGGAGTCTCTAGGAAATACCGCTCGACAGCGGCGATGGCTCATAAAATAGCGCTCCCAAGGATGATAAATCGAACCCGACCAATGTTCTAAACGGGCAAAAGGCGATCGCCCAGGCAAAACACCATTTTCATCCCGCACGTAATATTCAGATTTAGCTGTCCCCACAAAAGCATAATTCGCTCCACTCCACCAGGCAAAGAGTAAGGGTACGATATCGCCTACGGCTAATACTAAAGAATTCGGAATTCGGAATTCGGAATTCGGAATTAATTTTGAATTTTGATTTGCTTCCTCAGCTTCCTCAGCTTCCTCAGCTCCCTCAGCTCTCTTCTCCCCTGCTTCCTTCATCCATTGACGTATCGCCCTCAACTGATGCCAAGTCAGTTGTAACAAGCCACCTTGAAGATCTCCTAGCAGTTGCCGTCCATCCATGTAAATGAAGCCACCAGAAGGCATGATTTTTACGCTACCAATTAGGGGAATACCCAGACGAGCGTAAGCTTTACCTTCACCGACAATTGGTAAAGCAGCAATATCGAGGTTTGGACAAAGCTGCTGGAGTTCTTGGACGATCCGAACTGAAATGATATCTTCGCCATGACCGTTACTTAGACAGAGTAACCGCGAATGAGGGGCGAGTATAAAGTCAGAACTGAAGCAGGAATGAGATCTATAGTCCATTTCAGTAATAAAAATTAATAAAAGAGCGAGGGAGTTGTTTAAATTTTTAGCATTGAAGAAGCGTTGTTACTAGGTCGCTAAGAAGCTATTTCGAGGCTTGTGGGTTAGTTAACAAACCATAACTTCTCAGCCAGACTAATTTGGACTAACTTAGACTGATAGATGTATGGCTTTGGATTTCATTGCTGTAGCCCTCACTGTTTCTCGTCTTTCATCTCTAAAGAAAGAATAAAACTGCACGTCACGCCGCGATCGCTTTCGCTACGCAGCAAGCAGATTGGACGACTGGATGAGTGTACGGCTGGTAGCAGTGGTTGGTATAATCCATACTGGTTTTTTGTCGCGTCGGAGGGTGACAGGTCTATAAGTGGAACCAAGTTAAAAATTCTACATAAAAGCGATTTAGCATAGGCAAGAGGCAGAAAAATTAAGCAAGCCTAAAGGTCGTGCATTAGTCTTGAGGGGAGTATGCTAGCTGGCAAAACATTACAGCGTGGGAAATATACCCTGGAACAAGAAATAGGACGGGGGGGATTTGGCATTACTTATAAAGCCACCCACCAATTTTTAGGGCAACCAGTGGTAGTCAAAACGCTGAATGAATTGCTCCGGCAAGCGCCGCAATTTGCTAAGTTTCAGCGCCAATTTCAGGATGAAGCCCGACGCTTAGCAGCCTGCGTCCACCCCAATATTGTGCGAGTCAGCGACTTCTTCATTGAGGACGGCTTGCCATTCATGGTGATGGATTATATTCCTGGGCAAACTCTCGCCAAGGTGGTGTTTCCAGATCGTCCCTTGCCAGAAACGCTGGCAATTCACTACATTCGGCAGATTGGTGCGGCATTAGAAGTCGTGCATCAGAAGAACTTGCTGCATCGGGACGTGAAACCCCAAAACATTATTTTGCGCCAGGGAACTCAGGAAGTCGTACTGATTGATTTTGGGATTGCGCGGGAATTTACTCCAGGTTCAACCCAAACTCATACCAACATGGTTTCAGAAGGGTACGCACCCATAGAACAGTATCTCGCCCATGCCCCCCGTACTCCAGCCACAGATGTTTATGCCCTAGCAGCAACGCTATACGCGATCTTGACAGCCAAAGTACCAGTTGCCGCTAGCCTGCGCGATCGCATCCCTATGCCCAACGTACGCCAAATCAATCCTCGGTTAAGTGTTGACGTGGAACGAGCGATTATTTTGGGGATGGAGATTGAAGCTGTCAATCGACCTGCTACCGTAGCCGATTGGCTGGAACTATTGCCTCATACTTATTCCCAAAGTTTCTCAGGTGGTCTGACGGGTGGCGGGCGATCGCCAACTCATAATTCTTCGATCCCGAGTTGGCTTTCTCAGTCCAGCCAACCTGGAGTATCGGTTATGGAACCCCCATCTATCGAGAGCGAGGAGATCCCCGCCAAACAATCTTTTTTACGCGGTTTGTGGATTGGTGGTGGTTTAGCTGCGATCGCTGGCATTGCAACTCTAGCGATCGGCACAGTTTTTCCTAAGTCTGTACCTCAGTCACCTCAAAATTCGATACCCGCGCGCTCCAGCCAGCCTGCACCTCAGCCTACATCGCCCACCGATGCTAGATATGAGAAAAACATTACACTTCCACAAAAAGAAAACTCGCAAAAAGCAAACTCAACCGCTCCCCCGCCAACTCAACCTGTAAAAAATACTACCGAGCAACAGCCAGCAGCCAATACTTCTGGGCAAAGTGGGACGCAAAATCTCAGCAGCCCCGTCAACCCAACAATTCGATCTGGCACTCGCAGATGGAGACAAGATCGGAATAATGCTGGGCAAGGTTTTAACCGTAGAGTGAGGGCTACCTCATCAACCAGAAATCGCTCAACTGTCACGCCTACTCAACCTAAAACCAATCCTCAACGTAACTCGACAAAGACAAATAAGAATAAATCACCTCAACCTGCACCATCCCCTACACCAAAACCAGAACAATCGCCAACATCTAAGCAGTCCCCAACCCCATCCTCGCCAACACCATCCCCATCCCCAGCAGCATCACCCTCACCGCAGAACGCTCAACCATCCCCAGAAGCATCACCCTCACCCCAGAACGCTCAACCATCCCCAGAAGCAGCACCCTCACCGCAAAACGCTCAGCCATCACCAGAAGCAGCACCCTCACCCCAGAACGCACCAGCACCAACACCAGAAGCCTCCCCAACAACCAACAACCAACCACCATCGCCAACACCCGCTGCACCAAGTTCAAATTCCTCTCCAGCAAAAGGAGGAGAGCCAATGTTGCCTAGCGATTACGAGTCTGGTAGCATTACGCCATCACCAACGCCCACAGCTGCACAAACACCCCCTGCCAATCCACCACATTAAAAACCTGGTATCTATCCATGAAAATCATCCACGGTACTTGGATTCCCTCTGCCGAAGCTGATTTCATTCAAGATGGTGCATTTTACCTGTGGGTAGAAACTTCAACTGTCCAAAAACGTCGCAACACCGATCGGCGCACCCATCCTTTTCAATTGGCTTCAGCAGATCTAGAAGCCTTCTTAACTGAGCAATTGGGAATTGCCTCAGCTACTTATAGCAAGACGAACGATCGCATTTCTACTAAATACTTTGCCCTACCAACTGCAAGCGATCGCCCCCTTCCTTCACCAGAATTAGCCAGATATCTTGATGACATCGAGCTAGAAAATGAAGGATTTGCATATTGGGCAATTGCTTGTTACCTAGTTAATACCAGCGTCAAAACAAACAGTTACAGCTATAGTCAAGTCAGTCATATTATTAAACTGCTCAACGACATTCATTTTTTAGCTTTAAATAATGCTGATGAAATTCAATTTGGTTCGGATTTAGTATTTTGGTATCACTACACCCAAGCTTTTAAAGAAATTATCCTCAAAGACCAATATATCCCAGCGCTGAAATATTGCGAACTGCCAGCAACCAAAAGTAAACGCAAACAGACAGCTAATCGATTTGAAATTTATCCAGCTTGGGAAATAGTCTCCGAACAATACGATGCGATCGTCCAAAAATATGTTGATTATATGCCAGCTATCTGCACGGTGGGACGGGCAACTTCGAGCGATCGCGTGGAGTTTTTTACTCCAGAAACTTTGCTGCGACACTTTTCCGAATATCTACTGCGAGACATTATAACTCATACCCCTTCCACGGCTGCATTTGATAGCTTAATCTCTAATTCCTTGCTGCAAAAATGCTTTCAATCTAACAATACTCCCCAACAAAGCGATCGCGCTTTAATAGAATACAAACAGTGGTACGCCTGGAAAGAAAAAATTACCCGTACCCAAACTGCTACCCCTTTTGACCTCTGTTTTCAACTCCAGGAAGCGCCAGCCGATCGCGTAGATAATTGGAAAATTGACTTTTTAGTAGCGGCAAAACAAGACCCTTCTTTAAAGCTATCGCTATCCGATTATTGGGGTATGAACCAAAGAGCTAAAAAAGCTTGGTTTAAACATTTGGGTACGGATTTTGAAGCCGATTTGTTATTGAATTTGGGATACGCAGCAAGAATGTATTCTTTGCTTTGGGAGGGATTAGAAACCGATCGCCCGATTGGGTTACAACTAAGTTTGACACAAGCCTTTGAATTTCTCAAAGAAAACGCCTGGGTATTAGAAGATGCAGGCTACAAAGTTATCGTTCCTGCTTGGTGGACTCCTGAAGGTCGTCGTCGCGCCAAGATTCGTCTCAAAACGTCTTCACGCGGCGCTAAATCGACAACTGCAAACCAGGGATATTTCAGTCTAGACTCTCTAGTACAGTATCAATACGAATTGGCAATTGGCGGTGAGGCTGTCACGCAAAAAGAATGGCAGCAACTTGTTAATGCTAAAACCCCGCTCGTACAATTTCGGGGTCAGTGGATAGAATTAGACCAAGATAAAATGCGGCAAATGTTGGAATTTTGGCAATCTCAAGCTAAAGAACAGCCAGAAATGTCGCTACTCGATTTAATGAAATTAGCAGCATCAGAAGATGAATTAGAAGTTGACCACGATGATGCTTTAGCAACAATGATGGCGAAGTTGCAGGACAAAAGCAAGCTAGAACCAATTTCAGATCCGCCGCAGTTGCAAGGTACTTTACGGGAATATCAAAAACGTGGTGTAGCTTGGCTGCAATATTTAGAAGCTTTAGGGATCAACGGATGTTTAGCTGATGATATGGGACTGGGAAAATCGGTACAAGTGATTACCAGAATCATCAATGAAAAAGAAGCGATTGCTACACCACCAACTTTATTAATTGCACCTACATCAGTCGTAGGAAATTGGCTGCGGGAAATTGCTAAATTTGCACCACATCTACAAGCAATGGTACATCATGGTAGCGATCGCCTCAAAGATGAAGCTGAATTTAAAGCCACCTGCCTCAACCACGATGTGGTAATTACTTCATTTACTCTTGCTCGTAAAGATGAAAAACTTTTAAGTAGTGTAACGTGGCAGCGCATAGTAATAGATGAAGCCCAAAATATCAAAAATCCGAAAGCAGCTCAAACTCGTGCCGTTTTAAAATTACAAGCTAAACATCGACTAGCTTTAACGGGAACGCCTGTAGAAAACCGCTTATTAGATTTATGGTCGATTTTCAATTTTCTCAATCCAGGTTATTTGGGAAAAGAAGCACAATTTCGGAAATCGTTTGAAATCCCAATTCAAAAAGATAATAGTAAAGTCAAATCTAGTAGTTTAAAGAAACTAGTCGAACCGTTTATTTTACGGCGAGTCAAAACTGATAAATCGATTATTAATGATTTACCGGATAAAGTCGAACAAAATTTATATTGTAACTTGACAAAAGAACAAGCTTCGCTCTATGAAGCTGTCGTAAAAGATGTCTCAAAGCAAATTGAAGAATCAGAGGGAATTCAACGCAAAGGGCTAATTCTATCGACTTTATTGAAACTCAAACAAGTCTGCAATCATCCGGCACAGTTTTTACAAGATAGTAGCGAATTTTCTCCAGAGCGATCGCACAAACTTAGCCGTTTAATAGAAATGGTAGAAGAGGCGATTGCTGAAGGAGAAAGTATGTTGATCTTCAGTCAATTTAAAGAAATTTGCGACCCTTTAGAAAAGTATTTGAAGCACAATTGTCATTACAATACTTATTACATTCACGGTGGGACAAACCGTAATAAAAGAGAAGAAGCGATCGCCGAGTTTCAAGACCCTGAAACAGAACCATCGGTATTTATTCTATCTTTAAAAGCGGGAGGAGTGGGAATCACTCTGACTAAAGCCAATCATGTTTTTCACTTCGATCGCTGGTGGAACCCCGCAGTAGAGGATCAGGCGACAGATAGAGCTTTTCGGATCGGTCAAAAGAAGAATGTTTTCGTACATAAATTCGTTGCAATGGGTACGTTAGAAGAACGCATCGACCAAATGATCGCCGATAAGAAAAAGCTATCTTCTGCGATTGTTGGTAATGATGAGTCTTGGCTGACAGAACTCGATAATGAAGCATTTAAACAACTAATTGCATTAAATAAAACTGCAATATTGGAGTAGCGATCGTGGCTAAATTCAGTCGAACTTGGTGGGGAAAACGTTTCATTGAAGCCTTAGAAGCATTCAGCGATTCTGGTAGGCTGGGGCGCGGACGTTCCTATGCTAGCAATGGTAAAATCATTGAATATAAAATTGACGGCAACAAAATTACGGCTAAGGTGAGAGGTTCGATAAATCCCTATTTTGGGGTATATAAAGAACCAAAATACGATACAAAAATCGAAATTACTCCAATTGACAAAGCGAGTTGGTCAAAGGCAATTAAATACGTTTCTTCTAAAGCAAGTTTTGTATCAAAGTTGTTAATGAATGAAGTGCCAGACAGTATTGACTCAGCTTTTGCTGACTTAGGATTGCATTTACTACCGCATAGTAGAAAAGACTTTAAAACGAGCTGTAGTTGTCCCGATTATGCTAACCCTTGCAAACATATTGCAGGTGTTTATTACTTAGTTGCATCTCAACTCGACCATAACCCATTTCTCTTATTTGAATTGAGGGGTTTATCTAAGGAAGAATTGCAGTCAGAACTCGTGAAATCTCCTTTAGGACAAATTTTATCTGCCGAATTAACTACTAAAGAAACTCCTTTAGTAGCAGAAACATCTTACTATACAAAACTCGAACAAGTGCCTGTAACCGAGCAGATGCATTCTAGAGAATTCTGGCTTGGAACTAAGCGCTTACCATCAAATATTGAAGTTGCCGAACCAGCAATTATTCCAGCAATTGTCGTGAAAAAACAGGGGGACTATCCCGCTTTTTGGCAAAAAGATACTTCCTTTATTACGGTGATGAAAGAATTATATCAGCGAGTGAGAACAAAAAACAAAGACGTTATGTAAGAAAGTCAAAAATTACTAATTTTCTTTGTCTCCCATATCCTCTATTCCTCATTCTCATCATGACTCAAGAAGAACAAAGATTACAAGAAGACCGCGATCGCAAAGCACACTGGCGGCGCTGGGGTTCGTATTTAAGCGAACGACAATGGGGAACAGTCCGCGAAGATTACAGTGCTGATGGTTCGGCTTGGGATTATTTTTCTCACGAACAAGCGCGTTCTCGCGCTTATCGCTGGGGTGAAGATGGAATTGCAGGTATTTCCGACAATCACCAACGCTTGTGTTTTGCGATCGCGCTTTGGAATGGTGTCGATCCAATTTTAAAGGAAAGGCTGTTTGGTTTAACTGGTAATGAAGGCAATCACGGCGAAGATGTCAAGGAATGTTACTTTTACCTTGACAATACTCCCACTCACTCTTACATGAAATATCTCTATAAATATTCTCAGCAAGCTTTTCCCTATACTCAATTAGTGACAGAAAATCAAAATCGCAGCAAGCGCGATCGTGAATTTGAATTACTTGATACAGGAATATTTGACAATAACACTTATTTTGATGTTTTTGTTGAATATGCCAAAAATACACCTGAAGATATTTTAATTAAAATTAGTATCGCTAATCGTGCTTTGGAAACTAGAAATTTATATTTATTGCCTACATTATGGTTTCGCAATACTTGGGCTTGGGGACGAGCCGAAACCGCTAAACCCAGACTGAAAAAGCTGCATCAAGATAGCAATCTGAGTATTATCGAATCTACTCATCCTAGTTTAGGCGATCGCTGGTTGTATTGTGAAGGTACAGCAGAGTTATTATTTACTGAGAATGATACGAACTACCAAAAATTGTTCGGGGTCGAAAATAAATCTGATTTTGTCAAAGACGGAATTAACGATTATCTTATTAATCGCGATAAAACCGCGATCGATCCTCAACAAATTGGTACTAAATTTGCAGCCAATTATAACCTAAATATTGCCGCAGGTGAAACCGTAACTATTTGCCTACGTCTGTGCGACTCTCCTTATTTAGTTACCCCATTTGGTAAAGATTTCGAGCAAATATTTCAAACTCGCATTCAAGAAGCAGACGAGTTTTACGATCGCATTACTTCTCCTTGTCAATTAACACCAGATCGACGCAATATCCAGCGACAGGCTTTTGCGGGGATGCTATGGGCTAAACAATATTATTATTATGTCATCCATGAATGGCTGCAAGGCGATCCGGCTCATCCTACACCAGCAAAATCGCGACAAAACGTGAGAAATACTGATTGGATTCATCTATTTAACGATGATGTTATTTCCATGCCCGATAAGTGGGAATATCCCTGGTATGCAGCTTGAGATTTAGCCTTTCATGTCATTCCTCTTGCCATTATCGATCCTGATTTTGCCAAGCGTCAATTAAGTCGTTTGACGCGAGAATGGTATTTACATCCTAACGGGCAATTACCAGCTTACGAATGGAATTTTAGCGATGTCAATCCGCCCGTTCATGCTTGGGCGACGTGGCGCGTATATAAGATCGAACAAAAGATCTACGGACGCGCCGACCGCTTATTTTTAGAACGGGTATTTCAAAAGCTATTACTCAATTTTACCTGGTGGGTAAATCGCAAAGATATTGCTGGTAAAAATGTTTTTCAAGGCGGGTTTTTGGGAATGGATAATATAGGAGTATTCGATCGCAGTACCCAAGTTCCTACTGATGCCTATTTACAGCAGTCAGATGGTACGAGTTGGATGGGTATGTACTGTTTAAATATGCTGGCGATCGCGTTAGAATTAGCTAAAGAAAATCCCGCCTATGAAGATACTGCCAGTAAATTTTTCGAGCATTTCCTCTACATTGCTGATGCGATGAATAGTATGGGAGAGGAACGCAAAGGTTTGTGGGATAAAGACGATAGTTTTTATTACGATATGCTCCACGTTCCCGCTGATGGGGATATAGTCCTGAAAGTGCGAAGTCTTGTAGGACTGATTCCCTTATTGGCTGTTGAAACTTTAGAACCAGACGTTTTAGAACGATTGCCTGGTTTTAAAAAACGCATGGAGTGGTTTATTAACAATCGCCCCGATCTGCGTCAAAATGTTGCTTGTATGGAAACAAAAGGAATTGGTGCAAGAAGGCTATTAGCAATTTGTTATAAACCACCAGGAGGAACGGAAGCAGAAAATAAGTTGCGCTGCATTTTGAAAACAATGCTAGATGAGAACGAATTTTTAAGTCCCTACGGTATTCGTTCCGTATCTAAATATCATGCTTCTCATCCCTATTCCATGAAATTAGACGGACAAGAATATCATGTCAAATACGAACCAGCAGAATCAAGTAATGCCATGTTTGGTGGTAATTCTAATTGGCGAGGTCCCGTTTGGTTTCCGATTAACTACCTAATAATTGAGGCATTACAAAAGTTTCATTATTATTTAGGTGATAATTTTAAAATTGAGTTTCCCACTGATTCGGGTCGCGAAATGAACCTTTGGGAAGTTTCTCAGGAATTGTCGCAAAGACTGATTAAAATATTTCTGCAAGATGAATCGGGGAAAAGACCAGTTTATGGAGATCTAGAAAAGTTCCAAACCGATCCACACTGGCACAATTTAATTATGTTTCACGAATACTTTCATGGTGATAATGGTGCGGGTTTAGGGGCAAATCATCAGACGGGTTGGACGGGTTTAGTGGCGAAATTAATTCAGCAGTGTGGTGAATATGAGAGATGAAGAATTGATTTCGCAGGTAGATAATCTTAAGTCAAATCGTAAGGACGTTCGGTATCATCTTCACCCATATATTCGCCATTTTGAATTTCTAGTAAAATTAGAGGAATTGCCCCAGGGTTTTCAATACTGTGTAGCGTTGCTACAGGTACGTATGTTGACTCATTGCGATGTAGTAACTTCTCATCATCACCGCAATTAACTTTAGCCGTACCAGAAACAACAACCCAATGTTCGCTGCGATGGTAGTGAATTTGCGATTTTATGCGGTGCTTCGGTTTAATTTCAATCCGATTAATTCGATAATTTTCTCCTTCTTCTATTACCTCAACCAAACCCCAATATCTCTGACCTGCGTGTG
Source organism: Chroococcidiopsis thermalis PCC 7203 (assembly GCF_000317125.1). GTDB lineage: Bacteria > Cyanobacteriota > Cyanobacteriia > Cyanobacteriales > Chroococcidiopsidaceae > Chroococcidiopsis > Chroococcidiopsis thermalis. Next base: position 5,805,498 of record NC_019695.1, read on the forward strand.
GAGAGGATTCAATTAAATCTAGCTGAGCCTGATTCCCGTTGTTACTCATAAATAGCCTGAAAATAAACGTCAATCGCCATTATTAGCAGAAGTATGGCATTTCAGCTCTGGAAGAGTAGGTTGGTTAACAAAATCTTCAAATTTGTTTAAACTTCAAAATGTACTCTTCACAATCGGCTTTTTGGGGATTTGTCTGAAGTAGTTTCAGCACGATCGAAATTTCGTTGCTAAAACTTCGATATTTTGAACTAAACATCTCGATATCCTCATCACTCTAAATCTTCCGAATCTGTATTTTCTGGGAGAGATTCAGAAACTTTCTTGTGCCGATCTTCCTTCCATCTTCCCGTTTTTCTTGCCGCGTCTGTGAGTAAGTATTCAATTTGAGCATTGACACTTCTGAGTTCGTCAGCCGACCATTTTTCTAATACTTCATACAGTTTTAGATCTAGACGCAGCAAGAATCTTTTTTTTGACTCATGTATACAAACTACCAGTATTGACTACAGGCTGAGCGTTTTGTTCCGAGGTTAAAACCACAAGTAAATTATTCACCATCGTAGCTTTGCGTTCCTCATCCAATTCGACGATTTGTTGTTCGCTTAACCTTCTCAATGCTTCGTCAACCATCCCTACAGCACTATCTACAATCTGCCGTCGAGCGTCAATTATTGCTTTAGCTTGTTGGCGGCGGAGCATTGCTTGAGCAATTTCTGGCGCGTAGGCAAGGTGAGAAAGCCTAGCTTCAATAATCTCTACCCCCGCAACTTCTAACCGTGCTTGTAATTCTTGTTGCAGCGATCGCGCTACTTCGTCAGGAATGCCTCGCAGCGAAGGTATACTCTCATCATCACCTGTGTCATAAGGGTAGCGGATCGCTAAGGCACGAATTGCCGTTTCACTTTGGATGGCAACAAATTCTTCGTAGTCGTCTACTTCAAAATAGGATTTGGCAGAATCTACAACTTGCCAAACTACCACGGCTGCAATTTCAATTGGGCTACCTTGAGCGTCATTGACTTTGAGAATTTTGCTGTTAAAGTTGCGTACTCGCAATGAAATCTTGCGTTTGCGGGTAAAAGGGTTAGTCCACCAAAATCCTGCTTCTCTAACGCTACCAGCGTAACGACCCAAAAATGTTACTACAACTGCTTGGTTTGGTTCCACCGTAAAGAAGCCTGAAAATGTAGGGATAACGACTGCAATTAGAGTTGCTCCCAGCCATGCACTTATTTCTGCTGCGGTGTCTTCTCCCAGAAAATCGGTAATTTTCAGAGTTCTACCTAAGATTGCCTCCCATCCGTGGATAGTCGTCCACAGCCACCAAATAGCCAAAATTGCGATCGCACCTAATACTACCAACGCCACAAAACCATCAACCTTAAAGGCAGGACGCTCCTTTAATCGCTCCATAGATTTTTGTTACCTGATTTTAATGTGATATCACAACGATATAATTAGTTCGTTCATAATGTCAATGTGATATTATTGCAGTATCACTTAGTTAAAGTTTGTCTGAGAAAATGTCACGCAAAGACGAGCCAGCGCCGTGCGGGGGTTTCCCCCGAGTCCCGCGACTGGCGTAGCGAAGACGCAAAAGATTCTTAGCGCCTTTGCGTCTTTGCGTGACCAAAAACCAGAGAAGTGTAAAGATTGGAAAGTATTACAATCACAGCGGCAAATAAAAGATATGACTACTGCTGCACCGACAAAAACTAAATATGAGGCGATTATTGGTTTAGAAACCCATTGCCAGCTGAATACGAATACGAAAATTTTTTCTAGCAGTTCTACAGAGTTTGGCTCGCCTCCAAATACAAATATCGATCCGATTTGTATGGGTTTACCTGGAGTGTTGCCCGTATTGAATGAGAAGGTATTGGAATACGCAGTGAAGGCGGGTTTGGCGTTAAATTGCCAAATTGCACCTTATAGCAAGTTCGATCGCAAACAGTATTTTTATCCCGACTTACCGAAGAATTATCAAATTTCTCAGTATGACTTGCCAATTGCCGAACACGGTTGGTTAGAAATCGAACTTCTCGATGCGGATAACAACCCTATCAGTAAGCGAATTGGGATTACGCGCTTGCACATGGAAGAAGACGCAGGCAAGTTAGTACACGGGGGTAGCGATCGCCTGTCTGGTTCTACTTACTCTTTAGTAGACTACAATCGTGCTGGCGTGCCTTTGGTGGAAATTGTCTCAGAACCCGATATGCGTTCTGGACAAGAAGCGGCGGAATACGCCCAAGAACTACGCCGGATCTTGCGCTATTTGGATGTCAGTGACGGCAACATGCAAGAAGGCTCTTTACGTTGCGATGTCAATATCTCCGTGCGTCCTGTCGGACAAAAAGAGTTTGGCACGAAGGTAGAAATTAAAAATATGAACTCGTTCAACGCCATTCAACGGGCGATTGAATACGAGATCGAACGGCAAATTGCGGCTGTAGAGTCTGGAGAAAGAATTGTTCAAGAAACCAGGCTATGGGAAGAAGGCAGCCAACGCACTGTTAGTATGCGGACTAAAGAGGGTTCTAGCGACTACCGCTATTTCCCCGAACCGGATTTAGCGCCGATTGAAGTTTCCAAAGAACAGTTAGAAAAATGGCGTGCTGAGTTGCCAGAATTACCAGCCCAAAAACGCCATCGCTATGAAAGCGAACTGGGACTTTCCGCTTACGACACCCGCGTACTAACCGATGAGCGAGCGGTAGCGGAATATTTTGAAGCAACTGTGGCGGCTGGAGCCTCGGCAAAACAAGCTGCTAACTGGATTATGGGAGATATTGCAGCTTACTTAAATAGCAATAAGCTCAACATTACCGAACTTGCCCTCAAACCAAATACTCTTGCCGAATTGATTCAGTTGATTGAAGGCAATACAATCAGCGGCAAAATTGCTAAAGATATCTTGCCTGAACTGCTAGCTCAAGGTGGTTCGGCGAAGGAGTTAGTAGAACGTAAAGGATTAATTCAAATTTCCGATCGCAGCGCCATAGAAGCGATTGTAGAGCAAGTCATTGCTGCCAATCCCAAAGAACTAGAACAGTACCGTAACGGCAAAACCAAGCTTCTCGGCTTTTTTGTTGGGCAAGTGCTGAAGCAAACAGGCGGAAGGGCAGATCCGAAACTGACAAACCAACTGTTAGCGGAAAAGCTCAATGGGTAATAGGTAGTTGGTAGTTGGTAGTTGTTGGGTATTGATGAGTGGCTGGTGGCTAGTAGCTGGAATTTTTTCTAGTCTCCAGCCGCGCTTTTACTAGCCACTAATAACTGATAACTGGTTACTGCTCCCTGCTCGCTGCTCTCTGCTTCCTCCAAAAACAGCAATTCTTCATCGGATCTTTAAGAAAATCCCGTAGAAAGCCGTAAGATTCTTTACACACCACCTGTTATATTCTACTGAGTAGATGCACCCTGATGATTGGGAGAGTCACCGAACTGACTCTCTTTTTTTTTGGCTTTTTTCAGCGAGCAGTGAATAGTAGTAATGGGTAGTTGGTAGTTGGCAAGAGGCTTTCTTGTTTTTCTCCCCTGCATTCCGAGCGCAAGTAACTGATAACTGATAACTGATAACTGAAAAAGCTACGATCGCTTCAAGTAGAAAAAGGAATTAATGAGATAATTTCTTATTAAGTTCTATGCCTCCGTTGTCATGACTATCACCATTTCTCAGCAAGCATACGAAGACTTATTTGGTGAGACAGTAGAGCATTCTCAACACCCCGATCCAGACGATCCGCTAGATGTGGTTTACAAATACCCGCGACAGTTAGCACAGGGTTACTGGCGGAGAATTTATCTGCGTCAAGGATTGGAGTTGGAGATCGGAAGTATCCAAATGCACGATCGCCTGCTAATAACATACCCAGAACAGGAACATCCGTGGTTAGAGTATCACTTTCATTTTTCAGGCGAACATGAGGATAAATACACATCCATTAGTGGAGGACAATACATTTTTTCTGGCAGTGGACTAGAGCCGAAAAAGACAGTTGATGATTCAGATCGACAGCCCTATCTGGAGCTGATTATTTTCATGCAGCCCGACTTATTGTACTCTTTTGCAGGCGATCGAGATGGGCAATTAGCTTCAGAGTTGCAACAGTGGATTCGGCAGCCACATCAGCGGTGTTACTATCACTGCAAAACTGCAACATTAGCCATGCAAACAGTAGCGCGGCAAATCTTGCAATGTCCCTATCGGGGAGTTGCCAAGCGTTTGTATTTGGAAGCCAAAGCTTTAGAGTTGATGGCGATGTTGGTTGGACAAGAACTGGAAATCCAGGATAAGAAATCCAGTCCTCACCTGTTCAAGCCAGATGTGATAGAAAGAATTCACCATGCTAGAGATATTTTGCTGAAACGATTGCATAACCCGCCTTCATTAATCGAATTAGCAAGAGCAGTGGGTTTAAATGATTATCTGCTCAAGTTAGGATTTCGTCACTGTTTTGGCACAACAGTCTTTAGCTACCTGCATTGCTATCGGCTGGAACAAGCCCGTCAACTCCTAGAAACTGGAGAAATGAAAGTGTCAGAAATTGCCGATCTTGTTGGGTTTCGCAGTCAGAGCTACTTCGCCGCAGCCTTTAGAACAAAATTCGGTCTTTGTCCAAAGCAGTATCAAATGCAACACAAAAAATCCGTCTAGCGACAAAAAGTAATCCGCCTAGCGATAAAAAAGCCTTCAAATTACATCAACCAGTTTGGTAATGTTTCTGACAATTCTTCTCATTTTGGTGTGAGTGATGTTGAAACTGTGGCAGCGATCGCTATTTCTAGCGGGTGTGTTTTCTGTTTCGATCGTTCCTGTAGTATGCGTAGAAGATCGGGTTTTTGCCCAGTCTGCCATCGAGATGCGATCGCCTGTTACAGTCACAGGCGTGCGGCTGAACCAAACTGCTAGTGGTTTGGAAGTCTTACTAGAAACTACCAGCTCTGAGTCTTTATCTGTCGTAACTTCCGGCTATGGAAAAACTTATGTTGCCAATATTCCTAACGCACAACTAGCCTTACCAGAAGAAAAAAGCTTTCGTCAAGACAACCCCACCGCAGGAATTGCAGTTGTCAGCGTCACTCCACAAGGAGCAAATGGGATTAGGGTAATAGCGATCGGTTCTGGAGGATTGCCAACAGCAAAATTAAGGCAGAGTAATGGCAATAGTATTCTTAGTTTAACTGCTCCTACTGCTCCCACAGCTCAAACACCCATACCAGCGCCACCAGAAGGGGAAACCGCACCGCCTCAACCTCCGACTCAACCAGGGGAATCTACACCAGAAGCACAAGGGGAAGCACCCGCACCACAAGCACCCGCACCACAAGATGGAACGGCAGCAGGGGACGAGGAACAAGAAATTGTGGTGACAGGCGAACAAGAAGAAACTGGATATAGCGTCCCTAATGCCTCAACTGCTACCAAAACAGACACGCCCTTGCGCGACATCCCCCAATCGATTCAGGTAGTGCCGCAACAGGTGATTGAAGACCGCAATGTGAGAAATGTAACCCAGGCATTGGAAACGGTTAGTGGCGTTGTTGGTGCCGGAAGCATATCCGGTTCATCTGCGGGAGGTAGAATCATTAGAGGATTTCAGCAGGATGGAAATTTTCGTAATGGCTATCGAGATGCTCCTAATTTCTACATCCTCAGCAGTCCAATTGGAACAATTGAACAAGTGGAAGTCCTCAAAGGACCAGCCTCAGTTCTGTTTGGCGGTTTAGAACCAGGTGGAATTGTCAACGTGACCACTAAACAACCCCTGAGCGAACCTTTTTACAATCTTGAATTTGAAGTGGGAAACCGTAACTTTTATCAACCTAAAATAGATTTATCAGGACCTTTGACAGAAGATAAAAATTTGCTCTATCGCTTCATCGCTGGTTATGAAAGTACAGACGGTTTTCAAGATTTTGTCAACACAGACGAAACTACGATCGCACCTTCAATTACCTGGAAATTAGGCGAGCGAACAAATTTGAATTTGTACTACGAGTACACGGACTTTTCTGGCAATCCTCCCGAAGGCTCCAGTGCGCTTCTGAGTGATGGTAGTCTTACCCCTCGAAATCGCTATATTAGCTATCCCGATTTACAAGATGTTGATATCTCTGCTCAAAGATTTGGCTACACGCTAACTCATGAATTTAATGACAACTGGCAAATTCGTAGTGCTTTTGCGGCATTGGACGCTGATACGAAAGACACACAAATATATGCTACTGCCATCGAAGACGATCGCTTCGCCACCATAGAAGGCTATGACGCCGACTACGGCTACAAAAACTATTTTGCACAGATCGATCTACTGGGTAAGTTTAATACAGGATCGATTTCACATCAGCTACTTTTCGGCTTTGATTTCAATGATTTTACTGATAGTTATCAGGGTCTTTTCACAAATCTACCAGTTCTAGATATCCTCAACCCCAACTACGATATTCCAGAACCTGAATCTGAGCCATTTTTTGAATTTGAGAACCAAGTTGATTCTTACGGGCTTTACCTTCAAGATCAGATCGCGCTTGGCGATCGCGTCAAACTACTGATTGGCGGTCGTTATGATTGGATATCCAGCTCGCTTGAAACTATTGATTTCAGCCTAGAAAATCCAACGGATGAATCAGAAAGATATGACGGAGCCTTCAGTCCTCGGATTGGGTTAGTGTATCAACCCAGTGATACGATTTCTCTCTACGCCAGCTACAGTCGCTCCTTTCGCGCCCAAACTGGCTCTGGTGCTAGTGCTTTAGGATTCGATCCAACCAGGGGCACTCAGTACGAAGTGGGCATTAAAGCAGATTGGTTAGAAGGTAGGCTTTCCACGACTTTAGCGGCGTACCATCTCACCAAGACAAATGTGATAACAGACGATCCGAACAACCCCCAGTTGTCCATACAGACTGGGAAGCAACGAAGTCAAGGAATTGAGTTGGATATTGCGGGGGAGATTTTGCCAGGGTGGAAGGCGATCGCTTCATACGCCTATACTGATGCAGAAGTGACTGAGGATAACACCTTTCCAGTCGGTAATCGATTGGTAGGCGTGCCAGAGAATCAAGCTAGTCTGTGGACAACATACGAGATCCAGTCGGGCAGTTTGCAAGGTTTGGGATTTGGCTTAGGACTATTTTACGTGGGGGCGCGGCAAGGAGATTTAGATAACTCGTTTAAAATTGACGATTACTTCCGTACCGATGCCGCGCTTTATTACCGCAGAGGTCAGTTTAATGCGGCGATCAATATCCGTAATCTGTTTGATACGGACTATATCAGCTCTGGCTCAGGAAGATTTTTTCTTGAAAGAGGTGCGCCCTTTACGATCGTTGGCTCCGTTGGTTGGGAATTTTAACTAGCTTTCCTGTTGGTAACGCATGAGGCGATCGCCAAAAGGCTTTAATGCGATAATTTCTTATTAATCCTCAAAGCCTCTTATCTGCATGGCTGAACCCTCATGACTATCACTATCTCCCAGCAAGCCCTCAACGACCTATTTCAGGAGACTGTGGAGCGATACCTTCGGTCAGCTTCGCTAACGCAACACCCCGATCCTGACGATCCGTTGGATGTGATGTACAAGTATCCACAACCGCTAGGACAGGGCTACTGGCGGGAAATTAAACTGCGACAGGGACTAGAGTTGACGATTGGAGATCTTCAGTTACGCGATCGCATGGTGACAAAACACCCCGAACAGGAACGACAGGACATCCAGTATCACTTTCATTTTTCAGGTAGACATGAGGATCGTCGCGCATCTATTGGTAGCGGCGAATATGGGTTATTTGGAATTGGCATCGATCCGCATAGAACTTGTGATTGTTCGGATAGGCAACCCTATCTGGAAGCGATCGTACATATAAAGCCAGAGGTGCTGTACTCTTTTGCCAGTAACCAGGCAGGAGAATTACCACCAGCATTGCAGCCGTGGATCGGACAGTTAGATCGGGAACATTACTGTCGTAGGGGAAATGCTTCACTGGCAATGCAAAGAGTGGCGCGGCAAATTGTACAGTGTCCCTATCAAGGAATTGCCAAACGGTTATACCTAGAAAGCAAAGCCCTAGAATTGATGGCAATGGTAGTTGTGGAGGAAATAGAAATCTGGAAAGGTAGCGGCGAATCTTACTCCTTAAAGCCTGATGTAGTGGAGAGAATTCACCATGCTAGAGAAATTTTATTACGAAAACTTGACAATCCGCCATCGTTGATAGACCTAGCGCAACAAGTAGGGCTAAATAGCCGCGCGCTTAAAGAGGGATTTCGCACTTGTTTTGGCAAACCTACCTTTGCTTACCTGCACCACTATCGGCTAGAGCAAGCGCGTCAACTGTTAGAAACTAAAGAAATGAAAGTAGCTGAAGTTGCTGCTGCCGTGGGATTTAACAATCAAAGCTATTTTGCGGAGGCATTTAGAAAAAAATTTGGTTTCAATCCTAAGACTTATCAGATGCAGCGAAAAAAGTTCTTCTAGCGCTCAAAAAAAGTTCCTCCAACCGCCAAAATATCTTTCGATCGCGCTTACCATCCTGTATTGTTTTTGACAATTCTTCTCAGTTTGGTGTGAGTGATGTTGAAATTGTGGTGGCGATCGCTATTTCTAGCAGGTGTGTTTTCTCTTTCGATCGTTCCAGTCGTACAGGTACGAGTTTTTGCTCAGTCAAGCATAAGTATTCCATCGCCCGTAACCGTTACAAGCGTGCGACTGAACCAAACGGATAGTGGTTTGGAAATATTCTTGGAAACTACAAGCAAGCAGCCACTCAGTATTGTGACTTCCGGTTATGGAAAAACTTTTGTTGCCAACATTACCAATGCTCGCTTAGATTTACCAGAAGGCAACAGCTTTCGTCAAGAAAACCCCAACACTGGAATTGCGGTTGTTAGCGTTACTCCACAAGGAAACAATGGTATTCGGATAACTGCGATCGGTTCTGAAGGATTGCCAACAGCAAAGGTGAGGCAGAGTAATGGCAATAGCATTCTCAGTTTAGCCGCCCCCGCCGCTCCTACAGCTCAAACACCCGTATCACCTCCAACCATACCGCAAACTCCTACCCAGCCAGAAGCAACGACACCAGAGGCAGAAGGCGAAAGCACTCCACCAGCTGCACCCGAACCAGCAGATACAGCGCCAGGGGAAGAAATGGAAATTGTGGTGACGGGCGAGCAAGATGGATATAGTGTTACAGATACCAGCACTGGCACTAAAACTGACACGCCTTTACGCGATATTCCACAATCAATCCAGGTAGTACCGCAAGAAGTGCTGCGCGACCAAAATATCAACAGTTTAGAGGATGCTACCCGCAATGTCAGCGGCGTGACTGGAACCAGAGCATCTTATGTTAGAGACGGGGCAGTAACTATTCGAGGGTTTCAGTCTTCTGGCTTTACTGGAAATCTCTTGCGTAACGGATTGAGAGATCCGCGTGGAGGGTTTGGGCTTGAGTTCGCCAATATCGATCGCGTTGAAGTATTGAAAGGTCCAGCTTCAGTATTATTTGGTTTGGGGAGTCCAGGGGGAACGATTAACATTGTGACAAAACAGCCACTGCGCGAGCCATTCTATGCGGTTGAAGGGACGATCGGCAACTATGACTTTTATCGAGGCGCGATCGATTTGTCTGGACCATTAAACAGCTCTAAAACAATTGCCTACCGACTCAATGCTGCCTATCAAGATAACAAAGGATTTATTGATTTCCAACAAGATAAAATTTTCTTTATTGCACCCGTTTTAAGCTTTGATATTGGTAAAAATACAAAGCTGACCTTAGAAGCAGAGTACCGCGAATGGGACTTGTTCTTCTTGCTGGGTCTACCTGCGGTTGGTACGGTTTTACCTACTGGTATTGGCAGATTACCACGTAACTTAAATTTTAGTGAATCTTCTACTGGTGGCGATAATACCATGAAAGTTACAACGAGTAAAATTGGCTATCGTCTCGAACACAAATTGAGTAAGAATTGGTCAATCAGAAATAGCTTTCTCGCCACCCTGTATCGAATTAATCGAGAATTTTTATTTGCTACAAGCCTCGCTCCTGATAATCGCACCCTCAACCGTGGCTATGAGCTTGGTGAATTTGACGACAACACTTTTAACTTAGACACAAATGTCTTGGGGAATTTTTCCACTGGTTCTATTCAACACCAACTTCTATTTGGTGTCGATCTATATCGGCTAAATGAATACCGACAACAGCGTAACACTGGAACTGCTGCACCACTTGACCTTTTTAATCCCGTATACGGTCAACCGCTAGGTTCTATTACTACTAGGGGTGATGATTCTACGCTGACAGATTCACTGGGCATTTATATTCAAGACCAAATTACGTTAGCAGACAATCTTAAGTTACTATTGGGTGGTCGATTTGATACCTTTAAGCAAACCACAGAAGATTTCATTGAAGACACAGAACAAGAGCAAACTGGAGATGCTTTTAGTCCCCGTCTAGGTATCGTTTACCAACCAATTGAGCCGATTTCTCTTTATGCCAGCTATATTCGATCTTTTACACCAGCAATCGGCAGATCCTTTGATGGCAGCCAATTTCAACCAGAACGGGGAACGCAATACGAAGTTGGAGTTAAAGCAGATTTGAATGATCGACTATCTGCAACTCTTGCCTTATACGATCTAAGCCGCTCTAACGTGTTAACCGATGACCCAATCAATGAGGGTTTTTCTATCCAAACAGGCAAGCAAAAGAGCCAAGGTATTGAACTAAATATTTCGGGTGAAATTCTACCAGGTTGGAACGTATTTGGTGGCTATGCTTACACAAATGCGCGAATTACAGAAGATGAAACTTTTGATGTTGATAATCGCCTGAGTAGTACTCCTGAAAATGCTTTTAACTTATGGACAACCTATGAAATTCAACAAGGTTCTTTGCAAGGGTTAGGCTTTGGCTTGGGATTATATTTTGTAGGAGAACAGCAAGGCGATTTGGCTAATACATTTCAACTTCCTAGCTATTTTCGCACTGATGCCTCGATTTTTTACAAGCGCGATCGCTTCAGAGCTGCTCTAAATTTTAGGAATCTCTTTGACGCAGATTACTTTGAAGCCGCGACAAGCAGACTTCGCGTTTTCTATGGCGAACCATTCACCGTGCAAGGAACGGTTTCCTGGGAGTTTTAGTAGCTGACACCACCCTTAATTCCCAAAAACCCTCACTCCTCACTCCTTACCCCTCACCCCTTCTGATATAATCGCAGGCTATGCGTTGGGAGACAGGCAACATGGCATGGCATGAGATAAGCGGTGGAATCACTGCGCCAAGGGGTTACAAAGCGGCAGGCATTAGAGCGGGGTTAAAGCCTTCAGGACTACCAGATTTAGCCCTAATTTTGTCAGATGTAGAAGCGATCGCCGCAGGTGTGTTTACCACATCTCAAGTCCGTGCTGCTTGTGTCGATTACTGCAAGCAAAGGTTACAAGACAAACCCAGCGCCCGTGCAATTCTTTGCAATGCAGGGCAAGCTAATGCTGCTACGGGTTCTCAAGGCTGGTTGGATGCCCTAGAGTGTGCGATGGCACTGGGGCAAGCATTGAGTATTCCCTCAGAATCGGTGTTGCTTGCCTCTACTGGGGTAATTGGCAAAAGAATTGTGATGGACAAGATGCACGCAGGCATTCCCCAACTAGTTGCAGAGGCTTCCGAAACAGGTGGAGATGCGGCTGCACAAGCGATCGTCACTACAGATTTAGTCACAAAATCGATTGCTTTAGAAACAACAATGGGCGATCGCCCCGTGCGAATTGGTGGTATTGCTAAGGGTTCGGGCATGATCCACCCCAACATGGCAACGATGTTAGCTTTTGTTACCTGCGATGCGGCTGTCTCTCCCGCATTATGGCAACATATGTTGAGTCGAGCTGCCGATAAAAGTTTTAACCAAATCACCGTTGATGGCGATACCAGTACCAACGATTGTTTAATTGCCTTAGCCAACGGACAATCGCGCACCCCAGCAATTACCGAAATGGGTGCAGAGGCAGAAAAATTAGAAGCAATGCTCACAGCCGTGTGCCAGCATCTAGCCAAAGCGATCGCCCGCGACGGTGAAGGGGCAACTTGTTTAATTGAAGTGCAAGTATCAGGGGCAACCGACGAAAAAGCCGCGCGTCAGGTAGCAAAAACCATCGCTGGTTCTTCTCTAGTTAAATCAGCCATTTTCGGACGCGATCCCAACTGGGGTAGAATTGCAGCTGCGGCGGGACGTGCGGGAGTACCTTTCGAGCAGGAACATCTCAGAATTCAATTAGGAGATTTTCTCTTAATGGAAAACGGACAGCCCTTAGACTTCGATCGCGCTGCTGCTAGTGCATACTTAAAGCAAAAAGCAGCACAAAAGTCTCAAGTAGAAACCGTTAGTACTGCCCAGAGCAACGAATTATTAGCGGTTAAAGATGGAGAAACACAAGCTTTCGAGCGTCAAAGCGGAGGCGATCGCTTTCAAGACGAAACCGTTTTAATTGCCGTCAGCATTGGCAGTGGTTTCGGTTCTGGCATAGCCTGGGGCTGCGATCTCAGCTACGATTACGTGAAGATTAACGCTGAATATACGACGTGAAGATGTAGAGACGTTGCACGCAACGTCTCTACATCTAACGTTGCAACAACACGCTGACAGTCGTTTTCAATTCTGTCCCGCCACTTTCAATAAATAATTTACCTCCATGTAATTCTGTGATGCGTTTTGCCAAAATTAAACCCAAGCCTAAACCCTGTTGTTCGTAAAATTTGCGCTCGAATTGCATATAACCGCCAATACTAGCAATTTGTTCGTTAGACATAGCGCGTCCGTAGTTAGTAATACTAATTTTGAATCCATCTTTTTCAGTGGCAGCTTTGACATGAACAGATGTGCCAGCTTCAGAGAATTTAAAAGCATTGTCGATAATTTCTTCGATCGCTTTTTTCAAGTCTCGCTTCGCAATTTTGACGTTAGAATTAGCAACTTGTAAAATTAAATCTGCTTCTCGTTGATATTGTTTTGCCTTTTGAATTGCTATAGCAAAGATAATATCGCTAGGGTTGAGGGTTTGACAACTGCGTAAAGCTTGTAGTTCTTCAGGATTAGTTGCTAATAGTTCAATTTGAGCGTACATAATAAAATTCTCAATCATTCTTTGCAGGCGTTGAGAAGAATTATGTAAATTCTGGGCGGTTTCTAATAGTTCTTGAGGTTTTATTGTATCGTAACTTTCAACTAGGACTTTAGAAAAAGCTAGGACTTCGCTTAAAGGTAACAATAGTTCTTGCGGTAGAGCATCGGTAATACTTCTGCGTAACTCGGCTAGCTTTTTTTCTGACTGTTGGGCGACAAATGCCTGCTTTTGCAATCTCGCCGCGATCGCCCCCAATAGTTCCGTGCGTGTAAATGGTTTGCTGATGTAGTCATCTGCTCCCATTTCCATGCCTTGGCGCACGTCTAATTTATCAGCTTTAGCCGTTAAAAAAATAAATGGAGTTGATGCTGTGAGCGGATTTTGACGTACCATAGTTAATACCCCATAGCCATCCATTTCTGGCATCATCACATCGCAAATAATCAGATCTGGCTTATGCGCTAATGCCATCTGATAGCCTTTCAATCCATTTTCTGCATCAATCGTATCAAATCCTTCTGCTTCCAAACGGGCGAGTATATTTTCTCGCACTGATAGTTCATCTTCAATCACTAAAATTCGGCTCATGTCGATCTTTCCTAATTAATTTAGAGTTAAAAACTGTGTTTTAATGAGGTATTCAAAAATTAGCATTCAGAACTCAATCGTCAAAATGAAATACCTCGTACCCTCATGTCTTGATAAATGAATTTTTCGTGACTCCTAACTGCTTTCATAAGGAAGAGAAACTATAAAAGTTGTTCCTACTCCAACTTCACTTTCGACAGTAATATTGCCGCAGTGCAAATCGACTGCTCTTTTGACAATAGCTAAACCCAAACCCGTACCGGAGATCGTGCCGACATTGCTAGCCCGATAGAAAGACTGAAACAACTGTTCTCTGTCGATCTTAGGAATTCCAATACCTCGATCCTGCACCTGAAAGATCACTTTTTTTGCATCAACATTCAGATTGAAACTGACGATACTACTAGTAGGAGAATATTTAATTGCATTTGATAATAAATTAATCAAAATATGGCGCAATAACTTTTCATCCAACGCCACCTCGCTAGATTCACATTGAGAATTCAAGTGAATTGTGTGGCTGTCAGTAATCATTTGCATCTCCTCTACTAGCTCGCGACAGAACTGGACGATATCGAGTTCGATTGGGTTACACTCTAGTTTTCCCGCTTCGGCTTTCCCAATTAACAAAACATCATCTAAAAGTTGATTCATGTGCTTGACGGTGGTGACAATGCGCCGTAAGTGCAGCAGTTTCTTTTCTTCTGCCCATTGAGAGCCGAAATCTTCCATCAATTCGGCTGAAGACAGGATAGTGGTTAATGGCGTGCGGAATTCGTGAGAAGTCATGGTGACAAAGCGAGACTTGAGTTCGCTAAGTTCTTTTTCTTTAGCCAGCGTGTGCTGCATTTCTGCTTCAGTTCGCTTGCGATCGGTAATGTTGCGGACGATCGCCATCACTTCATTTTCTGCACTCACGACAATTCGCGCTTCGTAATCGCGCAATTCATCTTCGGTGTAAAGTTGGTATTCAAAGATTTGCAATTCTCCCGTAGCTAAGGCTTGCTGAATGTAATACATCGTCGGCTGAGCGATTTCTGGTGGCAGTACTTCATCAATTCGTCTGCCCAAAAACCGATCTGGCGGGACAATTAACTCTTCTGCTTTAGAAACTTTGTAGTTGACAAAAATTCCATCGCCATTCATGCGGAACATTAAATCGGGAATCGCATTGATCAGAGCGCGGTTAGTAGCAAGGCTAGAACGGAGAGCTTCTTCTGCTCGCTTGCGCTCGGTAATATCGGTAGAGATACCCCCAACAGCGTAGGGTTCGCCAGCAGCATTGAATAAGGGAAACTTAACTGAAAGGTATGTATGCAAACCGTCATCGTGGGGTAGTACCTCTTCCCAATCCAATGCCGATTTTGTCTCTAACACCTGGCGATCGTTGGTTCGCAGCACCTCAGCAATTTCTGGCGGGAAGATCTCGTAGTCAGTTTTGCCAATTGCCTCAGTTCGATCTAAATGGAACAGAATCCCGTACCAAGAATTGATCGTGAGATATTTACCTTCTAAATCTTTGACGTAAATTAATGCCGTAGAGTTATCTAAAATTGCTTGTAACCGCTCCTCGCTCTGCCGCAGTGCCTCTTGTACTTGCTGGCGTTCTGTGACATCGTGGGCAACGATACAAAAAACTTCTTTGCCACCATAAAAAATTGAGTTGAGATGAACTTCTGCATAAGCCACGCTCTCATTGCTGCGGTGATGTGGCACTTCTCCTAAAAATAGATTTTTTCCCCTCAGCGCGCGCTGGGCATTGCGATCGATTGTCAGGCGATCGCCTGCGAAAATATCGTATAGCGTCAGTTGTAAAAGCTGCTCGGGAGAATAACCGAGGAAACGCGCAAAAGCATCATTTGCTTCCAAAATACGTTTTGTCTCGATATCGACGAGACAAATTCCCTCGGCAGTCTGCTTGACTACAGCACGATACCGAGATTCGCTGTCGTGTAGTCCTTCTTCCGCTCGCTTGCGTTGCATTAATCCGCCTAGCTGGGTAGCCACAGTTGAGACGATCTCGACTTGATGCTTGTCCTCAGTGCAAGATTCGGACATGAAAAAGGCGATAACAGCAAGTACTTCCGATCTGTCCGCAGCGCGATCGGCGACGATCGGAATGGCTAAACTTGCTTTGAGACCAGCAGCCCGTGCTAAATGGCTGCGGACGATCGCCATCTCAGTCTCGTCTTCTAGACTCGGAACCCAATGCGGTTGCTGCGATCGCCAAACATGACCGATTAAACCAACGCCAGGGGAGAATTTAAATTTCTTGCTCGAACTACGGAAGTTTGTGACGTTGTAATGCTTGCCATACCAAGCAGGACTGCTCTGAAGGATATCGTTTTCTGCACTAGGAATCCATGCCTCACCATAACTCCAACCAGTAAATTCGCAGATCTGACGCAGTGCCACTCCCAGAGCAGCATGGAAGTTTTGGGCATCTCCGATCGCCTGAGCGATTTTTTGTAACAGCCGGACTTCTGCCTCAGCGCGGTGACGTTCTGCCATTTCACTGTGGAGTTGCTGGTTGATGCTGACCAGTTCGGCAGTACGATCGGCAACTTTGGTTTCTAACTGACAATAAGCATCATGTAGGGCTAATTCCGCAGCTTTGCGATCGCTAATATTACGAAAAATTCCGCGAGTCGCCGTTGGTTGAGACTCGACAAATTGACAGTTGATGCTACCTTCTACCCAAATTTTTTCGCCTTGCTTGGTGACAAAAATTGTTTCAACTTGCGCGAATTTTTCGCCAGCCATGATGCGCCCAAAGACTTCGAGGCAGTGGCACAAGCTATCGGGATGAATAATGTCGTAAATTTTTAGCTCGGCAAGCTCTGCTTCGCTATAGCCAAGAGTTTCTTTCCAGGCGCGGTTAACATAGATAAATCTGCCATCTGGCGTAACCGATTGAATCAAATCGTTAGCATTTTCAAATAAATCTCGATAACGTTCTTGGCTCTGTCGCAGGGCAAATTCAGTTTGCCGCTGCTGTTGATGTGCCTGCTGTAAATCGATGAAATTCCGTCTTAGCTCCAACTGTGTCATGACCTGACGCGCCAGAATTTCCAAAGCCTCCAATTGTTGGGGACTCAACTCGCGAGGTACGTAGTCGATCGCGCAGAGAGTTCCCAAAGCAAAATTGTCCGATGTCACCAGTGGTGCGCCCGCATAAAACCGAATTTTGGGTTCTCCAGTTACCAGCGGGTTGTCGGCAAAACGCTCGTCTTGGCAAGCATCAGGCACGATCAGTAAGTGGCGTTCGGCAATTGCCCGATCGCAAAAAGCAATATGACGAGGAGTTTCTGGAATAGTTAAACCAACTTGAGACTTAAACCATTGGCGCTCGGCATCGACCAAACTAATGAGTGCTGTAGGAGTCTGGCAAATTTGGGCAGCCAAACGAGTGAGATCGTCAAACGCCTGTTCTGGTGAAGTATCCAGAATATCGTACCGCTGTAGGGCATGAAGTCTATCTATTTCGTTACTAGGCAGTGAATCTTTCACCGTCATTTTCCTACTATGATTTAGCGATCGCCTTTATCAGTTACCAGTGACCAGTGACCAGTGACCAGTTAATTCTGAATTCTCCAAGGGTTATTCTTAACAGTTAGTATTCCCAAGTTTTTGCATTGACTTACATTTTTACTGCTGGCGATGTGAAAGATTGGGAATTCTGGGTTTAAATGTTATTTGGCAAGCGAGTAGTGAAGAGTGGTGTGTGGTGCATGAAGAAGGGGTGTAGGGTGTGGGTAATGGGTAATGGGTAATAGGTAATGGGTAATTGGTAATTGGTAATTACTCCCCTTCTCCCCCCTCTCCCCCCTCTCCCCCCTCTTCCCCTCTGCTCCCAACTCGTCCCTGCTCCCAGCTCGTCCCTGCTCGTGCGCTCCCTGCTCGTGCGCTCCCTATTTTTTTGTGACCAATCAACAGAAATCTCGAACTTTAGCTGGAATTGCGGGGATTGTGGCGATCGCAACCCTGCTGAGTAAATTAGTTGCCTTGTTCCGCCAACAGGCGATCGCGGCGGCTTTCGGTACGGGTATAGCTGCTAATGCCTACAACTATGCCTATATCATTCCTAGTTTCTTTTTAATCTTGCTGGGAGGTGTGAATGGTCCGATCCACACCACGATTGTCAGCATCTTAGAAAAGCGTAGCAAACAGGAAGCCGCTCCCCTAGTGGAAAGCATCACGACTCTAGTTAGCGGAGTGTTGTTGCTCGTATCCATCGCCCTGTTCTTGTCGGCGGATGGATTAATTTATTTGGTGGGTCCGCAATTGAGCCAGACAGCCCACGCGATCGCTGCCGAGCAATTGCGAATTATGTCTCCAATGATTTTACTATCGGGATTAATTGGAATTGGTTTTGGCACGCTCAATACTGCCAATCAATACTGGTTGCTGTCCCTCAGTCCCGTACTTTCTAGTATCACAATTATTTTGGGGCTGGGAATCTTATATTTATCCGTGGGAAGCCAAATAATTTCTCCTGCTTATGTGGCGATTGGCGGGCAGGTTTTAGCCTGGGGAACCCTTGCAGGGGCATTATTTCAGTGGATCGTACAATTAATCGTACAGTGGCGGTTACGACTCGGTACGCTGCGCCTGCGGTTCGATTTTCGCTCTCCTGGCGTGCAGCAAGCAGTTAAGTTAATGGCTCCGGCTGTTTTTGCTTCTGGGATGCTACAAATTAATCTGTTCACCGATTATTTCTTTGCTTCCGGCATTCCTGGGGCTGCTGCTGCTTTCAACTACGCTAACTTGATCGTTCAGACTCCCCTGGGCATCATTTCCAATGTCATTTTGCTGCCCTTATTTACAATTCTCTCTCGGCTTGCCGATCCGTTAGAGTGGCACAATTTGAAATCGCGACTGCGCCAGGGATTGATTCTAACGGCTCTCACGATGCTGCCTTTAGGAGCTTTGTTTGCGGCTCTAGCGATGCCAATCGTCCGAATCGTTTACGAACGCGGAGCCTTTCAACAAGATGATTCGCAACTCGTAGCTTCAATTTTAGTTGCCTACGGCATTGGTATGTTTGTCTACTTAGGGCGCGATGTCTTGGTACGAGTATTTTACGCCTTGGGAGATGGAGAAACGCCCTTCCGCGTTGGTGTATTAAATATCTTCCTCAACGTTCTACTAGATTTCATCCTCATCAAACCTTTTGGTGCCCCTGGAATTACACTGGCAACAGTAGGAGTCAATACGATCTCGATGCTGCTGTTTTTGGGTATCTTGCATCGTAAACTCCACGGTTTACCATTGCGACAATGGAGTTTACCAATTTTAGGTTTAATTGTCAGTGGTTTTACCGCAGGAGTCTCTAGCTGGGGGACTCTTTGGAGTTTGCAACATTTCTTCGGTAGTCAGGGATTAGTTTTACTACTGCTGCAAACGATCGCTTCCGGGTTAGTAGGCATGGGAGTTTTTGCCCTCCTTGCCACTCGGATGAAATTGCCAGAAATCGATTTTTTAGTGGCTCGGTTGACTAAAAGGGGAGCCGGGAGCCAGTAGGGGCAGGTTTCTAAACCCGCCCGTACGGGAGGGAAAGAGAGCTGAGGGGGCTGAGGAGGAAAAGGAGGACAAGGGGGACAAGGGGGACAAGGGAGCAGGGGGACAACTACCAACTACCAACTACCCATTACCCATTACATTTCATCTTGATACTTCTGCAAAATCTCCATTAAGTCAGCTTGACCTCGGGCTGGTATCAAGTCAATTAGGGGGATTTCTTTTTTCCCGCCCCCAAGTTTAACGGGAATATTTTGTAAAACTTGCTGGACTCGATCTTCTGAGAGCGATCGCGCCGTCAAAATGGGATAGAGTTGTTCGGCAAGCAGGGTATGAAGTTTGGCATCGGCAAGATAAAGATGCCATTTGGCAATATCTATATATACGTTTTCGCCGATTTCAGCTGCGATCGCTTCAATAACTTCTGAAGTACTTTGTTTAGCCATAAAACTGAACTTCCTTCTATTTGAAAAGGGTAATGGATAAGTCGCAAGTCAAAAGCCTGTTGCAAGAAAGCCTCTTTGCCTCACTCACCAATTACCCATTACCCATTACCACTCTTCACTGATAGCTGATAACTGACAACTGATAACTGACTCTCTAGGTAGATTTGGGCGGTGTATCTGGCGCAGCTGACTCAGAATAGTTAGCGATCGCGGCAATGTAAATTAAATGTCCTAATAATACAGTTGCCCATCCCCCTGTTAACCAAGGCAACCACTCCCAAGCTGTGGTTTTGAGAATGTGGACGAACCACAGACCGGAATTCATGGCAGCGAAAATCGCTACGTGGGTAGCAAAGTTCATGCGATCGTCTAAACGTCGATAGGCAGGATCGCGGCGGTCTGGTTTACGGGGCCAACGAGGAGGCATGTGTTTGCTGTTCACCGATTGAGTTGTCTATATTTTATCGACTTCTTGCTGCGGATAGTAAGTATCGATGCCAAACTGGGCAAACTAGACCTGAAGTAAGAAACTCTCTCAAAACCAAATTTAAGTTTTATGGAGACAGTCATTTATATAAAAATGCTCGTTTGCCGCTATTGACAATGAGCCAAATAGAAATTTGTTGAATTTAGACAATTTAGGCATGACCTATGAAAAAGATCTTAGTTATAGAAGACGAGCGTTTGGTTAGAGACAACATCCTAGACTGTTTGGAAGATGGCGGCTATGAGGTTGTTGGAGTTGATAACGGTCAAGTTGGTTTGGACTGGGCAAGCGAACACAAACCCGATCTGATTTTGTGCGATGTGATGCTGCCGGAGTTAGATGGCTACGAAGTATTGCGATCGCTGCGTCAAGAACCAACCACGGCACTGCTGCCGTTTGTTTTTCTCTCCGCCAAGGTGGAAAAAGCTGAGATCCGTCATGGCATGAACTTGGGAGCTGACGATTACATTACAAAACCCTTTACTCCCGACGAACTATTAGATACGGTGGCGGCGCGGCTGAAAAGACGAGATGCGATCGTCCAATATGCAGAACTTTTGCAGGCTTCCCTATTCAACAGCGATCGCATTTCGCTCGCACCTCAACCCATAATTAACGCGCCTTCCACGCCTGCACCAGCTCAATATCAAGACTTCAACGCATTTGCTCAGGAACTAGCAGCACTCCAATCGGCTCAATTTACTGGCAAATTAAATGTTAAAAGCGCCACGGATCAGTCTTGGGACTTTTACTTGCATCAGGGGCGCTTGTTGTACGCTACAGGAGGGATGCATTTAGCGCGGCGCTGGCAGCGGCATGTCTCGACTTACTGCCCCCAAATTCAACTGACTCAATTAAATTTACCAACCGAGCTTTTTACTCGACCTGCTTGGGAATATCAATTACTCGGCTTGTTACTGAAACAACAACAGATCGGTCGCGAACACATTGCCCCAATAGTGCGCGATTGTGTTGTCGAAGTCCTGTTTGACATGATGCAGGCAGGGCAAATCAATTACCAAAAATCGGAGCAAGCCTTGCCTTTACAACTTCTTGCTTTAGAGTGGGAGCAAGTCTTCACCCCAGCCCAAAAACTATGGCAAGCTTGGCAATCGAGCAATCTAACTTCGCTTCTACCCAACTATGCCCCCCTAGTCAAACAGCCGGAAGCATTGCAACAACAAACTTCACCAGCTGTCTACCGTCAACTGACAGCAGTACTCGATGGCAAGCGATCGCTGCGCGAACTGGCAGTATTGATGAAGCGTCAAGCTGCCGAAGTTGCTGTGTCTCTCTTACCCTACTTCCAATCCAAGATCGTCGAACTCGTCCAACTCCCTGACCTACCACTACCGCACGCAGCCACCGCACAACCTGCAACACCACCGACATCAGCTACACCCGCCACATCAACAGCAGCCAAATCGCTACTGATTGCTTGTATCGATGACAGCCCTCTCGTCTGTCAAACTATGGATCAAATGCTGTCCAACGCAGGCTATCAGGTATTGACAATTCAAGATCCTCTACGAGCAATCTCAACTTTGTTGACGCGCAAGCCAGATTTAATTTTCTTAGATCTGGTTATGCCTAACTTGAATGGCTATGAAATTAGCTCGCGACTGCGTAAGATTGCAGCTTTCCGCGATACACCGATTGTCATTCTTAGTGGTAATGCGATCGACCGCGCCCAAGCGCAAGCAGCAGGAGTCTCGGATTACCTAGAAAAACCCGTACAAACAGAAAAGTTATTGCAAATGATTGGCAAACACATTTCTGTAGGAAGCTGAAGAGAAAAGTCGTAAGTCGGGAGTTGGAGACAAGGGAGAGGGGGGAGACAAGGGAGACAAGGGAGACAAGGGAGAGGGGGGAGACAAGGGAGAGGGGGGAGACAAGGGAGACAAGGGAGAGGGGGAGACAAGGGAGAGGGGGAGACAAGGGAGAGGGGGGAGACAAGGGAGAAAACGACCAACTACCAACTACCAACCTACCAATTCCCCACACCCTACACCTTACACCCTGTTCGCTGATAACTGATAACTGATAACTGATAACTGAGACTGGCATGAGATCCGCAGGTAGAGCGAAATGACAAAGATTCTGGTCATCGAAGACGAGCAGGCAGTTAGAGAAAATATTACCGAGCTGCTAGCGACGGAGGGATACGAAATCGTTGCCGCAGAGAACGGTCACGTTGGCATTAACTGGGCTTGGGAACATAAACCCGATCTGATTTTGTGCGATGTGATGATGCCGGAATTAGATGGCTATGAAGTGTTGAAGTTGCTGCGCGAAGAACCAACTACAGCGCTGATGCCTTTCATTTTTCTCTCAGCCAAAGCAGATAAAACTCATTTGCGCCAAGGAATGGAATTAGGTGCTGATGATTACCTAACTAAACCGTTCTCAAAAAAAGATTTATTAGGGGCGATCGCCGCGCGGTTAAAAAAGCAAACAGCGTTACGCCAACCGGAACCATCCCACGACGAACATCATGGCGATCGCGACAACGCAAATATTTTTGTTGCCGAGTTTCTTTCGCTCAAGTCAGCTCAAGTGACTGGCAGACTATCTGTCACCAGTGCTTCGGGGCAAGAGTGGACTTTTTATCTGTACTCCGGTCGAGTTTTATATGCTTCTGGAGGGATGCATCCCATCCGCAGGTGGCAAAGGCTTATAGTCACGCACTGCCCGCAAATTTCAATCGATCGACTGAAATTACCAACCGATCTAGCTGGCTCGGCATGGGAGTATCAAGTTCTGAGTTTATGGCTCAAACAGGAGCAAATTACCAGCAGGCAAGTCACGCAAATCGTGCGCGGTAGTATCACGGAAGTGCTATTTGATATTTTGCAAACTGGGCAAGTTATCAAATATCAGGTGCAGATCGAAAATTCTTCTGGGTTGCAATTATTACTCATGGACATCGAGCAAGCACTTGCGTCAGCTTATCAAATGTGGCGTAACTGGCAACACGCTAACTTAACAAATGTTTGTCCCAATCAAGCTCCGATCCTCAAAAATCCAGAATTATTGCAACGAAAAACTTCTCCCAACACATACCGTCAGTTGACTACACTACTAGACGGACGGCGGACACTACGCGATTTAGCCGTACTGATGAAACGTCAGGTTTTAGAGCTATCCTACACTTTGTCACCCTACCTTCAAGACGACATGGTGGAACTAACAGACATTCCCGATCTGGCTATGCCCACGGCTGGAGAGGTTGCATTAGAACCACCAGTTACGCCAATAGCACTGAAACCAACGATCGCCTGCATTGATGATAGTCCATTAGTGTGCGAGGTGATGCGGAACATTATTACGGATGCAGGATATCAGTTTATAGATATTCAAGATCCTTTGCGGGCGCTCGCAATTTTGTTAAGTCAAAAACCAGACATGATCTTTTTAGATCTCATCATGCCAAAACTAAATGGCTATGAAATTTGCACGCGCATCCGTAAGATTAATGCGTTCCGCGATACACCGATCGTCATTTTTAGCGGCAATTTGATCGATCGCGTGCGGGCGATGGTTGTGGGTGCATCCGATTGTCTGGACAAACCCGTGCAAGCTGATGCAGTCGTGAAATTGATTCACAAGCATCTATCCGCGTCAGAGCGATCGACCTAGCTCGACTTTTGCTAGAATTTTGACAAGTTAGGGTGAAATAACTTCTGCAACTTCGTCTTCTGCTAAACTCCAGTCTTCAAAATATTCGTAAACTTCAGACAAACTTTCCAAACCATCAACCGCGCTTTCCAAAGCTTGAAAATAAGCTGCTGTAGCTTCTGCGGATTCAGTTGAAGTATTCCAGCTCAAAATTTCATCAGTTTTGGTTTGCAGCTTGGTAATTAAATGAAGTTGTTGAATCAGGATTTGCTCTAATCGGTCATTCATAAATTCGATCTAACGCGAGCAGTGAATAGCAATTTCAATCTTACAAGTATGGAATTAATACAAAGTTAAGAACAGGCAATCCCGAATATATTACTGATTTAGATATAACCGCTTTCAAAAAGTATATATAGTAGCAGGGGCGCACGCTGTACGCCCCTACGATTGAAATGTATTGCAATTCTAATCAAAAGAAATGCTATGTTTTCTAAACGGTTGCTAACTCAGGTGCGGGACGCTTACTGTTACGAATGCCTGCGATCGCCTCAGCGTAATCTTTAGCTTTAAATACTGCCGAACCAGCAACGATCGCATTTGCGCCTGCTTCTAGCACCTGCCAGGTGTTGTTACCTTTTAAGCCACCATCAACCTCAATCCAAGGATCTAAACCGCGATCGTCGCACATTTGGCGCAGTTTGCGGATTTTGGGTACGACAGATGGAATAAAGCTTTGACCACCAAAACCTGGGTTAACGCTCATGATTAGCACTAAGTCGCAAAGTTCTAGTACGTACTCGATCAGTTCTAATGGTGTAGAAGGATTGAGTACGACCCCTGCTTGTTTCCCTAATTCTCTAATTTGACCGAGCGTGCGGTGGAGGTGAGGGGAAGCATTATGCTCGGCATGAACGGAGATAATATCGGCTCCTGCTTTGGCAAAATCTTCAACGTACTTCTCTGGCTCTACGATCATCAAGTGGACATCCAGAGGTTTTTGAGTCACTGGGCGAATTGCTTCGACAATCAGCGGACCAATAGTGATGTTAGGCACGAATCGACCGTCCATGACATCAACGTGAATCCAGTCAGCTCCAGCCTCATCGATCGCTTGAATCTCAGCTCCTAGACGGCTAAAATCTGCTGATAGTATGGATGGAGCAATAACAGTTTGCTTTTTGGATGGCGTTTGGGTCATGGTTGGAGATTCTCCTGCTTCCTCTGTTGTCAGCATTTTAACAAAATGTTTAGTTTTCCCCCAAGTGTTATCTGAATTCGGAATTCGGAATTCGGAATTCGGAATTCGGAATTGCGACCGGGAGTAGTAGGGTGGGCAATGCTAACCCTACTTGAATTTGACGAACTTGCGATCGCCAGCCAGGAAAGCCGTACTTCACCCCTCAACCTTTTACCGGATCGCCAACATAGAATAAATAGAGTAGCTTTCGTAAAGAATTGTAAGGTTTTCTCATGGCAGATCGGTTAATTCGTGCCACAGCCGCCGATGGGGGAATTCGCGCTGTCGGCGTTATCACCACCAAGCTGACTGAAGAGGCAAGAAAACGGCATGAACTTTCCTACGTGGCGACGGCAGCGCTAGGACGCACTATGTCCGCTGGGTTGTTATTTGCTTCTAGCATGAAACGCCCTGATTCGCGAGTCAATATTCGGGTCAAAGGTAATGGTCCGTTAGAGGGAATTTTAGTCGATGCAGGTTTAGACGGTACTGTAAGAGGTTACGTCGGCAATCCCGCGATCGAACTACCACCAAACGATCGCGGTAAATTGGATGTTGGCGGTGCTGTGGGTTCAGAGGGTTATCTCTACGTCGTACGCGATGTTGGCTATGGCTATCCCTACTCCAGCACGGTAGAGCTAATATCGGGAGAGATTGGCGACGACTTGTCTCACTACCTAGCTACGTCAGAACAAACACCGTCAGCGTTAGTATTAGGCGTATTTGTCGGCGCTACAGGAGTGACAGCAGCAGGAGGATTGCTGATTCAAGTTTTGCCCAAAGCAGCCCGTGATGAAGCTTTAGTACAAACATTAGAATCAAGAATTGCTCAGCTAGCAGGATTCACGCCCTTACTCCAAGCTGGAAAGACCTTACCGCAAATCTTCGAGCAACTGTTAGGAGATATGAATTTGGAGATTTTTCCAGAATCTCAGTTAGTGCGCTTTTACTGTGGTTGCTCTTTTGAGCGCGTTCTAGGAGCGCTGAAAATTCTAGGCGAAGCAGAATTACAAGACATGATTGCCAAAGATGACGGAGCCGAAGCCACATGTCATTTTTGCGGACAAGTTTACAAAGCCAGCAGCAATCAGTTAGAGCAGTTGATTTTGGATTTACGGGCAGAGTCTTAATCAGTGACCAGTGACCAGTGACCAGTGATCGGTAGAGAGCGATCGATTAATCTGAATTGCGTGCATGGCGCGAATTGCCCATTACCAATTACCCATTACCAATTACCCATTACCAACTACCAATGACAAATGACCAATGACCAATATAGGATGACAATGAATGTGCTTAGCAGGCAAAATCAAGCATAGTACTTAAGATATTGGGGCGAGTCATGAGCGATCGGAGTATGCCAGAGGATTGGTCTGTGAGTCAGCCGCCAGCAAAGGGGGACAATGGCAATCAGCCTCATACCCAACATTCTGTAGACTCTGCTTCTCAATATCCAACGGATCGCGAGCTGTCTCAATACCTGTCCCAGCAAAGGCACAATTCAGAAGTCATGCCACAATCACCATCGAACTCGTCCCAATCTGGTAGCGTTTCCCCTTCATCAGCTACAGACGGTAAGTTGTGGTCTAGCGTACCTCCGTCGGGAGAGCCGCCTAGTGTCGGACGCAAGCGGTGGTGGAAACACTGGATGCTTTGGGCAGCTCTGGCAGCGTTGGGGGCTAATGGAGTGGCGATCGTCGCCATGACGATGTTATTTAAGTTACCATCTGCACCTAATTGTCCGGCAATTTTTTGGCCTCTGGCTTCAGGGACGGTGCGGTTGCATTGCGCTCAAGTTGCAGCGGCAAAACGAACTGTACCAGATTTAATGGCAGCGATCGCCTTAGTAAAGCCTCTACCACAAAATCATCCTTTAAGTCAAGAAATCGAACGGGGTTTAGCAGAGTGGTCGCAAGATTTACTCGCCTTAGCAGAAGAAAAGTTTCAAGCCGGACAGCTATCGGAGGCGATCGCGATCGCCTCCGATATTCCGTCAGATGTCTCTACAGCCTCCACCGTCCCAACGCAAATTGAAAAGTGGAAATCGATTTGGGCGGAAGCAGAAAAAATTTATGCTGAAGCCGAGTCCCAGATCCCGAAAGAAAACTGGTATCGGGCTTCGATGGCAGCGGTACGTTTGCTCAATGTCGGTAACAACTATTGGGCAAATACCAAATACGAAGAATTAAAATATGCGATCGCCACCGCCAGAGAAGATGGCGGAAGATTGGAGAAAATTCAAAATTTGGTCAATCGAGGCAGAGCCGACGATTTTCTAGCTGCTATACAGCAAATTCAAGCAATTGAAGCAGGTAGCTATTTTTATCAGAAAGCTCAAGCAATGATTCCCGATATCGGGCGCAAAATGCTCGATTTAGCCCAGGAAACTTTAGATAAAAGAGATGTAGACAAAGCTGTCGAGATTGCCAATCAAATTCCTGCTGTTGCCAAATTAGAAACAGAAGTCCAAGATTTTACCGTCCTAGCTGAGGCACATCGGAGTGCTTTTGTCGGTACTGTTTCTAGCATAGAAGCGGCAATTGCCGAAGCGCAAAAAATTGGACTAGACCGACCGCTTTACTATAAAGCTCAAGATACGATCGCCCGTTGGCAACTTGAAATTGAAGATGTGCAGCATCTAGCCAAAGCACGCAGCTTAGCTCAACCAGGGGCAGTTGCCGATTTAAATGCAGCGATCGCTGAAGCTTTGATGATTCCAGACTCGAATCCCCGTGCTGCTGAAGCCAAGCGAGAAATTGACGGCTGGCGGCGACGGATACAAACATTTGAAGACCAACCTTACCTTAACCGTGCCGACGAGATAGTGGTTGAAGGCGATGTCGTCGCTTTACAAGCAGCAGTTGATGAAGCGAGTAAAATTGGTGAAGGACGCGCGCTTTATGGCGAAGCCCGTAAGCGAATTCGCAACTGGACGCGCCAGATCCAAACGATTGAAGACCAGCCATTCTTAGACCAAGCGCGAGACTTGGCAAATAATGGCAATCTACCAGCGGCGATCGCTGCTGCTGGGCAAATTGGTGCGGGACGGGCGCTACATGCCACAGCGCAGGCAGAAGTTAAGGAATGGCAAACTCAACTTCAGGCGGAACAAGATTGGCGCGAAGCCCAGCAAGTTGCTTTGCAGAATACTCCCGATGCATTGGCACAAGCAATTCGGCTGGCGGATCGGGTTCCTAACAGCAATTCCTTACGATTGGATGTGAATCCAGCCATTAATAACTGGGGCGATCGCTTGTTGCGGTTGGCACAAGACCAAGGGACGTACAACCCACAAGCAGGGATCGATATAGCCCGTAAAATTCCGCGCAGCAGCAGCGCCTACGGAGCCGCTCAAGCGCAGATAGGCGAGTGGCAGAGGATTTTGAACCCTCCTCCTCCCGAACCGCTTCCCAGCCTCGATAACACCGCACCGAGTCCGATAAATTCCGAGCCTATTCCTAGTGCTAGTCCTGATGATAACTAATCCTGACGATTGTAAACTTTAACGGTTTTGATTAGGCATCATAAACATAGCAGCAAAACATTATTATCGCTCTTATGGATTACCCACAAAACCAAATAATTTAGCCAAACCACCAAGAATAGCTAAAATCAAACCGACTAAAAATCCTCGATTGATAAAATCTTGACTCTTGACTCGTTCATCTAGTCCATTTATTCTCTCACCCAGAGCTTTAATTTCTCCTTTAATTTCGGTTTGTCCTACTTTTAGATCGACAACATCTTTTTGTAGACCATCTAATTTCTGGTCAAGCTTAGCTAAAATTTCCTTTAAGTCTTGCTCTAGTGTGACTGACATAGGTAAAATTCCTATTTGGGAGAAATTAGTATAGATTCTTTTAGCATAGTTGCGATCGCATTTCCCCTGGAATGTTAAAAGCGATTCCCTACAATCAAGTTTTTTAACCTTATAAGGTATAGTTTATACCCTGTAATATATACCTGTAATATATAAATGGTGACTCAGCACAGAAGACAGTAGGGAAACTCAAGAGTCAACGCGATTCGTACTTTTTTCACCTAAAAATAGCTATGTCTCATTTGACAAACAAAGCAGCCATTTCTACTAATGGTATAGTCACAACCCCTCACTACCTAGCTTCCCAAGCGGGTTTAGAAATACTTCAGCAAGGGGGAAATGCCGTTGATGCTGCGATCGCTGCTGCTGCTACCTTGACGGTGGTTTATCCCCATATGAATAGTTTGGGTGGCGATAATTTTTGGTTGATTTATAATATCAAAAAACGAGAATTAAAAGGTTTGAATGCTAGCGGTCGAGCGGGGGAAAAGGCAACAATCGATCTCTATCAGTCTCTAGGTTATGACAGAATTCCTTTCAGAGGTTATTTAGCTGCAAATACCTTACCTGGAGCAGTATCCGGCTGGGACTTAGCATATAAATACGCTCAAGCAACCATAAATAATTCTTTGCCTTGGCAGCAACTTTTTGCTTCTGCAATTAAGTTTTCTGAGAATGGTTTCCCAACTTCTCAAAATCAAGCAAGCTGGACTCAAATAAGTATTGATGTAGATAAAGAATTTTTTAATTTACAAAGATTTTCTGGTTTTCGTCAAATCTATTTGAAACCTGATGGAACAATTTATCAAACAGGTGAAATATTTAAACAATCGCACTTAGCTCAAAGTTTAGCAGCGATCGCCTCTCAAGGTGCAGCCGAGTTTTATCAAGGGGAAATTGCCCAAAATATCGTTGCAGATTTACAAGAGAACGGGGGAATTTTAACTCTGCGAGATTTTGCGGAACATACTGCTAACTGGGTAGAACCAATTTCAGTCAATTATCGCGATTATATTGCTTATAACTTACCACCCAACACTCAAGGAATTGCCTCTTTATCGATTTTAAATATCTTAAATAATTTCGATTTACGCAAACTAGGAGAAGGAACGGCAGATTACTATCATTTGATTGTAGAAGCAACCAAACAAGCATTTAGCGATCGCGATAAATATGTGAGCGATCCTGACTTTGTAAATATGCCTTTAGATTGGCTATTATCTTCAGAACGTGGTAAAGAACTAGCAGCACAGATTAACTTGCAGCAAGCCGCTAACCAAGTACAACCTCTCGATCCAAAAGGCGATACAATTTGGCTGGGAGTTGTAGATAAAGATGGTAACGCTGTCTCTTTAATTCAAAGTATTTACTACGAATTTGGTTCGGGTATAGTTGCAGGTGATACGGGGATTCTATTACAAAATCGAGGGTGTTTTTTCTCCTTAGATCCGCAACATGTAAATTGTTTGCAACCTAAAAAACGTACTTTTCACACGTTAAACCCTGCCATGTTATTTCAAAACGGCAAACCGTATTTAGTCTACGGTACGATGGGAGGAGAAGGACAACCTCAAACTCAAGCTGCGATCGCAACTCGAATTGTCGATTTTGGTTTTAATGTCGAAGATGCAATTTCTGCACCGCGATGGTTGCAAGGACGTACTTGGGGAGTCGCTACCAACGAACTTAAAATTGAAGGCAGAGTTTCAGCAGATATTGTTCGAGAATTAAGCGATCGCGGTCACTCTGTTAAAGTTGTTGAAGATTATACAGATGTGATGGGACACGCTGGGGCGATTTTAATCGACGCTGAAACTAATATAAAATACGGTGCTGCCGATCCAAGAAGTGATGGTGCTGCTGTAGGATATTAATAAGTTGCCTGCAAGCGGCTAATCAAGTAATCTTTGGCAGAAATAGAAGGATACATTGCTACTCGATCCGTACAACAACCAGGAAGACAAGCAACCTCAGTATCATCGTTAGGATGGCAGAAAAAAGCTATTGAATAACGCGATCGCTTCATTTTTTCATCTGTTGGAATCGCTACCCGATGTTTGGTAGAACAAAAAACATGATTTGTCCATCGTTGCATTAAATCTCCAGTATTTACAATTATCGTATCAGGAATCGCTGGAGCTGCGATCCATTCTCCATTTTTCGTTTGTACTTCTAATCCGCCAATATCATCTTGAAATAACAAAGTAATACTACCGTAGTCGGAATGTTCCCCCGCCCTTACCTGTCCTTGTTTTGGAGGTTGTTCTAATGGGGGGTAGTGTAGTAATCTCAGAGTATGAGCTTGTGCATTATGATTGGCAATAAAAAAGTCTTCTGGAATTTGTAATGCCATCGCAAAAGTTTGTAGAATTATATCCGTTATTTGTACACAAGCTTTCCAGGAATTCAATGCACAACTATGAAATTCAGTACTAAAGTCTGGGTTTTGAGCAATGGATTTTAAATTTAGATTTAATGCTTCTTTTAAATCTCCTGGCTGTTTTGGATCGAGGCGTTCCCTTTCTATACCTACATAACCACTGTTGTGAGATTCATCTAACCACGCTATTTGGTTTTTTGCTTCCAACGGAAGATTAAAAAATTGCTGAGAGTGTGTAAATAGCTGTTGGATTAAATGAGAAGAAATACCTGAATTTTTGATATATAAAAATCCAATTTCATGACAAGCTTGATAAACGCGATCAACTATAGTTTGTCTTTCTAATTCATCTCCTGTTGCAAATGTTTGCAAATCAATAATTGGAATTTGCAATACTGGGTTAGTCATAGTTAGATTTGCACGTAAATGTTGGTAATTGATAATAAATAATTAGTATTAATCAACAACAGATGCAGCAATAACACCCTCAGCCTCCAACATTGCAGCCACCTGTAAAATTTTCCCCTCATTGTAAGGTGCGGCAATCAACTGCACCCCCAAAGGTAAACCATTCGATCGCGCGATTGGCACGGATAAAACAGGTAAACCAATAAAAGATAGCGGCTGAGTAAACAATCCCAAATGGGGACGAACTAAAATTTCCCGTCCATCTAACTGAATCGTTTGTTGTCCGATGAATGGTGCAACACATGGTGTTGTAGGGGCTAGAATCAAATCGACGTGTTGAAAAATTGCGCGGACGCGATCGCGAAACCACCGTCTAAATCTCTGCGCCTGAATATACCAACTCGCAGGAATCATCGCCCCAGCCAAAAAACGATCGCGGGTAGCCGGATCGAAGTCTTCAAGACGCGATCGCAAGTTTGCTAAATGCAGATTTGCCCCTTCACACGCTGTAATTATAAAAGCCGCTGCCCTAGCACGGTGCGCTTCTGGGATAGTAACGTATTGCGTCGCGCCTAAAACTTGGGCGACTCGTTCCACAACAGCTAAAGCTTCCGGTTCTGCACCTGTCCGAAAATAATCTTCAGCAATGGCAATGCGTAACCCATCAATATTGTCCGGTTGTAGAGACGTTACATGTAACGTCTCTACAGGGGAACGTTGCGTGCAAACCGGATCGCGACTGTCCCATCCTTGCAGCACGTCAAAGGCGATCGCTACATCTCTTACAGAACGGGTAAACGTGCCAATGTGGTCGAAACTACTGGCAAATAAAAACGCTCCCGCCCGCGATAATCTCCCATAGGTGGGTTTGAGTCCGTAGACACCGCATAAAGCCGCAGGGACGCGAATAGAACCGTTGGTATCGGAACCCAGCGTCAGGGGAACCATTCCCCCAGCTACCGCCGCCGCCGATCCTCCAGAAGAACCGCCAGCAATGCGATTTGTGTCATGCGGGTTGTGGGTTGCACCGTAGTGAGCATTTTCCGTGACAAAACCATAGGCGTATTCATCCATATTGAGCGCCCCGACTAAAATTGCTCCGGCTTGTTTCAGTTTGGCGATCGCCGTAGCATCTCGGCTAGCGGGAGGATTTTCCGCATTGATTTTCGAGCCAGCTAGGGTCGTTATCCCAGCAATATCAAATAAATTTTTGACCGCAAAGGGAACGCCAGCTAGAACGCCTGGATCTTGCCCAGAGGCGATCGCCCGGTCGATCTTCGCTGCATCTGCTAAGGCTGTTTCAGTTGTAACGGTGGTGAAACAATTCAGTGCTGAATTCCGTGCGGTAATTCTGTCGAGGGTGGCGATCGCCACTTCTGTTGCGCTTACCTGTTGCGCGCGCACGGCTGTTGCTATGGTTACGGCATCAGCAAGGTCTAAGTTCATGCTTTCATCTTAAGGCAGATAATCTAACGCGATCGAACAAGGGCGATCGTCATTCACTAATGAGTGCTTTTGTCAATTGCCTCCATCTATAGACTTGTTTAGATAGTTGACTGGGATAAAAATTTATTCATAAACCTTTACAAAGTTTAGTAAAATGATTTGTAAGAAATAAGTATTTATTCTTAACGTCATGATGACGGAACAATTTCCCTGGCTAACCGCGATTGTCCTGCTACCCCTTGTAGCTTCCCTACTCATCCCCGTACTGCCTGATAAAGACGGCAAGCGCGTGCGGTGGTATGCCTCAGGCGTGGCGATCGCGGACTTGATTCTGATGTGCTACGTTTTTTGGCAACACTACGATGCAGGCATCGCAACTTTTCAATTAGCGGAAAAGTATGCCTGGGTTCCCCAATTGGGTCTAAATTGGGCTGTCTCAGTTGATGGTTTATCTGTCCCGCTCGTACTGCTAGCAGGATTGGTGACGACACTTTCAATATTTGCGGCGTGGCAAGTCGATCGCAAGCCCCGCTTATTCTATTTCCTGATGCTGGTGCTGTATTCTGCCCAGATTGGGGTGTTTGTCGCCCAAGATATATTGCTGCTATTCATTATGTGGGAGATCGAGCTAGTCCCCGTTTACCTGCTCGTCTCGATTTGGGGTGGACCGAAACGACGCTACGCAGCGACAAAGTTTCTCCTCTATACCGCACTGGCTTCTATATTTATTCTCGTTGCAGGGCTAGCATTGGGTTTCTACGGTGGCAACCCTACCTTCGATATGGCAGCTCTGGCTGTGAAAAACTATCCGCTAGCGCTTGAATTGCCGATTTACGCCGGATTGCTGATTGCTTTTGGCGTGAAGCTAGCGATTTTCCCCATGCATACTTGGTTACCTGATGCCCACGGTGAAGCTTCTGCTCCCGTATCGATGGTTTTGGCGGGTGTACTGCTGAAAATGGGCGGATACGGGTTGATTCGCTTGAATTTGGAAATGTTACCTCACGCACACGTTTACTTTGCCCCAGTGCTGGCAACTGTAGGCGTGGTTAATATTATTTACGGTGCGTTGGCTTCCTTCGCTCAGTCCAACATGAAGCGCCGTCTCGCCTACTCGTCTGTTTCCCACATGGGATTCGTCCTACTAGGTATTGCCTCTTTTACGGATGTTGGCATCAGCGGCGCACTCCTGCAAATGCTGTCTCACGGTTTGATTGCCGCAGTTCTGTTCTTCCTCGCAGGCGTAACTTACGATCGCACTCATACGTTATCAATGGAAGAAATGGGCGGTATCGCTCAGGTTATGCCCAAAGTCTTTGCTCTATTTACCATAGGTGCAATGGCATCGCTGGCACTTCCTGGGATGAGCGGCTTTGTCAGCGAGATTTCGGTCTTCGTTGGTGTGACTACAAGCGATATTTACAGCTCAACCTTCCGCACGGTGACGGTATTTTTAGCCGCCGTAGGGCTGATGCTCACTCCAGTCTATTTACTTTCGATGCTACGTCAGGTATTCTACGGTTCTGGTATCGCCCCTGCGTGTGTTTTAACGAGTACTCAGTTGCGGACGGATTACCAGGATAGTCAAGAAGCTGTCTGCTTCGGGACTGATTGCGTGTTACCTGGAGAGGCAAGGTTTGGCGATGCTAGACCGCGTGAAGTGTTCATTGCTGTCTCGTTCCTGGTGCTGATTATTGGTATCGGGTTATATCCCAAGCTGGCGACGCAAATGTATGATGTCAAGACGGTTGCGGTGAATGCCCAGATCCGCGAATCTTACGTCCAAATTGCTCAGAGCAATCCTCGCATTTATGCTAGCGGCTTCTTGGCTCCTCGGATCGATAAGCCTGAACTCGCGACTGTGCCGACGGGTGTTTTAAAGTGATTTGATTTTGTACTCCTGTTTATAAGCGATCGCTAGATGAAAGCGATCGCTTTTTCGTGTTGAGTTGTAGTTTATGATGATGTCACGCAAAGACGCGAAGGCTCGAAGAAAGGCGCAAAATTTATCTACGCTCGATTCGCAATACACTTGGTATTTGAGCGAAGCTAGGTAAATACTGATTTGACTGCCGACTGAACTGAGTTTTTAGCGTCTTTGAGTGTCTCGGCGATGGGATGCTGTTCGTGTAAGAAAATTCTGGCACAGTTGCGTCCCGGCAGTCCTGAGATGGAGCCGCCTGGATGGGTTCCTGCGCCTGTGAGATATAAGCCTTGAATTGGGGTTTTGTAGTTAGCTATTTCTGGTAAGGGACGGAAGCAAAGCATTTGTTCTAAGGTCATGTCTATGTGGTAGTAGTTGCCTTTGTAGCTTCCTAGCCGTTCTGCTAACTCGGCTGGGCTTTCGACGTGACGGGCAATAATTGAGTGCTTGAGATTGGGTGAGTATTGGGTTAGTTTATTGAGGACGCGATCGGCTACTTTGTTTTTAAGCTCGTCTGTCCATCCCGTACCTTTTAAGCCTGTACCCTCTGCACCAGCAATTTGATAGGGGGCAAAAAATTCAATCCAGAGTGTATGTTTGCCTTCAGGAGCCATTGAAGGGTCGAGTCCTGTTGGCATGACTAGATACATTGAAGGGTCTGCATCGGGAATTTTGCCCAGAGTAATCTCGCTATGGGCTTGTTCTACATGGTTGACGGAATCGGCAATTAAGACCGAACCCATGAGATATTCGTCTCGGTGGTCGTGGTTTTCAAAGCGCAAGGGTTCTGATAAGGCGCAGTCAATTTTGAGAATTGTTTCGTTGTTGTTGACAATGCGGCGGTCTAGTCTTTCGCGTAAGTTAGGATCGGCACTATCGACATCGCTAGCATCCATCAGTTGCAGAAATAGCCGTTTGGCATCAATGCTAGAGATAACAGCTTGATGGGCGCGATATTCTTTGCTACCGCGAACTCGCACGCCCACAGCGCGATCGCGATCGATTAAAATTCGTTCTACACTTTGTTCTGTAAGGATTACGCCGTCTAAACTTTTGACTAACTTAACTAAAGCTTCGGTTAGCGCTCCCGTACCACCTCGCGGACGTGCCATTCCAGGTTCGTGACGCAACACAGCCATCATTGCTCCAAATGACATGGCTTTTTGAGAGGGAGGCGAACTTAATTCTGCTGAGAGTCTGGCAAGGGGTGCTTTGACAAATTCAGCGTCAAAATATTCGTTAAGATTATCTACTGGGCTAGATAATAGAGTACGTAGAAGGTCTAAAGTCTCGTTGGGACCACCCAGCACTGAGAACAACTCTTGCAGGTTTTTCAAGCCGTAGTTACCAGAGATATCTGCTAAAGATTTGGGTGGAGCGTTGAAAAATGGTGCGACACCGCGCACGAAGCGCAGCCAAAAGTCTGCATATTCAGCATATTTTTCCGCGTCGCGCTGGCTGAAACGGGCAATTTCTGCACGAGTCTTTTCTACCGATTTATGGGCGAGAAAGTATTTTCCGTCAGGATGGGGACAAAAGGCAACTGGATCGCACGTTAGATATTCTAAGCCGTATTTTTCTAGTTCTAATTCCTGAATCACCGATCCGAGGAAAATAAATAGGTGATTAATAGCACAGGGGTTAAACTTAAATCCAGGTGCTTCTTGGGGCATGAGTTCTTCTGTTGTAGCTCCACCCCCTGGAATTGGCTGTTTTTCTAGAAGCAAGACGCTATAGCCTGCTTTCAGTAAGTAAGCCGCACAGACTAGTCCGTTATGACCAGCACCAATAATAACAACATCGTAAGCTTGCATGGAAGAGAATTCGGAAACACGCTATCTTCTTTGATGCTAGAGAGCAGTTAACAATTCTCAATCTCTCAACGGTTATACCTTACGCATATTTTGACTGTTCGGATCGAAACCACGGGAAAAGCGGGTGCTATTGTCGTAGCAAGCACCACTTAAGTTCGCTCCGTACAATTTGGCGTAGTTGAGTCTAGCTTTGCGTAAATTTGCTTCAGTTAGTTTTGCACCGCAGAGGTTTGTGCGCGTCAGGTTAGCATTAATCAGGTTTGCGCCAGTTAAGTTTGCTCCCCACAATTTCGCCTTGGCTAAATTTGCTCCTTCTAAGTTGGCTCCCCACAGGTTAACTCCTACCAAATGAGCGTTAATCAGCTTAACGTTGGCTAAGTCAGCTTTAATAAAGTCTCTTTCTCCTGCTGCATAGCGTTTCAGCAGTTCTTCAGCATTCATATTTCTTTACACTTATAGGCGATCGCATCCTACTTTAATCTTGCCTTATAACCAAAATTGGCGATCGCCTTCTAGCAAACCTGGATAAATGCCTTGCAACCGTCGATAAGCCATACGGTCAGAACCAAAAAGCGGTATTGGTAAGCGCGGCTCGTTCAGCGAACCATGATGTAGTAAGGTAAGTTTCAAAGTCGCCTCTACTAAACTTTCTAACGATACCTGATGTCCTGCTTCATGAATTCTCAAGCGTAGAGGCAGAGGCAAACCGATTTTCGCCGAATTTAGTTCTGTCGTGACTAAAATAACTTCCCGCGCCGATAAGCGCAGTGCTAATCCTAGCGTTGGTGCTTTAATAACTTCTTCTTCCCAGTTGTAGAGCCGAGGAATCCCAGATTTATAGCACTCGACTAAAATAAACTCCGAACCAATTGCTTTCGCTCTTTCTTTTAAATGCTGCACTTCATCACCACAAAAGCGTCCATCGCGGTAAATTAGTACGACTTTACCTTTCAGTTGAGCTGCGGGAAGAAAGCTTTCTAAAATTCTTTGGGGAATTTCTTCCCCTTCAATTAAAGCATCTTCTAATCGATAGCGAATAAATTCTCCTTTGCGACCGTATAGACGCACGCTAGCGCAAGCATTCATAGTTCCAGAACCTCTCTTCTTGGCGCTTCTGGAAATATCTAAGCCGATGAAATAGTCGGCAATTCCTAATGGTTCAGCTAACACAAAAGGCAAGTTGCCTAGCTTGGCTAGAATACCTGGAATCACCTGATTTAATAAATATTTAGCTTCAACGCTTTTCAAAGTATCTTCGTAAATAACTTGGCTGGCAATTCCACGTCTGAGCAAGCGTGAGTAAATCCAAGAATATAAGCTGCCTCCTTCTGTATTATCGCTGTGGCGATCGCTAGTTGGTAAAAATGTCAAAACTATATCGGGATGATTTACCATCAATTCATCGACAGCTTCTTCAGCTTTGGCTCTCGCTTCAACTCCAGATAAATCATCTACCAATAATGTCTTTTTATTTTCAACAGGAAGAAGAGTTTCAAAACCATAGCGTTTGAGTCTCTGTCGCGTTTCTTGCAGAAAAGAATTTGCTGGATAATCGCAAAGTTTCAATGCAGCAATCCGAATTGGTCTTGACAAATCGCTAAAATCTTCATGACGGCGATACACGCCACCTTTAGATAAACCAGATAAAATTTGACCTTGAACGCCAATTTGATTTTTTCCAAACACCAGTTTTGTTTCTGATAATTTAACTGACGGAGAGAAGAATAATTCAGGATGTCTGCGGCTATTTATACTAATCTTCAGTTGAAATCCATAAGTAGCTAAACTTTGTCCAGCTTCTTTTTTGTACAATGCTAAAAGTTCTTTTCGCTCTAAATAAGGAATTTTAGTTGCAGACAGTAATTTTCCATAATCTACATCGAATTTTCTAGCAGTTTCCGCTGTTATGCAAGGACGTAAAGCTGCCATTGCATAATAAAAAGGTTGTTGATTTTTACCAAACTGTACGGCAACGACTGGCTGTTCTTCCGGTGCTTCTATCAATGCTTGTTTACTAATTGCGCCAGTTGCATCCTCAAGTAGTTTTTGTCTGTGGTCGGCAATAGTACCTACAATATCAGTTATTGTTGCAAAGCTATTACGTTCGATATCTCGTACTTTTAAGCCAATTAACAGTTGCTCTGGATTCTGCCGATAGGGATGATTATTGTAAAATTCTTCTAGATGCCTTTGA
Source organism: Chroococcidiopsis thermalis PCC 7203 (assembly GCF_000317125.1). Lineage (GTDB taxonomy): Bacteria > Cyanobacteriota > Cyanobacteriia > Cyanobacteriales > Chroococcidiopsidaceae > Chroococcidiopsis > Chroococcidiopsis thermalis. Next base: position 5,844,519 of record NC_019695.1, read on the forward strand.
TAGAAGAAACTACTATGGACGGTAATTGTCAAAGCTGGCTGAATCTGAGTTTGAATTTCAATCGTTTCTGCCCAAAAATCAATCTCTCGTTTGACTTCTACTTGATTTACTGATATTACAGATGGAGATGAAAAACGGCAATTTATTTTTAATACTCTCACTGCTAACTGTGAAAGAATCTCAGGTGTAATCTGTGGCTGGCTTACCCATTGTATTGCATAAGTGCGATCGCCAATATCTTTTTTTAATTCTTCGCAAATTTCTAGCAGTTTCTCGCGCCACTGTTCTTGGCTTGGCATTGGTCGATTGGGTTTGGCTAAAACCCAGAAAAATTTATTGTGCCAAATAACAACTGCATCAGGAAATTTTTGACTGAATCGCCAACTAAAGCTATTACCAGTTTTGCGTTCGATTTCTGGAGTTAATCGAAAACAAATGAAATTTTTCGGAGTAATATCTAGAAGTGAAATTTCACTTAAAAAAGTTGGAAATGAAGCAACTGGAAATTCTTGCATAACATTATTCATGCAGTCGCCTCAGTCATGGCAAATTTACAAATAGAGTTAAAAGCACAATAGCGACAACTTACGCCTGGATTAGGTGGAAAAATTCGATTAAAATCGTCAAAATTTCGACGATAGCGATACAAATCTTTTTGATGTCGTTGAGAGAGCGAAGATAGTTCTACTTGAAACGATTTGAGTATGCTAGATGACGCAATAATTCGCTCTGACTGTTGGCAAGTTTCCAAGTTATAAAATGAAGCAACAGCTTTTTGCTGCGGGTAAATATAGCTAGCGGCTAGTAAATAAATATATGCTTGTCGGCGATCGAAGTCAGATTTTCCAGTTTTAAAGTCTACTATATGTAATGTTCCATCTTCTTCTTGCAAAACACAGTCCATCGCAGCATATAGTTTAAATGTATTATTTCCTTGCTGAATTAAAATCGGTTCTGGAAACCCCTCGTCGCCTCGACTGAGTTTAATAATTTTCTTACTAGCTAGAAACTGATTGTGATGATAATTTTCTAGGATTTGAAGAACTTTTATCCGAACTGAATCTACTTCTTGACTCAACTGCAAAATTTCTGCTGTTTGAGCGATCGCATCTTTTCCGTCTGCGATTAAAGAGGTTTGATAAAACTCATAAATTCCTCTTTGTGCCAAAATTCCAATTCGCTGATGTATATTATCTTTTTGTAATAGTTCTGCAACTTGCGGCTCCCGCCTTCTTGCTTTAGTAAAACCCCTTTTCATATCGCAGTGTAGATGCTCTAAACCGACTGCTGGCGAAAATAAAGACAGTAAATTATAACTAGCAAATTCCCAAATCTTTGGCATAGTTTAATTTCTCATATTGTAATCAATGAGACACACCTTTATATAGCTAAAATGCTGTACACTGAAGGAAATTGATTTACATGACCATATTGACCATTTTAATCAACTTTGTCAAGATATATATGTAAGGGAAGAAAAAAATGAGTCAAAGTTTTGGTAAAGTTATTCGTCAAGCTCGTAAGGCAAGAGAGTTTAGTCAGCGCGAGTTAGCCAAGTTAATCGGGGTAGATTACACTTACTTATCGAAACTAGAGAACGACCATGCTGGCTATCCTCCTAGCGAAGATGTCATTCACAAACTATCTTTGCATTTGGACTTGCCAGAAGCAGAACTGAGACATCTAGCTGGTCGCATTACACCAGATGACACAAAAGTTTTTGAAGAACTGGTTAGAAAGTACAAACAAATGCCTGTCTTGTTACGCCGAATGCGAGACGAACCTGAATTTGCTCAGAAATTATTGAGAGATACAACCAACCGAGATTAGGAGAAATCAAATTGAAGGTTATTAAACCCTATCAGTCCATGTCCAAAAAGGAAATCGAGCATCGAGCATTGGATGTACTTCAGCGCGTGCAAGCAAAGCGTAAACGTCCTTTAAAATTTCCACTCGATGCAGGACACTTAGCTGAATCTCTTGGTTTAGACATGGATTGTGGGAAAATAGCACCAGATGAGCAAGGTGCGATCGCGGCTATGATTTTACCTACAGAACGTAAAATTATAATGAATGAAAGTAGTCTAAATTTGCCTAAAGGATTTGAAGAATCTTCAATTGCTCACGAAATTGGACATTGGGAACTTCACATTGACAAAAATGCAATTTCTAAATTTGTAGAACTGCAAAATTCTGGTTTGGAAACCGCTGTTGAGCCTTTTCTCTGCCGTAATGTTAACGCGCAGCAAGGAATTGAAAAGCAAGCACAGTATTTTGCTAGTTGCTTGTTAATGCCTCAATTTAAGATAGAAGACGTAAAACGGGGACGCGATTTAACTAAATGGAAACATCTTTATGCGATGAAAGATGAGCTTGGTGTCACAATTTCTAATTTGACACATCGCCTACAAGACCTTGGTTTAATTTATATTCCCAAAGATTCCAAGCAAATTTATCTTGGTAAAGCTGGATCGTAATTTATTATTCATTTATTTTTATTAAAAAGCGAACTATTCTTGCTTATACTTAAGTTAAAGAATATGCTAGTTATTTCGTAAATTGCTATTAATATCACGCGACTTGTTTAATCCAAATTGCTAATCCACCACCGCGACCGCGGGCTGCAATATAATCTTCAGTTATTAAGAAAAAGGCAAAAAAGGGCAGTTTAGAAATAGGTTGTTCCTCAAAAGTTCCGGCTCTTTTACCACTATTAAACTTTCCCTGATAAACTGTGCGATTAAATAAACACAGTTGCATTTGGGTGAAGTCAAAAGCAAGTAAATTTTTCTTACCTAAGTACCGCGCTGGACCAGTCAGTTTGAATAGTAACGAACCGAATTGAATTTGATTGCCAATTTCTAGCCGTTCTCTTGAGTGAAAGGAAATCTGTGCTGGCGCAATTTGAGGAATGTAAAAGCCATTTCCTTGAGCCACACCATTTTGTAATTTGGCGTTACGTGGTGCTGTGAAGTAAAGTCGCCAATCGCCCAAGAGAGATTCGAGGGGGTATACTAAGCGTTGTTGTTTGGCTGCTCTTTCAGCTTGTAATAAGGCGCTAACAACTACTTTAGCAGTAGGGCGATGGTTGCGAAGCAAACCGCCTTCGGCATCGCGATTTCCCGCTCGAGCAGCGATCGCCACTTTTGACAGGATCTCAAGATAATCGGGTACAGTTGTAGAGAGTTCGCCCATCATGTGTTTTAAGCTTAGCTCTATTGGCTTGAAGATTACAATATACAATTTGAAAAATTATATCAATATTTATGAAAAATATTAAATGTAGGCGATCGCAAATGAAGATAAAATTTTGCCAAAAGTCTCAAATATTGAAAACTTGTCTGTTACTGTCATTTCTTGGAATTGCGATCGAGATTTCTAATGGCAGAGTATATGCTAATAACTTGTCTGGCAATTTAACTGTAGAAATCAATGGTTTTAGAAACCGTGAAGGGCAAGCTTGCGTCAGTCTGTTTGCCAGCAGTCAAGGTTTTCCTAATAATAGAAAAAATGTCGTACAGCGTCAGTGTAATAAGATTACTTCTGTTCCCCTGATAGTCAATTTTAGGAATCTCAAAGCTGGAAATTACGCTGTTGCTATTATTCACGATACTAATGGAGATGGTACGCTCAACCGCAACGATTTAGGAATGCCAATTGAGGGATATGGATTTTCAAGAAATCCAGAAATTCGTACAGCCGCACCTAAGTTTAATGATGCAGCTGTTTTAATTGCTGGTCCAAATACAAGCGTGCAGGTTCAGTTGAAGTATTTGGATTGAACTAAATTGAATTATGCGATCGCAGCGACTCGTTCCAACAATCCCTGAAACAATTTCAAACCATCCGTTCCGCCTAAAATTGGATCGGAAGCACGTTCGGGATGCGGCATCATACCTAAGACGTTACCCTGACGGTTACAAATTCCCGCAATGTTGTTAACAGAGCCGTTGGGATTGTCGCCGGCATAGCGAAACAGAACTTGATTATTTGCCTCAATTTCCGCTAAAGTCTTTTTATCAGCATAAAATCGCCCTTCTCCGTGCGCGATGGGAATAGTCACAACTTCCCCGACTGAGTAGGCTTGCGTCCAGGGTGAATCGTTACGCTCTACTTTTAATTCCACGCGATCGCAAATGAAATGTAAATCGCGATTTCGGACTAAAGCACCAGGTAACAAACCCGCTTCAGTCAAAATCTGAAATCCATTACAAATTCCCAATACAAATTTACCCTGTTGAGCGTGAGCGATCGCTTGCTGCATTACAGGAGAAAACCTGGCGATCGCACCACAACGCAAATAATCCCCGTAGCTGAAACCTCCAGGCACGACGACAACATCGAGATCCGTTAAATCGGTGTCTTCATGCCAAACCATGCGCGTCGGCTGCTTGAGGATGTCGCGAGTCACGTAGGCAACATCGCGATCGCAATTCGAGCCAGGAAAAACTACAATCCCAAACTTCACATCGATGCTCCCATCTCTACAGCAACTTCTTTCAAATCGAAGCGATAATTTTCAATTGTCGGATTAGCCAGGAGGCGATCGCACATCCGATTCAGCTGTTCTGTGGCTGTTTTTTCATCTACTGCCGTCAGTTGCAACTCGATATACTTGCCAATTCTGACATGTTCCACGTTATCGTAACCCATATGACTCAAACCAGACTGGACGGCTGTTCCTGCTGGGTCGAGGACAGAGGGTCGTAGGGTGACATATATGCGAGCTAAATACTTTCGTAACACTTGACTTGATTCCCAATCCCACAAAGGCTATAATAACTCCTTCTGGAGACAGCTTGACGGAATAAACAGTATTCGCTTTGAGCTAGTTTAGAAAGCAAGAGAAGTGCGATCGCCGCTTCAGTCATCAAACTCAGATACTGTCTATGAAAGCCGAGAAAGCTGAACGTACTCGCAGTCAAGAACGAATCTTGCATTTACTAAAAAACTCCAATAAAGCAATATCTGCCCAAGATATTTACGTAGAACTTCGCAATCGCAATCAAAGCATCGGTCTAGCTACAGTTTACCGTGCCTTAGAAGCATTGAAACTCGAAGGAGTCGTGCAGGTTAGAACGCTAGCTTCTGGCGAATCCCTCTACAGTTGCGTTCAGCAAGATAAACATCACCTAACATGCCTGCAATGTGGTAAATCGATTCCGATCCATCAATGTCCCGTCCACGAGTTAGAAAATCAGCTGAATAAATCGCACAAATTCAAAATTTTCTACCACACCCTAGAGTTTTTCGGCTTGTGCGATCGGTGTCAGGTTAGTTTGTAGAGACGTTACATGTAACGTCTCTACAAAGTCTCACTCCCTACTCCCATCCGAGATCATAGAACGCATACCCTCGATCGTCCCAGGAATGCTACGCGGGTCCATGAACATGACTTTGCTGCTGTCGCTGCTGCCAATTTGCTTGCCCATGTCTAAATAATGTTGAGCAATTAAAAATTGTAAAGCTTCAGCGGCATGAGGTTCTGTTTGCAAAATTTTGGCAATAATTTGCAATGCTTCAGAGGTAGCTTGTGCCTGCAAAATTTGTTGTTGGCGTTCGGCTTGCGCCTGCATGATAATCGTCTTCTGTTGCGCCTCGGCTTGCAGAATTGTGGCTTTTTGTTGAGCTTCAGCTTCGAGTACCTGCGCTTCCGCTTTCCCCTTGGCACTGTTAACTGCCGATTCGCGATCGCCTTCAGAAGTCAAAATTGATGCCCGTTTGCGGCGTTCTGCTGCCATTTGCAGTTCCATCGACTCTTGCACCGCTTTGGAAGGAATAATATCGCGCAATTCCACTCGCGTCACTTTCACGCCCCAAGGATCGGTAGCAATATCTAAATCCTGGAGCAAAATTTCGTTGATTTGCGTTCGCGCCGTAAAGGTTTGATCCAACTCCAGTTGTCCCATTTCCGCCCGAATTTGCGTCAGTACCAAATTCACCATTGCCGATTGGAGATTTTCTACCTTGTACCAGGCTTTTTCCATATCGACAATGCGCCAGTAAACCACAGCATCGACTTCAATTCCCACGTTGTCACGGGTGATGCATTTTTGCGGTGGAATATCTAAAACTTTTTCCCGAATTGTTTCGCGAAAGACAATGCGATCGAGAACGGGAACGACAATATTTAGCCCTGGCTGCAGTTTTTTATGATAACTACCAAATCTCTCTACCAAAGCTTCATTGCCTTGATTGATGATTTTGACGGAGCTAGCTAGGGTAGAACCACCACCTAGCGCTAGTACTATCAGTAAAAATAATTGTTCCATAGCAGTGAGTAGTGAGTAGTGAGTAGTAGGGGCGCACAGCTGTGCGCCCGTACAAAAATTTAGATAGCGCGCCCGTACAAAAATTCAGATAGCGCGCCCGTACAAAAATTCAGATAGCGCGCCCGTACAAAAATTCAGATAGCGCGTCCGTACAAAAATTCAGATAGCGCGCCCGTACAAAAATTCAGATAGCGCGCCCGTACAAGCAGTATTGGTCTTAATGATGAATCAGGCTTTCTGGCATCACGATCAACGTAGTTCCCTCTCGACTGACAACATAGACTTTTTGTTGTGGCAGTATGCTGAGCTTTTCGTCAGCACATTTTGCCCGCCAAGAATTCCCTTCATATAACACCCGTCCCTCTTTACCCGCAGTAATTTCGGTTAAAGTCTCCGCTACTGTAGCATCTCGAATTTTTGAATGTCGTTGTGGTGCTGGGATTAAGCGTCGTGACAGCAAGACACAAGCTGTAGACAAAGCAAGCCATACGACGACTTGCAAGCCTAGATGAGGCAAAATTGGCACTGCTATAGCTACGACAACGGCACTAACTCCCATTGCGAAGCTCACAAAGGCTGTAGGTAGCACGAGTTCGATCGCACAAAGAGCGATACCGATAAGCAACCACAGCCAGACAAGATTGATTGACATTTTTTACATTTTGCGCTGTCTATTTTAATTTTTACTCTTTTCTACCACTGACTGTCACTTAGAAGTCGTAAGTCGTAAGTCAGAATTAACTGGTCACTGGTTACTGGTTACTGGTCACTGCTCCCTACTCCCTGCTCCCTGATAACTGATAACTGAAACTTAGGGGACGAAATTATGCAAAGATAAAAGATTGTGACAAGTAAGCACTGATATAGAGGACGAGCAGTGGTGCAAGTCTGTGGAGAGGAAACACTAGGTTCAAAGGTTATGAAAGTTGGCGATCGCGTTCGTGTTAAAGAATCCGTTATCGTATACCATCACCCAGAACACCGCAACCAACCCTTTGACATTAAAGGTTTGGAAGGAGATGTGCTGGGTATTGTCAATGAGTGGCATGGCAGACCTGTAAGTGCCAACTTACCTGTTTACGTGCAGTTTAGTAAAAAGTTCAAAGCACATTTACGGGAGAATGAAGTCGAACCTATATCGTAGAAAAGCACCAATTTGGTGCTTTTCTACAAATAATGGCTGCGGCGAAACCAACTTCTGAATGTTGAGTTCGCCCTGCATTTGTGAAAATTTTTGGCAATGTCTCGATATGACAGTGTTTGCGTCTTAAACGCTCGTGACTCCTCAGCTATTACTCATTCCTCTTTCAAAAATCAAAACAGCTATTCTTAAAAGGTTTTGGCTTTCCTGATAAGGCTGAGTTAGCAGCTTGTTCGGCGGCTTTGGCTAAAGCTGCTGCAACTTGTTCGGCGCGGTGACGAGTCAACGACCAAATCAGCGGAGATAGCCAGCCATCTAAAGTAACGGAATAAGAGACGCACGTACCGCAAACGGTAGATTCGACTTTGTAGGTAATATGTTCTTCTACTCCTGGGATAGCAAGCACGCGCACGCGCAATAATTCTCTAGGGCATACGCTTTCAACAAAGATCCGAATTGGGAAGGGCCCCATCCGGGTGACGGCTTCAAAGATTAATCCCGGCTTCGGAACTAAGCCGTAGGGTACGTTAGTTTTGGTCAGTAATGGGTGCCATGAAACGTCTGCTAAGTCAACTACCTTTTGCCATAATTCATCTACCGAAGCCGAACTAATTTGTCTATAAGTACGTACTAAAGAACACTGAACGCGACGACCCTTGCGCTGAATTAATTTTGATATGTAGCGTCGCATTTTCTTCTTCCTCCTTTTGCCTGTTGAGCTTAGCAGGCATTCTGACTTCGGCGGCAACCAAGGCAAGTATTGATGATTATTTTGGGCAAACTTTCTCTAGAATACTCAATTAGAGTTTAGTATTTCACTGAAGATTTTCGCTTCGCTGTATTATGGGGTGTTAATTTGAGGGACAATATGTTCAGTGGTCTATTATCTGTATTGACTCAACGGATAATGTTAAGTCATTTGCAATTGATGCGATCGCAGTTTGAAATATGACTCGATTGTGACTGAGTGATGTAAAGCATTTTTAAGTTTTGCCAGTTAAGTATTGCTTTCGCTGCTTAAAGCTTTCAGACTTACACAAAATTGTAGATGTTCCTTGCCACAAAATAAAAATTTAACAGAATTTTATTGACAACATGACGACTGCTTCTACAGCTCAACCAACTTCCTCCCAACCCCTACCCCCAACTGACGCGAAAGAACGAGTCAGCCAGTGGATGAAACAGCTACAAGATAAGATTTGTCAAGCTCTCGCATCAGCTGATGGTGCGGGGAAATTTCAGCAAGACGAGTGGGAACGGGAAGAAGGCGGCGGCGGGCGATCGCGTGTCCTGCGCGAAGGTAATGTATTAGAACAAGGAGGAGTCAATTTCTCCGAGGTATGGGGTTCTCATTTACCGCCGTCGATTTTAACTCAACGCCCAGAGGCAGCAGGACATAAATTTTACGCCACGGGTACTTCAATGGTGTTACATCCCCGTAACCCTTACATCCCGACAGTTCACCTGAATTACCGCTATTTTGAGGCTGGTCCCGTTTGGTGGTTTGGAGGTGGGATAGATTTAACCCCCTATTATCCATTTGCTGAAGATGCAGCTCATTTACATAAAACACTGAAGCAGGCTTGCGATAATCATCATCCAGAATACTACCCAGTCTTTAAGCGCTGGTGCGACGAGTATTTCTATTTGAAACACCGTCAAGAGACTCGCGGTGTCGGCGGAATCTTTTTTGACTACCAAGATGGTAGGGAGGGACAGTTATATCGCGGACCCCATTCTGATAGTCCGGCGGCTGTTTATAGCAACCAACTAGGTAATCAACCCCCTCGTAATTGGGAAGAAATCTTTGCTTTCGTGTGCGACTGCGGCGAGGCGTTTTTACCATCCTATTTACCCATTGTCGATCGCCGTAAGAATATAGAATATGGCGATCGCGAACGCAATTTTCAACTCTATCGACGCGGACGTTACGTAGAATTTAACTTAGTCTACGACCGAGGCACGATTTTCGGATTACAGACCAACGGACGCACGGAATCAATTTTGATGTCTCTCCCTCCCTTGGTACGTTGGGAATACGGTTACACGCCAGAACCCAACACCCCCGAAGCCGAGTTGTACGACACATTCCTCAAACCTCAAGATTGGGCGAATTGGAATCCTTAAGCAAATATGAGTTGTAGAGACATTACATGTAACGTCTCTACAACTCATCAAACATTTAGCAGAAAGCTTATGTCTGAGTCATTGCAATACATCACGAACCAAGAGGGCGAACAAGTCGGTGTACTTCTAGATATGGAAACTTACCGTAGACTAGTTTCTCTTCCATCTGATGCAGAAATTTTATCAGGATTAAGTCTAGATGAACTACCAGCCTTAGCAGATAGTATGCTAGCTCCTACTGCTCAAACTCAACTAAGTGAATTACTGGCTCGAAATGCCGAAAATCAGCTTTGTACTGAGGAAATAGCAGTTCTAAATCGTTTGTTAACGCAGGTTGACCAGCTTAACATTCTCAAAACACGAGCTAGATACACTCTAAATTTACATTCATAGTCAGGACAGAAAACTCTAAAAATTTACTTTTTGCGGAAACGATACGCACCCATAATCGCGCCCCACTTAGCCGCACCTGTATTCATATCTATGCCTTTGTCGTAACTCAAAAACTCTTCTGGGGCGGCTTCAAAACCAAGATTGACTTGTTGAGTATTACCTTGATAAGTAAAGCAGCACTTTGCATCTGGTGGGATTGCGGCTTTGAAGTGATAGCTATTGAAACCTAGTTGTTGCCAAGTCACAATTAATAAACAACCAGGTAATAACTCAAAATCGTCGGGAGTAAATTGTTGCAATCTCTCAGAATTTGCCCCGGCACCGCGCACGGCAGTAAAGTCTTTAGGTATGTAGTACTGTACTTGAATTTTTCCATCCTCACGCGCCTGCATTCGCATCAATCGCGGACGATAGGGTTTATCTAAATACAAAGCATTGGCTTGTTCGGCAAATAGGGTAATACTGTCTTCTTGAAATAGGGGGACGGGTTTTTGCCACAGTCGTAAGTGAACGAACCAAGCAGGATCGGCGATCGCCTGGGCTTTATTCTCAAATTCACCTGCCATATAATCGGCGAGGGCAATTAATTCGGTTGGTATCATAAGAAATTCAAAAGTTAAAAGTCAAAAGTTAAAAATTACCAGATTGTTGAAAGTATTCCTGCTCCAAAATCGACATCACCACTTGAGAGACATACTTATCTTGCTGCTTCACGACTTCTCTTAACAATCCTTCCTCGCGAAAACCTACCGATTGATATACGTGTCTGGCGCGGTGGTTATCCTCAAACACATCTAACCAGAACCGATGAGCTTTGTATTCCTGAAAAACCCAATCTAAAAGCAAACGTAGTGCCTGCTTACCATAGCCTTGTTCTGGCTTTGCCATAACGATGCGTACCAAGCAAATATTGCCATGAGGTGATGTAAGACCAGATAAAATTGCGTACCCGATCGCATCTTCAATTTCATCATTTTGGAAGATGAAATATTGACAATCTTGTAAATTTATGTATTGCTGGTGTTGCTCTCGACTAGAGGAAAAAATAAAGTTTTGAAATTCTGCTCTAGCTTCCTGAGCCAGAAAAAAATCAATATCTTCAGAACGTGCAGTTCGCGATCGCATTATTCAGTTATCAAGTGACTAGTGGAACCAGTGGCTGGTGTAGAATGCTCCCTCTGCTCCTAGAACTTCCTTGTCTCTGTTGTCTTCCTTAATCCCCATTGTTTCCATACCTTACATCTTATTTTCCCAGTAACTAAAGATTGTAAATCGTTGAGACCGATCGGCTTTGGCTTGGCAAAAGTCACGTTAAAGCGAGACAATAATCTAATAAGTCTTCCCGCTATGTTTAATTGTGAATAACCTGCGTACTGTCTCCGATACCAAGCGAAATTTCTACAATCAACACACCCGCCCGATTAACACGATCTATCGGCGGGTGGTAGAAGAACTAATGGTAGAAATGCATTTACTCTCAGTCAATGCTGACTTTCGCTATGACCCCATCTACGCTCTAGGTGTCGTTACGGCATTTGAGCGGTTTATGCAGGGCTACCAGCCAGAACGGGATAAAGAACCGATTTTTGAGGCGCTGTGTCAGTCCATCGAAGATAATCCCCAGAGATATCGCCAAGATGCCGATCGCCTGCGTCAACTCCTTCAAAACGTCTCGGCGCAACAACTGTTCGACTGGATCGACGGTAAAGCTTCCCTGCAAGGTGCAGAGGATTTGCAAGCACAAATGCAGGCGATCGCCCAGAACTCCAAGTTCAAATACAGTCGCCTATTTGCGATTGGTGTCTTTACCCTGTTAGAACTAGCAGATGCGGAACTTGTCAAAGATGAGAAGCAGCGAGTGGAAGCGCTCAAGCAAGTCGCAACCGCTTTGCACGTACCGGAAGATAAGCTGAACAAAGATTTAGAGCTATACCGCTCTAACCTCGATAAAATCGAGCAAGCGCTGATTACAATGGCAGATATCCTTTCAGCCGATCGCCGAAAGCGCCAACAACGCCTGCAAGAAAAAGAAGCTGGTGTTGCTACCAGCAACGGTGATAGCGGTTCTGCTTCTGGCTCGTCCCAGGATAAAACTCCGTCTGGTTCCTAGTCATGTAGTACAAACATCTGTAGGGGCGCAAAGGTGTGCGCCCCTACAAATCAAATATGCAAACAAGGTCAATTCTAATAAGCTGGAGCTACAAAGGCATAAATCAGATGGCTGACAACGGAAAGCGCCAGCGCCCCCAGTAGAACGCTCCAAATTCCTGCTCGGAGGCGGAAACCTTGGACTACAGAAGCTGCAATCCCAAGGGCGATCGCCGAAATCGCAAAGGTGACAAATCCCGATAATAAACCGAACGTGAGCAAATTAGGGATAAAAAATAGCGCTCTTAAAATTGGATTAACAACAGCAGCGACTACCCCTAGTACAGCTGCCGAAAGATATGCTTTAGCGGGGCTATCTACTTCCACACCAACTGGAAGTTTGCTGACAATCAAAAGACTGGAAGCACTTACTAACCAAGCAATTAATAAGTCGATTAGCATACCTACAACTCCTTGAGTTTGAGATTGAGAATAACTCGCTTATAGGAGTAGGCTAGCGAATCGAACTACTAGAATTCATCTATAAATTGACAGAAAACAAGCTGTATCCTACTGCTTTTCTATCTCCTTTGCGATCTACCGTTAGGAAATTGTCTTCGTACTACTTGGAGTTCATGGCGATTAGGGTGCGATCGGCGCAGTAGAATTCAAACGGGGGTCGGTGTTAGGATTAATTGGAGCCAAGGGCGTAAGATCTGGCGATGATAGATTAGAACCAGATGGTAAATCGGGGGAACCAGGAGTCGTGGCTAAAGCAACGCGATCGCCTCCAATTTGCCGCATGACATCTAATAGCTGAATCACATCGTTGTAGCTCGACGACCGCGAAGCATTTAAAATAATTGTCCCGAGGGGATTAGCTTGAGTGTAAGCTTTGAGAGTTTGTGTCAGCTTATCTATTTGTACTGGCTCTTTCTCGACATAAAGCTGTCCGTCTTTGAGAGTTACAATCAACCGCGATTGGAACATTGGCGCTGTACCAGTACTCGCCTTGGGTAACTGAATTTCAATCGCCTGCTGGCGGGTAAATTGCAGTGCTGCCAAGAGAAAAAACGTCAAAATGCAAAAAATGACATCAATTAAAGGAATAATTTGAACTTGAACTTCTTCAATTGGTGAGTGCAGGTTGATTTTCATGAGATTGCTAGCTTTAACAGATGAAAATTACGACACGAATTACTCTTGCTTTTGACTTTTGACTTTTCACTTTTGACTTCCTAGACTTCTGGTGCAGCAGAATCTTCTCGCTGACTGGGAGATTGCGGCGGAACGCCGTAACCAGGATTTATGTTTGTTTGCGGATTTATTGGTGGTTCGGGATTAACAGCCCTTCTATTACCTAAGTCAAAGCTAAAACGCCGATCGGAACCGCGTCCAGGGATAACTTCTGGTGTTGTCATGGCAGAAGCAGGAGGAGCAGTGGGAGAATCTTGCAGGTTAACCCAATACTGACGGTATAGTAATTCTAATTCGCTACCTGCACGGCGAAATACTTTAATTTGGTTTACAGCAAATCCTTGAAACAGGCGATAAAAAACCAAACTGACGATCGCCACAATCAATCCTGTTGCCGTACTGATCAAAGATTCACCAATACCTGTGGTCACGCCAGCAGAAGCAGCCGAACTGATTTGTCCTAACGTAATCGAACCCAACGATTGAATCAGTCCCAGTACTGTTCCCAACAATCCTAGCAGGGGCGAAAGCGCGATCGCTGCTTCTAAAATCTTCTCCCCTTGGCGCATGGAGGCAATTTCATCTTCTGCGGTTGACTCTAATGCCAGCCGAAATACTTCCGGATCGGGTGTAGACAAACGTAACGGTGCGTATAAGAACCTACCCGCAGGCTGATAGGAAAATTTTCTAGCTAATTCTGTAGCACTTTGCCAATTTTGTTGAGCCGCATCTAGAACGCGCTCGACAATTTCCCGTTCTTGAGAAAAAATCTTAAACCAAAACCCCAGCCGCTCGACGATCACGCTCAAAGCTAAAATAGACAGTGCTAGAAGGGGCCACATGGCGGGTCCGCCTTTGCGGAAAATATCTATAACATCCACTGTTGTTCCATTCCTCCTTTGATTCTTTCGGCACAGCATACCACTGGATCGGATTGCTGCCCACTGATAAGCAATTTAATTTTAAGCGTCTTAACTGTTAATCTCGTGTTTTGTCACCCATCGCGAGAGCGAAAAGATCGCGATCGCTTTATCGTATCTTCCCAACTTTTGAGCGACGGTTTTTCCCACCTCTATAAGCTAAGTTATTTGTCAAGATAAAAGAGAGCTGGAGGTACATAAATGAACTTTTCAATCCAATCTGTTTACGGCTGGTATCGTAACACTCTCCGCAATCCTAAATACCGTTGGTGGATAATTCTCGGTACGGCATTGTATTTCCTGATGCCATTTGATATTGCTCCCGACTTCTTGCCGATTGTTGGACAATTGGATGATGTCTTTTTATTGACGCTATTGGTATCAGAAGTTTCCCAAATGGCGATCGAAGGCTACAAAACCCGTAAAGGTAAAAGCACGGCTAACGCCACCGATACCACTGGTAGTACAGTCGATGTAGATGCAGTATCTGTAAAGTAACAGTAACAAAAATTTAATATAATCTAACCAATTGTCCTTCCTCTGTCGTACCTGACGGCTCTTTGAGGAAGGATATATTTTTGCTTGTTTAAAAAAGAAATATGCGATCGCCAAAGCCGAACATTAGCTTGATACCATAAAAAGAAAAACTTTCTATAAAGCTTTCTATGCAGGCGTTTTGGCACAATTTTTTTGGTTCGAGTTCATTTATCCCCCACGGACATTGTTATCTTTGGCAACCAGGGTTAGTTTGGCTGCACATCTTATCTGATGCGTGTATCGCATTTGCCTATTATTCAATTCCATTTACATTAGTTTATTTCGTCCAAAAGCGAAAAGACTTGCCATTTAACTGGATTTTTTGGCTATTTGGGGCTTTTATTATCGCTTGCGGCACGACTCACTTAATAGAGATATGGACTTTATGGCATCCTACCTATTGGCTCTCAGGCACGCTTAAAGCTATCACAGCATTAATTTCTCTCTATACGGCTCTAGAGCTAATGCCATTAGTGCCGCAGCTACTGGCTCTACCCAGCCCCGCACAGCTAGAAGTAGCAAACCAAGAATTACGCAGTCAAATTATCGAACGAGAACGCGCAGAATCGCAAATTCGGGTTTTAAACGCCCAACTCGAACAACGAGTCACAGAGCGGACGGCAGAACTAGAAATAGCAAATAAATTAAAAGATGAATTGCTCGTCCGCGCTCAAACAGCACGGGCTGAGGCTGAGACAGCAAACCGGATGAAGGACAATTTTCTTGCTATCATTTCTCACGAGTTACGCACGCCACTCAATCCGATTCTCGGTTGGTGCAACTTGCTGATGAGCCGCAAATTCGATCGAAGTCGCATTGATAGCGCGATCGCCACGATCGATCGCAACGCTAGGCTCCAGGTACAACTCATTGACGATTTGCTAGATGTCTCCTCGATTCTGCAAGGGAAATTAAGCTTGAATGTCTCTCCAGTCAATTTAGCTTCCGTTATTACAGCAGCATTAGAAACTGTCCGCCTAGCAGCTGAAGCAAAATCAATTCAGGTGGAAACTCGGCTTGATGCGAATGTAGGAGAAGTCGAAGGCGATCCGACACGCTTGCAGCAAGTGATGTGGAATTTACTGTCTAACGCTATTAAGTTTACTCCTCAGGGAGGACGGGTAGAAATTTCGCTGCAACGAGTGGAAGAGGAAGCAACTACCAATTCAAAATTCAAAATTCAAAATTCAAAATTAGATCGCGCACCACGCACTAACTATGCCCAAATTCAGATCGCTGACACGGGAAAAGGTATTAGTGCCGATTTTATTCCTTACATATTCGATTACTTTCGACAGGAAAGCAGTGCCACAACCAGAAAGTTCGGTGGGTTGGGATTGGGATTGGCGATCGTGCGTAATATTGTCGAAATGCATGGTGGTAACGTCGCGGTAGCTAGTCTTGGTGAAGGACGGGGTTCTACATTTACTGTCAAGATTCCGCTGCTAGGAAAAACTGAGGAAACTGCCACGCCTGTAGCAGCTACAAGAGAATTTCCGGTTCTCGACTCCGGTGTAACGGCGTACTGCCGATCGCCCCTACCGGCTCCCCTCGCTGGCGTACAGGTTTTAGTCGTAGACGACGATGCTGATTCGCGAGATTTTGTGACTTTCTTGTTGGCAGAGGCAGGGGCTACTGTTACCGCAGTTAGCTCAGCTGTTGCTGCTTTAGAAGTGTTTACATCGCAGATAGATATCTTAATCAGCGATATTGGAATGCCTGGTATGGATGGTTACATGCTGATGCAGCAAATTAGAGCTTTGTCACTAGGGCAGGGAGGCAAGATTCCAGCAATCGCGCTAACTGCCTACGCGGGAGAATGCGATCGGCAAAAAGCGTTATCAGCAGGCTTTCAAAAGCATATTGCTAAGCCCATCGAACCAGAGCAATTAATAGAAGCTGTTACCCTTGTACTCCAGGGAGTAAATTCTATGAATAGAGTATAGTTATGCGCGATCGCGATCGATGCTTTCAATCAAAATTTACCATCAGGGCAAAATTTGCCATCAGGGCGAACGATGGGACTCGAACCCACGAGTGGAGGAACCACAATCCTCTGCCTTAACCACTTGGCTACGCTCGCCATTGTATATACCAGTATACTATCTTATCAGCTATTTCTCAATATCGATCGGCACTGGAACCGAGCTAACCTACATTTAGTCCAGCAACAGAGTCAGAAGTAACATAAGATATGCAGCATGAAGCGATCGACAAGTATTAGTTATATAGGATTAGCAGTTCTTGGCGGGCTGGGAGTGGTAATGGCATTGACTAATCCCGATCGCTCTGCCTACGAGATTTATGCTGGCGAACGGTTAGGAACTTACATCAAGGATGAAGTTTGCCCGCAAGCGCCGAACATCTTCGGTCTGGCTTTGCAGCAAAATTGTAGTGACTTAGTTGATTCTAGTTCTCCTGTTATCCAACGTATTGTAGCTAACAACACTAAGCGACAAAACTTTCTTTTATTCAGCATCTATACTACCGATCTTGCCGTTGGTGGCGTAATTCCGTCATATCGGTTTCAAACGGTCGGTGCAATGCAAAACTTTTTTACCTACTCTGCCCAGAAGCAGTAGTTAATCAAAAGTCAAAAGTCGTAGGGGCGAGTTTTGACCGAAAAATTACGGGTTTTGGCTGTCAGTTTATTGGCTAACCTCGCCCGTACAAAAGCCACATTAGTAGGGTGGGCATTGCCCACATGACTATCAAAATGAAATTCTAACTAGTCATGCGTGACTTTATTAATTATGGGGTACGACTTACGACTTACGACTTATAAAAACTCTTTCCTCAGACGCACTCGCCACTGTGGTTGCTAGGTTTAAACTGGTTTTGGTGGATGTAACACCAGTAATTTTAGCCTGTAGTCATGGCGATCGCAGATTTTACAAAAAACTAAATCAAATCTCAGTTGTTATGAATTTTTTGTGACAAGGAGATTTCGTCACCGAGAGAGCCAAGTTTTTTCAGGAAGAGCGATCGCTAATTGTGAAAATCTGAGAGAGGAGAATTTGCATGTTTTTTCATAAAAAAGAACCAATTCACGTTGTAAACATTAAAGAACCAAATCCTCGCTTTGCTCAACTTTTGCTAGAACAATTTGGTGGTGCAACAGGCGAACTTTCTGCGGCTCTACAATACTGGGTACAGTCTTTTCATGTAGAAAACGCCGGGATTCGCGATATGCTGCAAGATATCGCGATCGAGGAATTCGGTCACTTAGAAATGGTGGGCAAAATGATTGAAGCTCACACTAAAAATGTAGACCAAACCGATGCATATAAAAGTACTTTGTTTGCCGTGCGTGGGATGGGTCCTCACTTTTTAGACAGCCAGGGGAATGCTTGGACGGCTAGTTATCTCAATGAAGGTGGCGATGTCGTGCGGGACTTGCGGGCTAATATTGCTGCGGAAGCTGGAGCAAGACAAACCTACGAAGAATTAATTAAGCTGTCAACTGATGAGGGGACAAAGAATGCTTTAGTGCATTTGCTAACACGGGAAATTTCCCATACGCAGATGTTCATGAAAGCTCTAGATTCTATGGGCAAGCTGACCGAACCTTTCTTTGGTAATATTCAGCCTGACGAGACAGTTGATATCTATTACAATCTATCCACTAACGGTACGCAGGACGAACGCGGTCCTTGGAACGCAGAACCATCATTCCGCTATATTGCCGATCCAGTGAACGAAGTGACTAAAGGCTAGGAATTCAGGTTAGAGACAAAGTAGGTTCGTAACTTTTAGTTTGATAATACAATCAATGCAATATAAGTTAGTGGATGTTAAATCTACTAACTTATTTTTATCGCAAGACTTCACTCACGAGCGATCGAACTTTTCGTTATAACTGCCATTAGTCATTGGTCATCGCTCGTTTGTTCCACGACAAGCAGGCTAGAAATGTTTTCTGATTATAGGTCTTAAGACTCAAGCAGAAATGCTATATTTGTAAAATTGTAAAGACGCAAAAAGTAGGTAGGGTTCGTTAGAAGGCGATCGCGGCGAAAATCAAAAAACGTCTTGCGATCTGTTCGTAACTGAAATAATAGCAGCAATTGATACAGAAAATCTTATCTTAAAGCCATTTGCTAGATAAATCACACAATCGAGTCACGCTCAAATTCTCAAATTGTCAAACTCCTAATCTATCGATGCGCTCCGCCTATCTACTGGTATCTCACGGCAGTCGAGATCCGCGCCCACAAGTGGCGCTGAAACGCTTGGCATGGCTTTTGCAAGGGAGCAGGGGGGAGAAGAGAGCTGAGGGAGCCCAGGGAGCCCAAGAGGCTGAGGGAGCAACTATAAGTCACAAGTTACAAGTCTCTTGCCTCTCGCAAGAGCGCAAGAGAGCCTCTTCTCACGCACCACGCACCCCACACTCCACACCCTTGCCTAATAACTCCCGACTCCCGACTCCCGACTCCCGACTCCCTCTCATAGGTACTGCTTGTTTAGAGCTAAGCCAGAAGCCACTGCACCAGCAAATTGCAGAGTTTAGCGATCGCGCCTTGTCTTGCGGATATCAGCAAGTGCAGATCGTGCCTCTGTTTCTCTTGCCGGGAGTCCATGTTATGGAAGATATTCCAGCAGAAGTGGAGCAGGCGCGACAAGCCTTGAAAGTTAAGGTAAAGCTGGAATTACGCCCTCATTTAGGTTCCCATACTGGCTTAGCAAGGCTGCTGCAACAGCAGCTAGACCGGACGCAGGCAGAGCAAACAATCTTGCTCGCACATGGAAGTCGGCGTAAGGGTTCTGAGCATCCTGTAGAAGCGATCGCCCAACAAATAAGTGCTGTAACGGCATATTGGTCGGTTGCTCCCAGTTTAGACGCACGAGTGCAAGAGTTGGTACTCGCAGGATGGCGACGAATTGCGATCCTCCCGTATTTCTTGTTTGCCGGAGGGATTACCGATGCGATCGCGGAAGTTGTAGGACAATTACAACAACAGTTTCCCGCGATCGAATTTTGTCTGATGCAGCCACTAGGGGCAACTCAGGAATTAGCGGATCTAATTTGGGATGCGATCGAGACGTAGATTTATTGACATATCAACTGCCAAAACGCCAAGGAAGAGAATGAACGAGTTCGTGGGTAAAGTCTACTTAGTGGGTGCGGGTCCAGGTGACCCTGGTTTATTTACACTCAAAGGTAAGGCATTGTTGGAATGTGCCGATGTTGTGGTTTACGATGCCCTCGTAAGTCCGGCAATTCTAGGCATGATTAACCCCTTGGCAGAAAAAATCAATGCAGGAAAGCGGCGGGGAAAGCATTCGTTGGTGCAGGAAGATACGACCCAGTTATTGATCGAAAAGGCACGAGATAATGCAGTGGTGGTGCGATTAAAAGGGGGCGATCCATTTATCTTCGGGCGTGGCGGCGAAGAGATGGAAGATTTGGTAGCAGCTGGGGTGTCAGTGGAAGTCGTGCCTGGTATTACTTCCGGTATTGCAGCTCCAGCTTATGCAGGTATCCCATTAACCCATAGAGATTATAGTTCTTCAGTCACGTTTGTTACGGGTCACGAAGCAGCAGGAAAGTATCGCCCCAAAGTCAATTGGGCAGCTGTAGCCCAAGGTTCGGAAACGATCGCAATTTATATGGGAGTCCACAATTTACCTTATATTATCGAGCAGCTATGCGAGGCAGGGTTAAGTGCAGATACACCAGTAGCTCTAGTACGTTGGGGAACTCGACCGGAACAAGAGGAATTGATCGGTACTTTAGCAACAATTGTGGCGCAAGTAGAAACTACCGGTTTTAGCGCCCCTGCGATCGCCGTTATCGGTAAAGTAGTAAACCTGCACGGTGTATTGGCAGGCTGTCGCCCTGTTTTAGTATCAAGCTAGACATGCCCCGCGATAGAAAGACAAGGGAGACAAGGGAGACAAGGAGGACAAGGGAGAAATTACCACGCGCTCCTCTGTTTGCCAATGTACGACTTATGACTTACGACTTACGACTACTCTATAGTCTTGCCAAGCTTGGACGAGATTGCCTTGCATCAGAGCAGCAATTCCATGTAGGGCATGTAATTCTGGAATGTTCGAGTTGAGTGCTAAAGCAGGTTTGAGGGCAGTTTGGGCGGCGGCTCCATTCCAGTTATATAAATGGACAAAGGCAAGGTAGGCATAGGCATAGGGATTTTGCGCATCTAGCTGCGTCACTCGTTCCAAAGCCGCGATCGCACCTTGTACTTTTTGCTGTAATATTTGAGCTAACGTCAGAGCGTAAGCCCAATCTAAATTTTGTGGTTCCTGTTTCAGCCTGTACTCCATTGCCAATTGTACCTGTACTAAATAGTCTTGGATCGGGTCGTATTGATTAATCCGTCCGACTTCCGCAAAGACACGATCTAATGCCTTAATTCCTTGAGGTAAGGTTGCTGCTAAAAGTCGTTCTTGCGTAACTAAATCTAATTCCGGTGCAGGTGTGGCTGTAGCCCCAGGGTCAATTTGTAAAGCTACTGGTGGTACGGTGATGGGATAAGTTTCACCTGTATTGCGGTTGAGATATGTCGCCTCCAAAGTGTAAATTCCCGCAGATAGATCGGATGGAGGCATCATTGCTGAATGTTCTGTTACAAAATTGGTAATTGGTAATTGGTAATTGGTAATTGGTAATTGGTAGTTGGTAGTTGGTAGTTGCTCTGTTGCTACTAAAAGACCAAGACCAAGACCGCGATCGTGGATCCAGCGATCGCTTTGTTTGTCACTATCCTGATTTTTCCATGTGAGTAACACAATACCAGGTTGCAACTGCTCCCACGTCCCAGACCACTCATAAGTCACCGGAATCGGCTTTCCGGGCGGTGCTACTGACGGTACTGTAACTCTTGATAGTGTTATGTGAGTGGTTGGTTGTTGGTTGTTGGTTGTTGGTGACAGAGTGGTGTGTGGTGTGTGGTGCGTGGTGCGTGTTTTTTCTCCCTTGTCCCCCTTGTTCCCCTTGTCTCCCCCCTCTCCCTTGTCTCCCTTGTCTCCCCCCTCTCCCTTGTCTCCCTTGTCTCCCTTGTCTCCCTTGTCCCCTTGTTCCCTCTTCCTTCGACTCCCGACTTCTACCTGCGGTACGCGGCGATGATACAGTTTCAAGCTGCTACTGTCGGGTAAAGCCCAAGTTTTTTGTAAATTGAAATCGGGAGACTGTTCCACGTACTGTACCATAGCACTTTGAGCATCTGGAACCGAACCTTGTTCGCCTGTTTTCGTGACAAACCAATCGAGCGATCGCCCGTCTTGGACAATTTGCTGTTGGCGCGTCCCTACTTGCCGTCCATAAACCTGAAAATTTCGTAATGCTCCAAAATAATTTAAGTTGTGTTGATTGACTTCTAACGTTGAAGGCAATACACCCAAATTGGATCTAATATAAGGCGCAGTTTGGACGATCTCTTCAATGACTCGCTCGTGAGGATATTCTGACCCCATATAAGCATAATGTTTGGCATTAGGACTGAGAATTGAAGCAACACGGCTACCTAATAGTCCTCCTATAGGAAACAAATTTAACCCCGTGACTAACACTGCTAAACCCACCGTAGCCCAGCGAATTTGCTGACCCCAGCGCCCGCGCCAGCACGTCATACCATAGGCAAGAAACAGCGCGACTCCAGGTAAATAAGGCACGACATAGCGACTGTCTTTATTAATGTTGAGCGAACAGAGCAGATACGCACCGATGAGGAAGATTGCAAGCCATATGAGTGAGTCGGGCTTCAGGTGAGGTTCTCTCCGCATCGGAGCCGCGTAGCCGGGAGTCGAATTCTTCTTTTGACTTTTGACTTTTAACTTTTGACTTTTATAAAGTAATAGTCCTACGATTGGTACGAGCAAAAGTACCCAAGAAATATGCTCGGGGAGTAGTTTCCAGTAGTAAGTCCAAGCATCAAGGGTATTGAGGGCTGGATCGCCTTCAGCTAGGGCAGAATCTATTGTTGCTCGTTTTCCCCCAGTTAGAATCAGCAACCAGTTTGTCTGATACCACGGCATAAACACGATCGCCGATAGCAGTAGAGCGATCGCAAATTGGCAGATCCGCCCAATATGAGGTTTGCGAATCGTTTCAACCCCAGTCCAGACGATCGGCACGAACAGAAAAAACAACGCTGTCTGCTTGACTAACAATGCTAAACCTAGAGAAATGCCAAATGCGATCGCCCAAAACCAACTTGAAATTCGGAATTCGGAATTCGGAATTCGGAATTTGTTTTGACTTTTGACTTTTGAATTTTGACTCTTCCACACTGTCAGACACCAAAAACACAGCGTCACGATAGCCGTAAGGGGATAATCGAGTAAAAAGTCTAGGCGTAACTTATATAATCCTGGGATGAGTTGACATATGCCAGCTGCCCATAATCCGACTTCGGCGCTAAATAGTTGTATCCCTAGTCCGTAGATGGAAACCAGCAGGATGGCACTGAAAAATGAATTTACCAACGTAGCGCGATCGCCGCCAGTGCCAAAAATCAGTTGGGTAATAGCTGCAGCAATCTGCGTTAAGGGAGGAACTTTTGTGGAAAGCTGCCAAAAGTCAGTCCACCAATCGCTACTGAACCACTGAGGCTGTTGTAGTGCTTGCCAGTAATTCAACGAACTCGTAAGATATTCCGCCCGATCCCAATCTGGAACAGAACGATCGCAAGCAAACCAGATGCGATCGATCGCTACTCCCGCTAACCATATCAGCAGGAGAATGAGTAAATGGTGCTGTTTGAATTTAGCTAACACGAAATCAATAGGTTGAGCCTAATTTCTTCCTCATTTTGACATGGGGAATGCCAGCTTCTTCAAATACTGCTCCTTCTGGCTCAAAACCTAATTTTTGATGCAATCCCTGGATGTATTCTTGGGAGTGGATGACGACTTCTTGCATCTTTTTTTGGGCTGCCAGCTCGATCGCTTTTTCCATGATTAATTTACCAATGCCTTTCCCTCTAACAATTGGCAAGACGGCTAGCCTCTCAATTTTTGCCGTGCGATCGTCTAAATATCTAATTCTAGCAGTGCCGATTGGTTGGTCATTGATGTATGCAACGAGCTGATCTGAGGTTTCATCTTTGCCATCAAAATCTAATTCTGGCTCTATTCTCTGTTCTAATTGAAAAACTGCCGCTCTCACCGATCGCATGGCTGAAAAATCTTCAGGTAATTCAGCAACTTTAATTGTTAAAGTAATATCAAAATTGCTTGACATCTACTCAAGATAATTTCATTTACTACAGATTATCTTCAATAACTTTGTGTCTTTGCGACTTTGCGCGATCGATTTATTTTAAGCAAATAACGATGCGATCGCGCAGGTAAAACCAGGTAATAAAGGTGAATTTAACTCATCTCCACTCATCAAAGTGGCAACTAAATTTAAAACCGCTTGTTCGCGCCGATAAACTTCAACCTGTTGCTTGCGCCAATCTACAATCCAATACTCTCTATTGGAAATTACAATTTGGGACAGGGCGGGTTTAGCAATATTGTTGAATGGAAACAGAAATTTTTGGTGAACCCGCCCATACATTATTTGGGTAAATTACCTATGTCGATTTATTCTGCACCTTCGATGGGGGCAAAACCCTGACGCTGAACGTTTTCCGTAACTGTACGCGGCTCCAAAAATTGTAATAAATAATCGGGACCACCAGCTTTGGAACCAACTCCAGACATTTTAAAGCCGCCAAAGGGTTGTCTGGCAACGATCGCACCCGTAATCGTGCGGTTGATATACAAGTTACCAACTTCAAATTGTTCCTGTGCCATCTGGATATGAGATGGGGTACGAGAATACAGTCCCCCTGTCAAGGCGTAGTCAGTACCGTTAGCCACTGCGATCGCCTCTTCAAAGTTCTTCACTCGAATTACTGCTACCACGGGACCAAAAATCTCTTCTTGGGCGATCGTGGCTGTGGGAGGCACTTCGGTAAAAATCGTAGGGTTGACAAAATAGCCGTTATCTGGAGCAGAAATTTCTACAGCAACTTTTGCTTCTTGTCGTCCTTGCTCGATATACTCGCGGATACGTGCTTGAGCATTACCGTCAATCACGGGACCAACTTGAGTGCTGGGTAATTCCGTTGCACCGATGTTGAGCGATCGCGTCGCTTCTACTAAGCGGTGAATGAAAGTATCGTAGACTGAATCTAAAACAATGACTCTTGATGCAGCCGAACACTTTTGTCCGCTGTAACCGAAAGCCGATTGCACCACACCCACCACGGCTTGGTCTAAGTCGGCACTTTCATCGACAATCATCCCATTCTTACCACCCATCTCAGCGATGACGCGCTTCAGATGCTTTTGTCCTGATTGAACTTTTGCCGCTTCCGCATAAATCCGACAACCCACTTCGCGGGAACCTGTAAATGCAATTAAGTGCGTGTCAGGATGGTTTACCAAGTGCGCCCCCACTTTAGAACCTTTGCCAGGTACAAATTGATAGACACCTTTGGGAAATCCGGCTTCAACCAAAATTTCAGTTAATTTCGCCGCAATGACTGAAGATGTTTCCGCAGGCTTGAGGAGAGTACAGTTTCCTGCTACCAAGGCTGCTACAGTCATACCAGTGGCGATCGCTAAAGGAAAATTCCAAGGAGAAATCACCACCGCAATTCCCCTCGGTTGGTAAAGGTAACGGTTTGTTTCCCCTGCCACGTCGTAGTTATAACCCGCATCCAATCTTTCCATTTCCGCCGCATAATAACGACAGAAATCGATCGCCTCCGATACTTCTGCATCGGCTTCTTTGACTGGTTTTCCGACTTCCAAGACAATCCAAGCTGATAACTCAGCACGACGGAGTTCCATCAAATCGCCAGCTTTACGCAAAATACTTGCCCGTTGTTTGGCTGGGGTATTTTTCCACCCAGGAAACGCCGCCTTCGCCGCTTGCATTGCCTGTTCTGCTTGTTCGACGCTTAGGAGTCCGACTTTTCCCACCACCTCACTGAAATTTGATGGGTTTACAGAATCAATAATTTCTTCTGTAGAAACGTACTCGCCATTTACTAGAGGCAAATAGGTTTTACCAAATAACTGTCGCACTTGTTGAAAAGCCCGTTGTGACTGTTCTCTCG
Source organism: Chroococcidiopsis thermalis PCC 7203 (assembly GCF_000317125.1). Taxonomy (GTDB): domain Bacteria; phylum Cyanobacteriota; class Cyanobacteriia; order Cyanobacteriales; family Chroococcidiopsidaceae; genus Chroococcidiopsis; species Chroococcidiopsis thermalis. Next base: position 5,870,272 of record NC_019695.1, read on the forward strand.
CCTCGACTGCGGCGTAGTCTGTATCTGCTGCTGGATGAAATGGTTTTTGTAAAGACGTTACATGTAACGTCTCTACATTTTTAACCATCGGTGGCGCGATCAATTCCTCAATCGGACGTTCTTCCAAATTTTGCCGCAGGAAGGAACTATTGGCGGTGTTTTCCAACAAACGACGAATTAGATAAGCCATTCCGGGTAAAAGTTCGCCGTAGGGACAATATACCCGGACTCGATAACCGCGATCGCTCAACGCTTTTGCCAGTTTATCGCCCATGCCGTACAGCACTTGCATTTCAAAGCGACGACGAGGAATGTTGAGAGTTTCAGCGATCGCAATTGCATGGGCTTGCGATCGCACGTTATGACTACCTATTGCCGAATAGACGTATTCGTGATTTTCTAACAACAACTGGGTAATTTTTTCAAAGTTAAGATCTGTAGCTGCTTTGTCATTAAATACGGGTTGCTGCCAGTGCTTTTGTTCGGCTTTAATTGTTTCCTGATCCCAGTAAGCACCTTTAACCAGTCTTACAGTTAAGGGATAGCCTCGCTGTTTTACCCAAGCGATTAAATCTTGCGTATCTCGTTCGCTATCGCGCAAATATGCTTGAACTGTGACACCAACATCCGTACGACTGCGAAATTCTTCTTCTTGAAGGACTTGTTTTAAAATAGAAAAAATCAGGTCTTTATAAGCGTATTGTTCCATATCAAAATGGATCGATACGCCTAATTCTTGGGCTTTTCTTAATACAGTTCGGATGCGATCGCTAACTCTTGCCGCACTACCCGCCGCATCCAACGGATCGAACTGAGAGTAAAACGCCGTCAGCTTTACTGAAACTTGTACCTGTGGCAAAGCTTCCCCATCAGCTGCATCAATTTGGGCAACTGGTTTCCAATTCTTGCTAGCTGCTGCTAGCTGTGCCATTAAATCTAAATAACGTTCTAAATATGACTGCGCTTCTGCTTCGGTAATGACTGCTTCACCCAAAATATCGATGGTGAACGCCATTTTTTCCTTGCGCAGCCGTTCGATTGTCTTTAATGTCTGCTGAATATTTTCTCCAGCAATATATTTATGCGCTAATGTTTCTACAGCTGTAGATACAGTCGTCGCTGCTACCTGTGCCGGCATAGAATCTGGGTTAGCAAAATTGAGCATTCCTTTCAAAGCAGTCGGAAGTTCTACCGACTCATCGCCAAGGTATTCTTGCAAATGGCGGGCAATTTCTGGCTTACTCCGTAAAGCAGGCAAACAGTCAATAAAACGAAATAGCTGCACCCGCAACCCAGGATTACTCATTGCCCAGGCGAGTAACTTGTCATCCCAGCGCATTTGGTCGCGAATTGAGGCAAAAAACGAACGATTTTCTCGCGTCGCCGCTAAGAGTTGTTTGGCGATTTCTTGTGTCTTTGGTTCGTAAGTGGTTGGTTGTGCTTGTAGTACCACAGATGGCAGACTCCCTGTTTAAGGCATTGAGGCAATTCGATTGCAATCTAGGTGCGATAACTTGAGTGCGATCGCTCCCCTATTGAAAGGTTTTCACTCCCTCTTAACTTGATTTGTAGCATAAATAACCGTTTGCAGTTGTGAGTCATTATGTTCGGTCTATTAACCAGACATTTATATTTGTAGCCCTTGATAAGTTACGTTTTAATAACTATATTTTGACAACAAATAAATTCTGACTGTCTTAAGGGTAAGCAACTGAAAACTAAAAATAAAAAGTAGGAGCTAAGAAGATGGGAAACCGTCCAAATGGAACAGCGCAACAAATATTTATTCTTGTCAGAATGGGAGTTGAAACTCATTAAGGGAAAATGCTATGACTGCTACGCTGTCTGCACCCCAAGCGATTGAGTCTTGGTTGGGTCAAGAAGCAGAAGATCTCCTCACGTACAAAGCTAAGGTTCCCAAAGATTTGTTACATCTGCCAAGCCCAGACATGGTAGACCGAATTTTCAGCATTAGCGATCGCAATCCGCAAGTATTGCGCAGCCTTCAACAACTCTACTCACACGGGCGATTGGCAAATACGGGTTATCTTTCAATTTTGCCAGTAGACCAAGGAATCGAACACTCCGCAGGGGCTTCGTTTGCACCCAATCCGATGTATTTCGATCCAGAGAATATCGTTAAATTGGCAATGGCAGCCGAGTGTAACGCTGTTGCTACCACGTTGGGCGTTTTGGGTATAGTGTCTCGCAAGTACGCCCACAAAATCCCCTTCATTGTCAAAATCAATCACAACGAGTTACTCACTTTTCCCAATCAATTCGATCAAGTTTTGTTCGGTTCGGTCGAGCAAGCTTGGAATTTAGGAGCTGTGGCAGTTGGGGCTACAATATACTTCGGTTCGGAAAACTCTACGCGCCAAATTCAAGAAATTAGCCGTGCTTTTGCCCGCGCCCACGAATTAGGAATGGCAACTATTTTGTGGTGCTATTTGCGTAACAACGCCTTTAAACAAGACAAAGATTATCACCTAGCAGGCGACCTCACCGGACAGGCAAACCACCTGGGTGTCACGATTGAAGCCGATATTATCAAACAAAAACTGCCAGAACTCGATCGCGGTTACGAAGCTGTTGCTAAAGCTAGCGGCAAAAGCTACGGCAAAACCAACGAAAGAATCTACACCGATTTAACGAGCGATCATCCGATCGATCTCACCCGCTACCAAGTTCTCAATTGCTACAGCGGACGAGTGGGATTAATTAACTCTGGTGGTGCTTCTGGTAAAAATGATTTTGCTGAAGCTATTCGTACGGCTGTAATTAACAAACGGGCTGGCGGTTCTGGCTTAATCTCCGGTCGCAAAACCTTCCAACGCCCCTTTGAAGAAGGAGTCAAGTTATTCCACGCGATTCAAGATGTTTACCTCTCTCCAGAAGTAACTATTGCTTGATGCTTTAAAAGTAGGACTTTGGACAATCGCGTCCAAAGTCCCAATCTTCATGTATTACCCTGTTTTTGCGGGTCTTCTTCATCCATAACCTGAGCCAGCATCCAAGGAACTGGCAAAGTTTCCCAGCGCGATTGAGAACGCTTGGGTAAAGCTAGCTGGCGATCGCGATTTCGCTTGGTCAAACGAGGACTTTTCATACTCTCATCCTCCAATTTTACAAATCGTAAAATTTACTGAGTTTAAGGAGAAATTAAGTTGCTCCTACTGCCCAGCATGACAAACCTGCATGAAAATCATTTAAATTCTGCATGAGAATCTTCTCATTAAATCGGCGCAGCGTTATTTGTTGTACGGCGGTTTTGACTCGCTCGAAAGGTAGCTTGGTAGTTAGGCGAGATGCCGGAGATTGCAGAAGTTCAACCATTCGAATGAAGTGAGTATCTTTACTAGAGCCAGTGTATGAGGCAGCACTTCTATTTCATCATCCAACCACAGGCAGAATTCGTTCGAGAAAGTAGCAGAAAGGAGTCGTAGGGGCGGGTTTTGTCCCCAGATTCCTTGCCCAAGTCGGGAATCTTTAGCTAAACGCGCCCGTACACAAATTAGCCGTCGCAAATCTGACGCTAAACGCGCCCGTACACAAATCAAAATTCTTAGCAGTAAAAGACACAAATTCAGACGTTTACTTTAAGATATGCTTAACTGAATTGGAGTTTTGCAATCGGTAGTGACAATGAAACTGGCAGCACGAGTGGGTAAGGTAACGCCTTCTTTGACCTTGGCAATTTCCGCCAAAGCCAAAGCCATGAAAGCTGAAGGAATAGATGTTTGTAGCTTCAGCGCCGGAGAACCAGACTTTGATACTCCAGAACACATCAAAGCAGCCGCAAAAAAAGCCTTAGATGAAGGTAAGACGAGATATGGTGCGGCGGCTGGGGAACCCAAGTTAAGACAGGCGATCGCCCACAAGCTGAAAGCAGATAATGGTCTAAACTACCAAGCTGAAAATATCATCGTCACTAACGGTGGCAAACACGGTTTATATAACTTGATGATGGCGCTGATTGAGGTGGGAGACGAGGTAATTATTCCCGCCCCCTACTGGCTGAGCTATCCTGAAATGGTCATTCTTGCTGGCGGAACACCAGTAATCGTTCAGACGGATGCTAGCTGTAAAATAACTCCCGACCAATTGCGTGCTAGCATTACGCCAAAAACTAAGCTATTTGTCCTCAACTCTCCTTCTAACCCTACGGGTGTTGTCTATACGCCAGAAGAACTGAAGGCACTCGCGGAGGTTGTGGTTGAGAAGGATATTTTAGTTGTATCGGATGAAATTTACGAGAAATTACTATATACAGATGTAAAACACGTCAGTATCGGTTCTCTAGGTAAAGAAATCTTTGACCGTACCATTATCAGTCATGGCTTTGCTAAAGCTTACTCAATGACGGGTTGGCGTGTCGGCTATTTAGCGGGTGCAGTAGAGTTAATCAAAGCTGCGAGTACGATTCAAGGTCATAGTACGTCTAACGTGTGTACCTTCGCTCAATTTGGCGCGATCGCGGCTTTAGAGAGTTCTCAAGAATGCGTCGAACAAATGCGTCAAGCTTTTGCCAAAAGGCGAGAAGTCATGATGCAAAGATTAGATGCAATTCCAGAAGTGACTTATGCCAAGCCTGATGGAGCATTTTACATTTTTGTCGAGATCGGTAAAACTGGCAAGACATCAATGGATTTTTGTCAAGAACTTTTAGAGTCGTACCAAGTTGCGGCAATCCCTGGAATTGCCTTTGGATCTGGCGATCGCATTCGTCTTTCCTATGCTACCGATATGACATCAATTGAAAAGGGAATGGATCGCTTAGACAAATACATCCGCTCTTTGTTTTAGCTGAAGCTACGTAGGATGCGCTACGCCAAAAGCTAACGCACCCTACCAATACTATAAAACTATAGACTTGGCTTGGATTTATGCCACTCTGTAGCTTGTTCGTAAGCGTGAGCGACTTGAAATAATTGGTCTTCCCGCAACACATTTCCAATCAATTGCATCCCAATCGGCATTCCTTTCTCGTCAAAACCGCAGGGAATACTCAATCCTGGCAAACCTGCCAAATTTACCGTAATTGTCATCAAATCGGTTAAATACATACTTAGCGGATCGTCAGTTTTTTCCCCTGCTTTAAATGCTGTCATGGGAACTGTGGGGGTAACTAACACATCCACCTGCCCAAAAGCAGTTTCAAAGTCTTGTTTAATTAAAGTACGGACTTTTTGTGCTTTTAAGTAGTAAGCATCGTAGTAACCAGCAGATAAGGCATACGTTCCTACCATAATCCGACGCTTGACTTCCTTTCCAAAACCCATTGCCCTAGTCCGAGCGTACATATCAATTAGATTCTCAGCATCAGGAACGCGCAAACCATATTTTACGCCATCGTAACGTGCCAAATTAGCTGAAGCTTCGCTAGGGGCAATGATGTAATAAGTTGGCAAACCATAGCGGAAACGCGGACAGGAAACTTCTTTAATTTCCGCACCGAGTTGCTTTAACTGTTCGATCGCCTTATTAACAGCTTGTTCTACAGCCGGATCTAAACCCTCAGCAAAAGTTTCTCTCACGATCCCAATTCGCATCGATTTGAGATTTGGTTTGAGAAATTGGGTGTAGTCAGGGATTTCGACCTTCAAACTCGTAGAATCTTTCGGATCGTAACCCGCGATCGCGCCTAATAAAATTGCCGCATCTTCTACCGTGCGTCCAAAGGGTCCAATTTGATCCAAAGAGGAAGCAAAAGCCACCAAACCATAACGCGACACTAATCCATAAGTTGGCTTCATGCCCACAACACCGCAAAAAGATGCAGGTTGGCGGATCGAACCACCTGTATCGGAACCCAGGGAAACGACACACTCATGCGCCGCTACAGCCGCCGCCGAACCCCCAGAAGAACCGCCAGGAACCCGTTCCAAGTCCCAAGGATTAGCCGTGAGTTGAAATGCGGAGTTTTCGGTGGAACTCCCCATCGCAAACTCGTCTAAGTTGGTTTTTCCCACTGTCACCGCCCCAGCATCCGCTAATTTTTGCGTTACCGTTGATTCGTAGGGTGGGACGAAGTTTTCTAAAATCTTGGAGGCGCAAGTCGTGGGAATTCCCTTGGTACACATATTGTCCTTCACACCCACGGGAATCCCAGCCAATAACCCAATCTCTTCTCCAGCCGCAATTTTGGCATCCACAGCTTTCGCTTGTTCCAGTGCTTTATCCGCTGTCACGCACAAAAAGCTGTGGATCTTTGGTTCTAGTGCTTGAATCCGATCCAGCACCTCTTGCGTAATTTCCACCGCTGAGCGTTCTTTCTTCACTAGTTGTCCGTGCAACTCGCGGATGATGGATGCCATCTCTCGCTTCCTCTTTGCTTCACAGTCCAAACTATAAGTATAGAGCGTCTGAGCGGAAACTAGGGGCTAATTTTATAGAGACGCGATCGCGTCTCTATAACTCTTTCACCGAGTCCGAAATATGTCCTGGGAAGAAATCTATGCCGACTGCTGATTTCAATAAGTAAGCAAATAATAAAATTACGCCGCTAATGACTAAATTTGCTCCCAAAAGGAGCATAACAACCGCGATCGCATTACCGATTCTGGCAAGTCTTTCAGGTATATATTGCCGATTGCGTTTTCGACGATCTTTACCAACAAATAGAACTAAATAAAATCGAGAAAATATCAGATCGATATTAAATCTAAAATCTACAATTTTGGGTGAGGGTTGAGGGATTGCTTGAGTTAAAATATTTATTATAACTTGGAGCTGCTCTGTATTAAAACTTGCCAAAATATTTGGTTCGATCTGCTGTAAATAGGATTCTGGAGTTCTAGTTCGATAATTAGGCAGATTAACTTGCTCTTTAATAGGTGAGTCTTTCACAAATACCTCTAAATATGGATTGAAATATATTCTTAAAATTGAGAAATCAAATAAAAATCCAGAGATTTATTGTTTCGATTAATTCTCATTCGCTTAATTTAGGAATAATCCTTCGGCTAATATTCTGCCTATGCCTAGACCTACCGAAGTAAAGATTGCCAAAAACCAAAAGGCGAAATGTTTATTTAACCCCGCAGATAGTAACGCATGTTTTACTTGAGCTAAGGTCAAAATTAATCCTAATGCCATAATCCAAGTCATAGCTAAACCAAATGCCCAAGGCGGAATTCCTGCCCAAGGAATGCTTTGAGGCCAAGTCATAGCAAAAGCTCCAACCCAAACCAGTAAAACAATCCAAGCTACAGCCAAAGCAACAGCATCAAAACCAACCCAAGCTAAATGCACGGTAATGACTTGCGTGCCTGTCCAAGTAAACCAGTTCGCATTACAATCGGATAATAGCCAACCAGTGCCTATGTATCCAAGCAATAATACTAGTAAATAGAGCCTTGAAATTCCATTTAACCGCGATACTTTTACGTCCATTTCAAATTAAATTCAAAGGTTTTACGCGCTTACTTGTTCTGATAAATGAGAAATGACAAATGACAGCCATAACGGTAGATATAATGAACCATTTAGAATCTGCGATATTATAAGTATTCCTATAGTTGTAGCGATCGCAAATCAGAAAAATTACTGATAAATAGGCGATCGCAATAAAGAGACGATAAAGTAGTAAAACTAAAAAGTATTGATGACAGCTTCTGTTGTGAATTTGCATGTTTACGTCCAAGGCAAAGGTTTACCGATCCTCTGCTTGCACGGTCATCCTGGTTCTGGTTTGAGTATGTCCGTGTTTACTCAACACCTATGCCAACGCTTTCAAACAATAGCCCCCGACTTACGAGGATACGGCAATAGTCGCACGCAGACTGATTTCGCCATGACCGATCACCTGTGTGACTTGGAAGCACTCCTCGATCGCTATCAAATTAGTGAATGTCTGGTTTTAGGTTGGTCTTTGGGTGGAATCTTAGCGATGGAATTGGCTTTAAGGCTACCAGAACGAGTTAAAGGACTTATTTTAGTCGCTACAGCTGCTCGTCCTCGCGGCAGTCATCCAGCAATTAGCTGGCAAGATAATTTGTATACTGGCTTAGCGGCGATCGCAAATGCTTTACAACCCGGCGATCGGTGGCATATAGATACTTTTGGTAAGCGATCTCTCTTTCGCTATTTAATTCAACAGCACACTCCCGCTACTTACGAATACATAGCTAAATATGCTGTGTCAGCGTATTTGCAAACTTCTTCTCCTGCCCAACGCGCTCTCTTTACGGCGCTTAAATCTGGTTACAATCGCCTTCAGGATTTATCGCAGATTCAGTGTCCTAGTTTAATTATGGCGGGAGCAGCCGACCGTCATATTACTCCAGAATCGAGTCAAGAAACTGCACAACATTTACCCAACTCTGAATGGATTTGTTACCCGAATACCGCACATTTGTTTCCTTGGGAAATTCCCGATCGCGTTTTGAGCGATATTGATAAGTGGTTGGTATTACATTCATTGATTTAATTCATGTAGAGATACAAAAATCCCCATCTCTCGAACTATAAAAATCTTTTTAACACCTCAACTGTAGCTAGTCCTGTTTTTCCCCAACTAAATTGACTGGCTCTGGTTAAACTTAAATTAGACAGCCGCGATCGCAGTTGACGATCGGTAACTATACTTTCCATAGCAGCAGCAATCTCCTCAATGTTGTAGGGATTCACTAATAAAGCCGCATCGCCTGTTACTTCTGGTAAAGAGGAAAGATTGGATGTAATTACAGGAGTACCGCAAGCCATCGCTTCGAGTACTGGTAAGCCAAATCCTTCCCACAAACTGGGAAAAACTAATGCGATCGCCCGATTGAGTAAAATTGGTAGTTGTTCGTAGGGAATGTAATCTAGAAACTTGACGCGATCGGCAATTCCTAATTCTATACTTTGTGCTTCTAGCTTTGGAGTATAGCGGCGATCGCCCGTTCCAGCTAGTAGTAAATCGCAATTTTGACAACTCGACATTTTTGCAAAAGCTGCAATTAATCGATGTAAGTTTTTGTGCGGGTCGTGACGACCAATATAAATAAAGTAAGGACGAGTTTCATTCTGCTGAGCTAAGTTGAGCCAGCGGAAATGGTTGGCATCATATGCTAGGGGTATGGGAGTAATTTTAGCGGCTGGGATGTGGAAAAAGTTAATAATGTCTGAGGCTGTCGCAGTGGAGTTACAAATAACGTGCTGTGCTTGGCTGAGAACTTGGGGGATGTAATAGCGGTGATAGGGAGTTAAGGGTGAAAGTCTGGGAAAGCGCAAGGGGATGAGATCGTGAACTGTGACGATGTAGTGACAGCGCGTGTAAAGGGGTGCTTCTGGAACGGGAGAGAATAATAATTGCGATCGCAATTGGCGATAAATTTGCGGTAGTTGCAATTGCGTCCAGAATAAACGCCGCAAATGTCCGACTGTCCCTTGTTCTGGGGTTAAGTTAGCAGGAATGGGATAATATGTGTCTTGAGTCTGCGGTGTGGGTAGAAGACGAGCAGCAACAGGTGAAATTAGGAAGGTAGGATCGAGCGATCGCAAGTACGGAATTAAATTCAGAGCGTAAGTTGTAATTCCTGTCGGTTTATTGATGAGAAAAGATAAGTTAATTAGCATTCGCTGACAATACACTTGCTCAGACTTGCTCTACCCAAATCGGATTGCTCAGATACCATTGAATTGTCTTGAACAACCCACTATCAAAGTTCTCTTTTGGTTGCCAGCCTAATTCCCTAGAGATTTTGCTGCAATCTATAGCATACCTTCTGTCGTGTCCGAGACGGTCTTTGACAAAGGTAATTAAAGAAGAGTGACGAAATTTAGGTTTGGGAGCCAAATCGTCAAGAATAGCGCAAATTTTCTCAACGACTGCGATGTTAGTTTGTTCGTTTTTCCCCCCAATATTATAAGTTTCTCCTACGCGACTATGTTGCAAAACTAGATAGAGAGCTTCGCAGTGATCTGTAACATACAACCAATCTCGAATATTTTGCCCATCTCCATATATTGGTAAAGGTTGACCGTGTAAAGCGTTGAGAATTATTAAGGGGATTAGTTTTTCGGGAAACTGACGTGGACCGTAGTTATTCGAGCAATTAGTAATTAGAGTAGGAAAACCATAGGTATGACAGTAAGCTCGAACGAGATGATCTGAGCTGGCTTTTGACGCAGCGTAGGGACTATTTGGCGCGTAAGGGGTATCTTCTCGAAATGGCGGAGCTTTTGGTTCTAAAGAGCCGTAGACTTCATCTGTAGAGACGTGTAAGAAACGGAATTGCTCTTGTTTGTATGCAGATAGTTTATCCCAATAGGCTTTGCTAGCTTCTAACAGTTGGAATGTTCCTACTATATTAGTTTGAATAAAATTTAAAGGAGTTTGAATCGATCGATCGACATGGGTTTCAGCCGCAAAGTTAATAATTGCATCTGGCTGGTATTGGTCTAATAAATGAGATAATAGCTCGCGATCGCCGATATCTCCACGGATAAAATGATAATCGCGATCGTCCTGCAATTGGGCTAAGTTTTGAGGATTGCTAGCATAAGTTAACTTATCTAAATTGACGATCCTCGCCCATTGCTTTTCTCTCGCTTCTAAAATGAAGTTAGAACCAATAAAACCCAAGCCACCAGTTACTAACAATGTTTGCATCTTCTTATAGGAGAGGTTAGCATCCATCATCGTGATGCGATCGCCAAGCCAACAATGATGCAGTTTAAACCAAATTCAATCGATACAGCCATTCTCAATTGGATAAGGTACATAGATCTGTAGGGGCGCACAGCTGTGCGCCCCTACGAATGCATTTAACCTACGTAGGAAACGCTATAACCAGAATATTGCTATACCAACAGACTCCGGTAAGCCTTGAATGTTTCCCGTGCATTGTGCTGCCAGGAGTATTCTTTTGCTCTTGCTTTACCTTTCTGAATTAATTCATGTCGCAATTGAGAGTTATTAATAACTTCCCAAACTGCCTCTGCTAAACTATTTGAATCGTTGGGGTCGATTAATATAGCTGCATCTCCCGCGATTTCTGGTAATGATGAAGTGTTAGAAGCGACTACCGGAGTGCCTAATGTCATTGCTTCTAGTACGGGTAAACCAAATCCCTCATAATAAGAAGGATAAACAAATACATCAGCTCTAGTATAAAATAGTGCTACTAATTCATCAGATAAATAGTCAAGATGGTAAATGTCTTTTTGATAAGGCGATGCCTCAATCGCTGCAAAAATGCTTTGATAATTCCATCCTTTGCGACCAATTAATACAAGATTGTGTTCGATCTTATATTTCTGTTTTAATTCATTAAATGCCACTATAATAGAAATGATATTTTTTCTAGGTTCTATGTTACTGACAAATAATAGATAAGGCTTGGAAAAATCGTAGTTAACTGACTGGCTGAGCTGTTCGATATTTTGAGATGATAAGTAATTAGAACAGTAGCGACTTGCCAATGGTGTAACAAAAACTCGTTCGGCAGCAACATTGAGATATTGAATAATATCTTGCTTAGAACTTTCTGAGATGGTTAAAACTAAGTCCGTCCATCGCAGACAGCGTTTGACTTTCTCTACATAACTTTTAGCGACTGTATTAACATATTGAGGATATTTAAGAAAAGCAACGTCATATATATTCATGACTTTGAAACTGCGATCGCAAGGATAAACCGAATAGTTAGTTCCGTGCAATATGTCTGGATTTCCCCAAGATTTTGCCAAGGATGACCAAATTGATTTGTAAGTAGGAAATAATAACAAATTAGAAACTCTAACTGGAATTGGTAGGAAATGAACTGAAGAATATTTCGTTAACACTTCAGGGACACTCCAATTACCGCGCAGCCAGTCTTTAATTCCAGGTTGATAGACAATACCTAACTCAAAATTTTCCTCTGCTTGCAGGGAGTAAAGCGATTGAATTAAGTTTGCTACCTGCAACCCGACTCCACTAGGTTGAGGAGTCATGGGAGTAGCATCAATGATGATTTTATGAACTGACACTGACAAAACGTGGATCGAAATAATTATTTCATTTTAGTCAGTTGTGTAGTCTATTGGTAAGCTTAGGCAACCCATTGCATATTCGTAAACATACCCACAAATTTCATTTGGAGTAACAATGAAGGAGTTGCCATCAACAATAGTAGGAAAACAATCCATTTTTGATTGAACAACCTGTAAAATTGCGTCCTAGATATAAGGTGAATCGTAGCTAGTACAAGCACTACATGTACGCAGAAAGTGTAGCGAACCATGCTCGTCATGGATAAGCTACTCATACCGCAAGCAGATAGATAAAACATGAGCCAGCCAGCTACATAAAATTCAGCTCTTTGTTTCCAACTTCCCTCTATCAAAAAAGGTGCTGCTTTCCGTTCGAGTAAAAAAACAATGAAAAAACTAATCAAAGCGAACGGTACTGAAATAGCATTAATTACACCAGGTAAATTCAAAATTTTAGGGTCAAGGAAAGCAAAATAACTTTCTGGCTTGAAAATGGCTAAATAGTTAGGTTTGACTCCCCATCCTATCGCTTGCGTTTGCATGTAGAAATTCCAAGCGCCAAACTTGAAATAGCAAAAGGCAAAGAATAAGAGAGAACCCAGAATAGAAACGGCGCTGACTAACAAATATTTGCTACTCTTTTGCCAAAACCGAAATGGTTTTGCTTGTCGATCTTTAGCGCTCAATAGCCAAAAATGAAATAGGGGATAAATGGCTATTGGTAGACCAACAACCCGTGTTGCAGTCATGACAAAGCCGTGCGTAGCAGCAAGAATCCAGGCAACGCGCTTTTTTGATGCAGTCCAGTAGAGAAAACCAAGCAACATCATTAAAAACAGCGATTCTGAGTAACCAGCGACTAAATAAAAAGCGGCTGGATGTACTAAAATTGCGATCGCACCGCAAAGGGATAGTCGATCGGAAATCCGCCAGCGTTGAAACAACAAAAATACATATGTCCAAAACCCCCAACAGGCTATCTGTGCGGCTAGTAGCAAAGCAGTTTGTGTAGATAGATTGAAAACGTTCTTAATCGCCCCAGCGATCGCAGGATAGCCAGGAAAAAATGCCACATTTGACAAATCTGGATTTTGCGGAGTGGGCGGAATCGTACTGCGATAGCCATGTTCGATAATATGCGTATACCAGTCACAATCCCATCGGCAAAGCTTAGAATAGCCCTCTACTAAATTTTGAGAATTTGAAAACAAACACCCGAAGAGAACTTGGATTAACGTAAATCCTAATCCTAAGCAGATAGCTTGGTAGATTCGCGGGTAACGTTTGAACCCAATGATATTTAGCACTGGCAATATCTTTTGATGTACGACAATTTATTCAGGCTTGCGAACAAACTCCTGTTGATTTGACGCAAAAGAATACATCTTGTGTCCCGTAAAGCTAAGTAGAGCTACACAAGCAGCACTGACCAAACGGGCAGCAGTAGCATTCCAACCAGCATCGTCCATTAAAAGTTGTAACAATCCTAAATTTGCCAGCAAGCTGTTGAGGGCAACTGTGGCAAACACGGCATACTGAATTAGCCAGTTCTTCCAATAGATCCCGAAAACAAAGCGACGGCTCAGCCAAAAATTAGTCGTCAATCCCATAAAATAGCTGACACACAAGGCTGAGACAGACCAAACGCCAGATTGAACGAGCAATGAAAAGATCGCGACATCAACGACTGTTGCGGCTCCACCTGTAAAGACGTAGCCACCAAATTCTTTCAAGACTTTGAGTGTCTTTTGTTGGCGAGGTTTTTTCACCGTCTTATGTGTGGTGGTCTTAGCGGTGGCACTAGCTTCTTCTTGGTATTCGCTATCTGAATTAACCGACCAAAGATTGTGCTTGCCGGGACTCAAAACATTTTCTGCGGCTAGAATCCCCATCAATAAGCTATGGTCTTGATTGTTATATTTAAATGCACCGTATCTTCCGACTAATTGAAGATTAGAAAATGGCTGCAAATACGACTGAATATCGCTTAGTGCTTGTTGATAGTTACCTGCATAAATTGGGTAAGTGCGGGGTAAGCGAACGACAAATCCACCAGAAACTTTTTCTTGATGTAAAAGTCCAATTTTGCGCAGTTCTCGTTCTGCTCGCTCTAACAATTCTGCTTCTGGTTGCTGCCACATCGGTTCGTCGTAGTTGCACCAATACTCGCAGCACAATGGTGTTTGATGCTGGTTTGGCAGCATCTCAGGCGACCAATTCGCAAAATTGGTGACTCGTCCTAATTGCACGCTTGGCTCGTTAATGTAAAGCCAGTTATCTGGGAATAAGTTATTGCCTTCAACGATCAAATAGACCAAAATTGTATTGCGAAATTTGAGAGACTTAGCAGCTGCGATCGCCTCTGATGGTGCAGTTGGATTCATTTGCTGCACCAACAAACTAATGGGGACGGAAGAAATTACACCACCGCAGTTGACTGTTGACTCCTCTCCCGTCTGGCGATTTCTTAATGTGATTTGGGTAACTTGAAAGTTATCGTGGTGAACCTGGACGACTTCTGTATTTAACAACACGCTTTGATTGTGCTGGCGCAGGTATTCACCGATTTTTTCATACAATTGTCCCGAACCTAACCGAGGAAATTCAAAGCGATCGATTAGTGTTTTGACTTTGCCATCGTTACCCAATAAAGCACTGCGAGCTGCTTTCAATAAAGATAAGCCTTTAATGCGTTGCGCCGCCCAATCTGCACTAATTTCCGTACAGGGTATGCCCCAAAGTTTTTCCGTGTAAGCCTGAAAAAATATTTCAAATAGCCGCCGACCAAATCTACTTGTCACCCATTGGGCAAAATTGCGGGGATGGCGATTGGGAAATAACTGCGATTGAGCATATGAAACGAGAATCTTGACGCTCTCAATCGGTCCCATCGTCAGTAGAGCTTCTTTCGCTTTAAGCGGATAGCTGAAATACTTTCCCCCATAGTAGATGCGTGTCAAGCGATTGACAGTGACTCGATCTTTTCCTAAGACTTCACTCCAAAGTTTGAGTACGGGAGCGAGTTTGGTGAAAAAGCGATGCGGACCAAAATCTAGAATAAAGCCTTGATATTCGATACTTTTTGCTAATCCGCCTACCCTCGTATCTCTTTCTACTACTACGACTGGCTGACCTTTTTGAGTTAAGGTGTAAGCCGCTGCTAGTCCTGCTGGACCTGCTCCGAGAATATAGATTGGATTAGCTTTACTCATGTCACACCACACTACACTAGACTACATGTCTAAACTTTTATAAAGTTTCAGACAATATACATTCATAGCGATCGCCTTGACAACCGCTATTTATTGTCAATATCTACAAATATGTCGAGTAGCTGAGCGCCAGCGTTAGCAAATCCACCAACTCTCTCTTACACCATTGTTTAGCATCAAGTATGCCTTTCCGTCTTTATAGATGGAACCCATAAAGCATCTCGCGATCGCATCTTTGGTTGTTTAAATATCGCAACTTCGCATACAGCACATATAAAAACAATATGACTTTTCTGGTCGATCGTTCAAAGCCTCACCACTAATAGCCTCCTCACAAAAATGTTTCATATCCAAGTTCTTATCAATAGTTTTAGACAGATCGATCAGACCTTTTGTTTCAACAATCTTAAAATTGTGCCTCTCTAAAATTTGGCACAAGTCACTGTAAAAGTATTCAATTTTATGTTCTGGATGAATATAACCTTTAGGACACTGTATTTGAGTTGCAGAACGATTGGGAGTATCCAGTGCCAGCTTGCCCCCTGGTTTCAACAATTTGTATGCTTGAGCAAACACTTTTTCAGCATCTTCTTGAGTTACGTGTTCTATCGATTGTCCCGACCAAACTAGATCGAAAGAACCTTCCTCAAATGAGGATAGGTCGCTCATGCTTGTATAGACATAATTAATGTCGCAACTTTTGTATTTAATATGTTGTGTTAACTCAGAAGCATTGAGCATCCTTTCATCGGGAGGTAAGTCGGCAATATAAATTTTTTCCGGTAAATATGGATAGCCAAAGCTTAATAAAGCACCTCTAGCGTCACCAGTAGAAGCTCCTCCCAAGTCTAGAATAACTTTTGCTTCTGGAAGCACCGTTCTAATCAGTTTAAATCTAGCGTGATGAAGCTTGGCATTGAGCAGATGCCAATAGTCTTTCTTACTCAATGGACGTAGTTGAAATTCAATAGAATCGACTAACATCCTCACTAGAGCAGTTCGACTCAAGCCCTTATCAAGCGCGTTCAACCAGTTTGCTAACCCCTCCGAGTCAATTTCGCGCTCAAATATGACTTTATATGCCATTCTTAAATAGCTTTCGTCAGAGAGCGTCTCCATTTCAGGCAAGCTTTCATGAGAGCGATTTTGAGCGTTTAATTCGGGTTTAGCCAACTTTTTAACGATTGTTTTTACAGACTTGGGAGCTACTTTGGCAAAAATGTTTTTGGCATTCATCTTGCTAGCTTTAAATTTTAAAATTTCAGATGATTTTTTCAAAAAGTATCGCCTTTTTTATCTACCTTAAGGCAGATATTATACTATTTCTTACTATGAAATGCTGACAATAAAAAACTCTAAAAAAACTCTAATTAGAGTAGCAGTTACGCTACTCATATTCCGACTGAGCTTCTGATTGAAATCATAAAACTTTTGACGATCGCGAACTAATCCGCTCGGCGATCGCTACTGTTTTTTGTTGCTCTCCACGTTTAGAAAAAACAAAGTATGACTTTCTCGCGATCGATGTTTTTTCCATGTAAGCATCATACTTTTTATGTAAAACTTTTTCAACTTCTACTTCTCGTTGAAAACCATGCTGTTCAAATTGTTTTACCCACCAGTGCCAATCAGCCCAAATTAAATGTCCGTTAATCGGATAGCCGTCTTTATCAACGTGAAGCAGGTTAAAAGGCTTTTCTTCAGCAATATCTCGTTCCCACTCTTTAATATAAACAGGAAAAACTGTCCCAAAGATTGGATCGTCACCAAAAGCTGGAATATTACCAAATATATAGCCACCATCAACTAATATTCGATCTATGCGATCGAGATAGTCGTGTAGTTTGTTAGGATTTAGGTGTTCAAATATATCCAAACCAAAAATTAGATCGTATTTTTCCGAAAGCTCTAGTTCTAACAAGTCTCCATGATGGATATTATTTTTGATGTCAGGAAAAGCTTTATCAATTGCCATCGAGCTAATTTCTATTCCTTCGCAATGGATGTTCATCTCATGCAAACATTGCAGAATAGTTCCATTAGCACAGCCTATTTCCAAAGCTCTTTTGGGTTGGAAGGCTGACATAATTTCAGCCATAACTTTCTTATCTTTATTAATTCTAAAACCCCATACACCCGGTTTTTCATAATAACCATGTTTGAGAATCATGGCTTCTAGCCAATCAAAATCATTGAGGTTTTCTACAGAAAAGACCAAAGCATTATTAGGCTGTAAAAGGTCTTCCACTGCGTAATAACGTTCTGGTCTGAGTTCTCGTAAATTTTGAATCCTAATATTATCTTTTAAAACTTTATTAATAAACTCATCCGACTGAACTAAGCTCATGAGTACGTCGGTTCTGCTGTAACCAGTTTGGAGAAGCTTAATGTAATGTTTTAACCCATCTTCATCAGCCTCTCGTCCTAAAAGTTTGCGATAAGCATCTACTAAAAATTCTCGGTCTGATAATGTTTCTGATTCTGAGGTGGAGCGTTTATTTGAAAGCGAATCAGAGATTTCCCCAATTTTTTTGCTAGCTTTGCTTGAGAGATTTAAGAGTTGACTCAGATAGCTCATGACTAAAATTTTCCTCCATCATTAGGACGATTTTATTTAACTTCTCAATAACTGCGGGAGGCGAAAACTTGTTTCGCTGTTGGCGCTGAGCAGTTAACACCTTTTCTCTTAACGGGTTATCTTTAACAAGAATCTTTGCCAGTGCTGCAATTTCAATCAAGTTTTCCTTATTGGTAAACATCAGCCCAGCTTTACCTAATGTCTCAGGAATCGCACTGCTTTTATACGCCAGAATCGGCACGTCAAACCACATCGCCTCAACTAGAGGAACGCAAAATCCTTCATGTTCGCTCATCGACCAAAAGAGGTGAGCAGTACGATAAAAGGCTAAGAGTTGGGCATCGTTGACTTGCCCTGGAATCATCACGTAATTCGTGACGTGCAACCGATGCATCAAGCTCGTGACGTGGTGATAGTATGGATCGTTAATGTCACCGCCACCGATGAGAATCAATCTTGCCTCTCGATCCATTGTCAAGTAATGGGCAAAAGCCTCTAGAAGGTGGTCTTGGCGCTTGTGAGGCGAGACGCGCCCGACAAAGAGAAGATTAGTTTTCCCATCCTGTAACTGTTGCATTAACTGTGGATCTGCTGCCATATCCCATTTTTTTGGGTCTACGGGTATGGGCAGTACACCTGGTGCGGTAAATCCAGATTCCGCCAGTTCAGAGGCGTTATATGTGGAAACTCCAACTGAGAGGGGAAAATGTTGGGCAAGTTGGTTTAATTCAGCCCGACCTTGTTCTAACAGTTGGGCAACGTCGGGGCGATACGACCGGAAAAACTCAGCAGGCGTGATGTTGTGGTAAATCAGACACTTAGAACTAGGATGAGCGATCGCATATTCTGTGACTTCGCAGCCAATCGAGTGATGATAAATCAATCCAGCCTGTTGACCGATACTTTTAGCATGGGGTCTTTTGGCTTCATGGGTGGCGCGTGGGTCTAGATGTTCGGCAAAAATCTCCGACTTGTAACCAAGGGCTTGTAAATAGTTTCTAATCCACCTAGCATGGTTAGAAATGGCATCCCCGTAAGAAAAACCAGCCATCAGTTGATGAATTTCTTTTAGTTGTCTCTGTTGCGGTTGTGGGGAAGTGGCTGGAATAGCTGTCAGTCCTAAAATAGTTTCGTAGCGATCGATGACTCCATCCCAACTCGCATTTTTTCTAGCATAGTTTTGACCGTTTGCACCGTATTCTGCTAGCTGTTCCATTCCAGCGCGATCGATTTGGGCAAACATCTCTGCCCATTCAATTTCTGTTGCTGCTAGCCAACCTCCCCGCGCACTCTTGACAGCACTTGCAGTTGCCAAGCAATCTTGATGTACGACTACGGGTCGTCCGTAAAACCAAGCTTCCATCATGACGCGAGAGTAACTTTCATTTCGACTGGGTTGAAATAAAGCTAAGCAATTTGCCAGCAGTGCTTCTTTCTCGCTTTCTGACACCAAACCAAGGTCAGTCAACCCTGGCGCAGCATCGTGAAATGATGTTTCTCCCGAACCAGCTAAAATCAATTGCAAACTAGAGTCTGGATACTTCTGCTTGAAAATAGCATAAGCTCTGACTAAGAAATCTGTATTTTTTGTTGCATCTCGGCGACCGAGATAGAGAATATAGCGATCTTTTTTGAGTGCTAAATTGCCAATATGACTTAGAGTTGGATCGTCATGCTGTCCGACTTCTATTCCCTCCCCAACGACATAACTTTTAGGAATAATCCCAGCACCGTATAGCTTTTTAGCAAGTTGCTCTTCACCTTCGCTATTAAATAATAACCCGCGTGCTAGGTGAAACATCTGCTCGACTTGCGGCAAATAAGCATATGCTTCGTCATGCAAACAGGGTTGTAAAAAAGCGCGATCGGCAACAAGTGACAGTCCATTTAAAATTGGACCGTATAGATAGGGTATGAATAAAAATGCTTGATATTGATGGTGATGAGTTTTGAGAAAGTGTAGTAGTTGAGGAGAACTGATACTCTCCGTGCAAAATATTGTGGCATCATCTAAGCTGACTGGACTGACTCCTGGCTTGAACTGCGCAGGCGGTACTCTCAGCATGAGATGATTGACTTGATTGAAAGCATCGTGGTCGGTGCGGACGACCTTGAACCGACGAATTGCAATCCCTTCCTCTTGACTCAATCCAGGCTTATGATGATTCTCTGCCCAGTTGCGATCGAAGGCTTGGCAGCAAGTCGTGATAATTTCAACTTTGTGTCCTCGTCGCACTAAACGAGAGGCGATCTGCCAAGCCTGTTGTTCTGCGCCGCCTTTTAAAGCTTTACCAAACCAAGGGATTACAATCGCCAGTGGCTTCATACTTTATATCCAATAAGGGCATAATCACGGGGACCAAAAAACCAGTTATGCAGGATTCGCATTTCTGGCTCGTCGCGATCGAAAGGACTAGATTCTACTGGGTTTAAGTGTAGGAGTTGGACGTTATGCAAGCCTTGATAGGTAAACAAGAATTGCATACTTTCTGGGTAAAGGGGTCTTTGGTGAGTCGGATCGGAATAAAAGTCACAAGCACCTACGAGTAAATTTTGCGGATTTGGCGTTTCAAAAATAGCGATTCCATTTGGTTGTAAAACTCGCAAGACTTCTGTAATTAAATTGAGCAACTGCGCAAAAGACAAGTGTTCGATAATATGAAAACCAGTCACGGCTCCCAAGCTATTTTCTGGTAGCGATCGCAGGTAAGTAATGACATCGGACTCGATCGCCTCCAGTCCCCTAGATTGACATTGTTCGATCGTGACTCGGTTAATATCGAGTCCTTTTGCCGTATATCCATTGTCACGGAGAAGTTCTAGCCATTCACCCCGTCCGCAGCCTACATCTAGAATTGGTGCGTCTGGCGTGCCTACGTTGGCTGCGGCAATCTTCGGCAAGTAAACTTTGAGTTTATTCGTAATGTCTTCCCGCGAGCCGCGAAATTGTTCTTCAAAAGCAGCATAAAAGGCATCTAACGAGTGCTGGTTTTCATCGAAAAAGTTGGTTAAATGCTCTTGACTAAAAGCTCCTGGTAGGCGTTGCCGTGCTTCTTCGAGAAACAGAGTAATCAATCGCTTCTGCTGTGCTAAATCATTTTTGAGATAGCTATCGTTTCGGTTGTGACGGTCTTCGATCGCCAGCAAGTGAGCGTCCATGCTACTAATACGAATACCAATACCATTCAATCCTTCTTCAGTCAACTTGAGGCGATCGCTGAATTGCTCTAAGTTGAATTCACTCGCATGGATGCGAGCGCTATTTTGACTGACGCGCTCCTCGCTGGCGTTTAAGCGTTCTCGGTTTTGCTTGACTTGCTCTTGAGTGGCATGAATCTGAGTTACTTGCTCTTGGGTGACGCTATTGAGCCGCTCTCTAATCCGAGCCAGCTGCGATTCACTCGAACCGAGGCGATCGCCTAATTGAGCTATCCGTGCTTCTGTAGAACTGAGGCGATCGCTCATGCTGCTCATTTGGGTTTTTAACTCAGCTACTTGTTCGCTCAGCCGTTGCTCGATTGCCGCGACTTCTCTTAATCCTTGACTGAGAGAAAAATTAACGACTCGCTGCTCTTTCTGAATAAAGTTGTAAATTTTGAGGCTGTACTTTTTTAACCAACCTACATTAAAGGGAAAGCGATCGAACTTTTTGGGCCAATGAGTGCGGACTTGAGCTTTGAATTCCGCATTACTCGCTAATGCTTCTATGTGGCTGATATTGACAACTTCTTTAGCGATCGCCCCGTTGACATGGCGATCGTGCTGTAATACCGTCAGCAAATCTGGCTGTCGTCGAGAAACTTCCTCTGTAATTTTTTGTTTTAATTCCTCAATATTTATTTCTGGATTATTCGCTTCAATCATTGCGGACTAACTCTGAGATTAACCTACTATTTCTAGCTTAATTTTTTTGGATCTAACAACTCATCCGTAGGTGCGATTGTTTTGACTATTTTTGCCGGAACTCCCGCCACAATTTGATAGCTGGGAACATCGCCTTTGACAACTGCACCTGCTGCAACTACAGAATGCTTGCCAATCTTGCAAGGACCAATGACTGTAACGTTGCTAGCTATCCACACTCCCTCCTCAATCGCAATATCATTTCCTTCAATCGGAAAATCATACATTCTGGCTTTACCAAACTTGTTGTAATCGTGGGTTCCAGTAATCAAGCTCACGTTATGACCGAAAAAAACATCTTCTCCTATGCATATAGTGCCAGAAGATAAGTTAAATAGAGCATTATTGACCACACACGATGCCGATAGTTTAAGTCTTTGGGGATCGCCATAAACTAAATAATGATTCAATTGCACTTGCTCGATGCATTTCTCTAAATCGGCTTGAGCTAGTTTTTGATTTAAATAACTATCAATTTGTTCTTGCCAATCGCCTTGAGCTAGCTTTTGACTTAAATAATTATCTATCCACGCTTTCATCCAATTTTCTAATCTAGATTTTAAAAATTTACGATTTAAAAAATAATTTAAAAATTTATCGATTGTCCCGTACATGCGAGTTCCTCACATAGTCTGATCTGCCTACCTGCGACTTGGAATACACCATCGACGAAATCATTGACTGCTGCTTGGATAGTAGTTGCATTTTGAATCCAATCGAGCATCTCTAAATTTTCGTGAGGACCATCGCCAAAGGCAATATCAAAGGCATAGCTACCTCCGGCGAGGTGGGGCCAAATAAACTCGAATTCGACTGTAGCTCTACCAATTTCCGATTTTGATAACCAGTAATCGGCAAATTCTTTATCTAAAAGTTCGGTACTCCAACCTGAAAGTACGGTTCGCAATCGATCTAATAAAGCAATACCAACGTTAGGTTTTCTGACGATATCGTGTCTAAATGTGGTAATTCTGACTTTAACAATGTCGCCGGGATAAACTAATTGAATCGGGCGATCGTTTGCTCCTAACAAACAAACATCTTCTATTTCTGCTCGTCCCGTACCAAATCTTTCATAATTAGCAAACGATAAAAACTTTTTATTAGTAAAAGGATTAATTTCTTTAATTGTTATTTTCTTGATGTCGATATTTTCATCATTCTGATTGTTAATAGCTATACTATGGGGAACATCTGGGCGATCGTGGAGGTGTGAAGCAGTCCGCTTGTTCACTTCTTCGTGTACCCAAGCTTGATAATGCTTGCAAACTTCCGCTGGCTTGCCACTATCGACAACGATTCCTTGATTCATCCAAAGTGCTTTTGAGCAAAGGCGCGAGACTGCCCCCACATCGTGAGATACATATAAAATTGTCCCACCATTATCTTGAAATTCCCGAATTTTTGCCATACACCGATGTACGAACACGCCATCTCCTACAGCTAGTGCTTCATCCACAATTAAAATTTCGGGATTGACATTAATCGCGACAGCAAAAGCTAAGCGGACAAACATACCACTAGAATAGGTTTTGACGGGTTGTTCCATAAACTCGCCAATCTCTGCAAAAGAGACAATCTCATCAAACTTAGCTTCTATTTCTGTTCTACTTAAACCTAGAATCTGTCCGTTGAAAAAGACATTTTGCCGTCCGGTAAACTCTGGATTAAACCCACTCCCTAACTCAAGTAAAGCTGAAACTCGACCGCTAACATAAACTTCACCTGTTGTAGGTGTTAGCGTTCCAGCAATAACTTGCAATAACGTACTTTTACCAGAGCCATTTTGACCGATAATTCCTACAGTTTCTCCTTTTGTTACCTCTAGGCTGATATCTTTTAACGCCCAGAATTCTTGGGCGCGGCTCTTGCCAGGTAATAAAATCTCTTTGAGTCGATCTATCGGGCGGTTGTAACACCTGTAGCACTTCGAGACCTGTTTTACGGAAATTGCAATCTCACTCATCACACGCTGCTAGGCAAAACTAGAGGACATCGGCAAAAGCTGGACGTAACTTCTTGTATACCCAAAAGCCACCTGCGAACACAACTATAGAAACTATGCCAGCAATTGCCCACTCTCCCCAATGCTTCACTTCTCCCACTAACACCAAGCCTCGATAAGTTTCCGCGATCGTTGCCATTGGATTTAACCAGAATACCCAGTCTCTAATTTGAGGTGGAATGAGAGATTCGGGATAAACAATTGGCGCTAAATATAACCAGATATTTAGAATAACTGCTAGAGTTTGAGGAATATCTCGCAAAAATACTGTGAGTCCTGCGGCAATATACGCTAGTCCTGATGTAAATAGTATTTGAGTCAGCCAAAGCAGAGGTAGCAGCAATAGCGTGATGTGGATCGTTTTTGTGGTGACTGCTACTAAAAAAATCAATGCCATTAAACCAAACGTACTTTCTACAAATGCAGATAGCACTGGTACTAAAGGCAGGAGAGACAAAGGAAAAACAACTTTCTTAACTAGGTTAGTATTGTTGACAACTGAGTTTGAAGATTGTAACAGTCCGTTGGTAAAAGCTATCCAAGGCAACAATCCAGCAAACAACCACAAACCAAATGTCAAACTATTATTTTCTGGTAGCCCTTTTAAGTTAAGCCTGACCTTCATCACAATTGAAAATACATAAGTGTAAATTAGTAATTGTGAAAGTTGGTTTAACAAGGGCCAGATATTCCCTAGAATCGATCCTTTATACCGCGCATCTAAGTCACGCTGTACTAGAGTCCTAAGTAGATAGAATTTTGTCCATATTTGAGGCTTAACTAGCAGCGATCGCTTCAGATCTTTAACTAAATTTTGAACTAGATAAATAACTTCTTTTACCGAACGCCGATGGATGTTCCCTTGCAGCAAGCCTGTAGCAATTGGTAGGAGTCCCATAACGATGAGCGCAATCCTAATCTGGCGTAATAGAGGAGCATTAATTAGGTTAAAGTAACCTAACATGCCGATCGCGAGAGCGATTGCGATCGCAACTTTGCCGCTTGCCAGCAAAACATGGCTTTTTTTCCTGCTAGCAATTGGCGGGAGCAGGAGCAAATAACCTCCTCTGTAGGCTAAAGTCGCCTCTAGTAAGATAGCTATTCCTAGAATCAAACCGAGCAGTGGAGTTAGCATTAAGCCCAAGCTATAGGAGTTTTGACAACACTAGAATAAAAAATTTGCTTGACAGCAACATCAGCCTTTAAATTGCGTTAGCTACGCTCAAAGCAAAAGTTGCCTTCGCCGAGATCGTTTTGATGACTAACGAATAAGACCAAATGAAGCATGAATTAGTTTCCCACAAAAAGTTACAAGATACTCTTTCACACCGTCGTTTCAAAGTCAAGTCAGTTGTCAGGGAGCGCACGAGCAGTGAAGAAAGGGTGTGGGGAGAATTCGGAATTCGGAATTCGGAATTCGGAATTAATGCGGGAATTTTGAATTGCTCCTCAGCTTCCTCAGCTCCCTCAGCTCCCTTGTCCCCCTTGTCCCCCTTGTCCCTGACTCCCGACTTCCCATGTCCCAGAAAGCGCCCAATTCAGCTACACTGATTCATGGTTCGTGACGAATTGCAGTACTGGAATGGAAATCGGACAGAAAGTTAAAGTATATCGCCTGAGAGATAGAGTATCTCCCCCCGTTGTCAAGCGACTCGGACAAGTCGGTACTGTCAAGGGTTTTAGAATGACTGACGGTAGCGGCGTTGGTGTTGTAGTGCAGTTTGATGACAACTATAGCACCTGGTTTTTTGAAGACGAAATTAAACCTACGTGACTGGGAAGATGTCTGGAAGGGTTTTCGTGAGGGAAACTTGACCAGACATAACTTATTTGCACTCATCAGGAAAGCAAACAATGCCCCTCATTTTGACATTTTTGGGCAAGGGTGGGACTGGACGCACGACAATCGCGATCGCAGCTGCCAAGCGTCTAGCAAGTCAAGGACAGCGCGTTTTATTGGCAACGGATGACAATCAACCAGGATTAGGGTTGTTATTAGATACATCCCTAGCAGCTGAACCCCAAGAAGTAGCAACAAACCTGCAAGTCGTCCAGTTAAAAACTTCGACTTTGTTGGAACGCAACTGGGATGAGGTGAAAAAACTAGAGGCGCAGTATCTCCGCACGCCCATAATTAAGGATGTCTACGGACAAGAATTGGTCGTGTTGCCAGGAATGGATAAAGCATTGGTACTCAACGCTCTGCGAGAGTATGATGCTAGCGGCAAGTATGACGCGATCGTGTTTGACGGTAGCGGTGACTCGTCGATGCTGCGGGTGTTGGGAATGCCAGAAAGTCTCAGCTGGTATGCCCGTCGCTTTGGTAAGTTGATAACAGATTCCGACTTGGGGAGAACGGTATCGCCGTTTCTCCAGCCCCTCCTAGCCAGTATCTTTAATGTCAGTTGGACTGGTGACACCTTTTCCCAACCGACGAGTAAAGTTACGAACATCTTAGAGCAGGGAAAAGCTGCCCTTGCCGACCCCAAACGCCTTGCAGCTTATTTAGTCGTGAATGACAATCCGGCAAGTATGGCAACAGCACGTTATTTGTGGGGGAGTTCTCAGCTAATCGGCTTAACCATAGCAGGTGCGATCGCCAATCAAACAACTGCGACAGAAGCCCTCAAATCTGAGTTTTCGCCTTTGCCAGTCAGTAGCGTTCCGACTGCGACTCCTGGCGACTGGCAATCCCTCATGGATGCTCTACCAGATTTTACCCAACCTGCACTAGCTCCCAAACCCCTAGAAATTGACGTAGCAGCACGTCAAGTTCGCGTCTTTTTACCAGGATTTGATAAGAAGCAAGTCAAGCTGACTCAATCGGGCGGTGAAATTACTATAGAAGCAGGCGATCATCGTCGCAATATTATCCTTCCCCCAGGTTTGAGCGGCAAAACTGTAACTGGTGCAAAATTCCAGCAGGGCTATTTGATCGTATCTTTGTAATTATGAGTAATAAGGACGCACAGCCGTGCGCCCTTATTACCACGACTCCCTACTCCCTATTTTTATGTCAGATCCAACTCCCTCTTCTGCGTTTCCAAATAGTAATTCAGAGCAGGCTGCTGAGCAAATTGGGTCTGCTACCAATCCTGTTGCTAGTTTACAAAGCGATCGCAGCGGTAGAACTAGGCAGCTACTAGGCATGAAAGGTGCAAGTCCCGGCGAAAGTTCAATTTGGAAAATTCGCCTGCAATTGATGAAGCCGATTACCTGGATTCCCTTGATGTGGGGCGTCATTTGTGGGGCGGCTTCTTCGGGACAGTATACTTGGACGTTGGAACATGTCTTAATTGCCGCTGCTGCTATGTTGCTGGCGGGACCGCTGTTGACGGGTTATACCCAAACCCTAAATGATTTCTACGATCGCGAAATCGACGCAATCAACGAACCCTATCGTCCGATTCCCTCTGGGGCAATTTCCGTTCCCCAAGTCGTAACCCAAATTCTCGTGCTGCTGGTGGCTGGTTTGGGAGTTGCTTTTGCTTTAGATCTATGGGCAGGACATCAGTTTCTCACAATTACAACCCTGGCAATCGGTGGTTCTTTCCTAGCGTATATCTATTCAGCTCCACCGCTAAAACTGAAGCAGAATGGTTGGTTAGGTAATTATGCTTTGGGAGCTAGCTATATTGCCTTACCTTGGTGGACTGGTCATGCTTTATTTGGCGATCTCAACTGGACGATCGCAATTTTGACGCTGATCTACAGCATGGCAGGCTTGGGAATTGCTGTGGTAAATGATTTTAAGAGTGTAGAAGGCGATCGCCAATTAGGGTTAAAGTCTCTACCAGTGATGTTTGGTATTTCTACAGCGGCTTGGATTTGCGTCTTGGCGATCGACATTTTTCAGATGGGAATTGCCGCATACTTAGTCAGTATTGGTGAAAACTTGTACGCGACCATTCTCATCTTTTTAGTCATTCCGCAGATCGTATTTCAGGACATGTATTTCTTGCGAGATCCGCTGAAAAATGATGTCAAATATCAGGCAAGCGCTCAACCATTTTTGGTATTAGGAATGCTCTTGACTGGCTTAGCATTGGGTCATGCTGGTATTTAAGCTAGGTAGGGTGGGCAATGCCCACCTTACAAAAATCACCTAACCTTCATACATCTGTTTGTGCTTTGCCATTAGCTGCAAATACTTCTCATCTGTCTTAGCTTGCACCCATTTTTCCTTAAAAATTGCCGCAGACTCAGCTTTAATCGCATCGACTTCATAAGGCAAAATATCCTTTCTTGCCTGAAGCTGTGCATCTGGAGAAGTAACTTTTTGAGGAGTGCTTTTATATTTTCTCCCACTTTTATGATTTGCATAACGACGCGATCGCGTGTAGCCCATCTGTAAAAACTTTCGCGCCATATCCGCACCAACAAAATCACCTGCTGCTAAATAATTTAGAAATAATTCATATATTTTTTGGCTGGATTCTTTAGCAATATCGGGAGTCTTAAATCGCCAGTACGGTAAGATTTCTGATTTATATGGTTCAACTAAAAGAACTCCTTGTTCGCCTTTACCCACTCGATATAACTCTGGATGCTGGCGAAAATCAATGGTTTTAAAATCAAGAGAATAATCGAAAGCAGTCATATTTCGATTTTTATAAATGACTTCATGTAAGTTATAGCTGCCATGTGTCATTTGTCATGAGTCATTAGTAAGGCATGGCGTTGCTTTTAGCTAAAGATGGGCATAGCTTAACACCTCGATTGCGTGCGTGACATTTGTAGGGGCGCTTTCTCCGTGCGCCCCTACAGATCGTGTGTTTACCCAATCGAAAACCGCTATCAGATCGCTACTTTTAGCGGGAGTGTGTCAGGATCGTGATGTTGCAATTCCTCGATCGCCGTTTATGCTAACTCAAACAGATACTTCTGTCATTCCCTTTCTCGGTGCTGATGTTACAGCAAGTTATGATGCTGCTAAAGTCGTTATCCTACCGATTCCCTACGAAGCAACAACAACCTATCGCCGTGGTTGCGAAAATGGTCCCGATGCAATTCTAGAAGCTTCACAGCAAGTGGAATACTATGATGAAGAACTTGACTGGGAGATCGGTTGCGATGTCGGTATTTATACGTACCCTTCAATTGCCGATACTCGCGATCGCCAAGTTTCAGCAGAAGAGATGCTGAAATCCACTCAAGAAACAGTTTACCAGCTAATTCAAGACAAAAAATTTGTCATTGCTTTAGGTGGCGAACATAGCATTACAACAGGTGTTGTCGAAGCATATCGCCAAGCGTATCCAGACGAACCTTTCACCGTAGTGCAAATTGACGCTCACGGCGATCTGCGCCATGAATATGAAGGCTCGATCCACAATCATGCTTGTATTATGCGGCGAGTGGTTGATATGGGTTTACCAACCGTCCAAATTGGGATTCGAGCAATTTGCAAAGAAGAAGCCGAACTGATTAAAGCGAAAAATCTGACTGTATTTCGCGCCAGAGAAATTGCTAATCAACCCGATTGGATTGAAAAAGCGATCGCCGCTATTCCAACTCAAAAAGTCTTTCTTACCATCGATCTAGACGGTATCGATCCAACTTTGATTCCAGGGGTTGGGACTCCCGAACCAGGCGGATTGAACTGGTATGCTCTGCTTTCCTTCTTGAGAAAAGTCATTGAAAAACATCAAGTCCTTGGCTTGGATATTATGGAATTAGCACCAGTTGCCGATTCAGTAGTTTCACAGTTCACGGCAGCGAAATTAGCGTATAAACTAATCGGTTATCAAGCATTAGTTCAGGACTGGAAAAGTAACTACAGCAATTCTAGATGAATCGTGAAATCGATTGTCCGTGTAGAGACGTTACATGTAACGTCTCTACACGGGAAAGGTTTACAAATCAATTTGGATCGCTATGTTTAATAGTTAATGATTTCTATAGCAGTTCTAAACGATCTGTAAAGCAGGCTTCTAGCCTGCGGCAGGCTAGAAGCCGTTCATGAATCAAATAGGATTGCTAGATTTATTAACCATTAACTATTAATGAACATCTAAATCGGTTATAGAAATATTTTTATTTCAAAAACAATGACTATTCAAACTAACATTCAACCTCCTAAAGTGCGCTATGCACCCGATTTTGAATTACGTGGTATAGATACTCAAGTCCACCACCTAGCTCGCTATTTAGAGAAATTTCAAGCTGTGGGTGTTGTATTTATGAGTCATAGTTGTGATTACGTGCAGTCATATATTGAAAGATTAAAAATAATCCAAATAGAATTGCAAGACCAAGGTTTTACTTTAATTGGGATTAATGCCAATCAGAATCTCGAAGATCGTTTCGAGCAGATGAAAAACTTTGCCAACTACTATCAACTGAATTTTCCCTATCTCTGGGACTCTACCAGAGACGTAACGGAAAGTTTCGGGGCAAAAACTACACCAATGTCTTTTTTGATCGATACCGAAGGCTGCATTCGCTACCAAGGAGCGATCGACGATCGCCCCGCAGAACCAGCAGCAGTAAAACAGCCTTATTTACGCAAAGCTATTTTGGAATTGCTACAAGGACAACCCATTTCAATTGCTACTACAGAAACCATTGGCTGTACTCTGCAATGGGGAAACTAGAGACAGAGTTGCCCTCTACTGCTATCTTTAATGGGAGGCGAATATGAATTAAATTTCAGTTGTATGTTGAAACCTTACAAACGAGTTTTGCTCAAGCTCAGTGGCGAAGCTCTGATGGGTAACTTGGGTTATGGGATTGACCCAGGTGTAGTCGAAGGAATCGCAGGTGAAATCGCAGAAGTTGTTGCCCTTGGCGTGCAAGTCGCTGTTGTCGTAGGTGGTGGCAACATTTTTCGCGGTGTCAAAGCATCGGCATCTGGTATGGATCGAGCTACCGCTGACTATATCGGGATGATTGCTACCGTGATGAATTCCCTCACGTTGCAAGATTCGTTAGAACGTAACGGGGTACAGACGCGGGTACAAACTGCGATCGCCATGCAAGAAGTTGCAGAACCATATATTCGCCGTCGCGCCATCCGCCATTTAGAAAAAGGCAGGGTGGTGATTTTTGGTGCGGGTTCGGGTAATCCTTTCTTTACTACCGATACGACTGCTGCTTTGAGAGCAGCAGAGATAGATGCTGAGGTAATTTTTAAAGCAACGAAGGTAGACGGGGTTTACGATGCCGATCCGCAGCTCAATCCAAACGCCAAACGCTATCAAAGCTTGACATACGGTCATGTCTTGGCTCAAGACTTACGGGTAATGGATAGTACCGCGATCGCCTTGTGCAAGGAGAACAACATCCCTATTCTGGTATTTGACCTCACGGTGAGAGGTAATATTCGCCGCGCTGTGATAGGAGAATCTATAGGGACGCTTGTGGGAGGTTTTTGTGAAGTTAGCTGAAGCTGAAAGTACAATGCAAAAAACTGTTGAGGCAACTCAACGCTCTTTTAATACTATTCGTACTGGTCGTGCTAATGCCAGCCTGCTCGACCGCGTGATGGTGGAATACTATGGTTCCCCGACATCTTTAAAATCGCTAGCTAGCATCAGTACCCCTGATGCAACTACGATTACAATTCAACCTTTCGATCGCAGTACCCTTAATTCGATTGAAAAAGCTATTTCCATGTCAGATGTGGGGTTAACTCCTAATAATGACGGTTCTACAATTCGATTAAATATTCCTCCGTTGACTAGCGAACGCCGCAAAGAATTTATCAAACTAGCGGCAAAGTACGCTGAAGAGGGTAAGGTTGCCATTCGTAATATTCGCCGCGATGCGCTGGAGACAATTCGCAAGCAAGAGAAAAGTAGCGAAGTGACTGAGGACGAAGCGCGAGATCTACAAGATCGATTGCAAAAGTTGACCAATAAGTATATCGAGCGCATTGATGAATTGCTAGCAGAGAAGGACAAAGAGATTTCGACCGTGTAGCCTCCCTCGAACAGACCAGGTACAGCCTGGTCTGGCTGCTTATTTTGATTTTTATGTGAGTTTTTGTATGGGAAGCGGGCAAAATTAGGTAAAGTTTTGTAAGGCTATCCGCCTTGATGTAGAGAAAACCCATAGGAGTTAAATTGTAGTCTTATGTATGATTGCATCATCGTTGGTGCTGGTCCGGGTGGAGGATCGGCAGCCTATCATCTAGCGAAACAGGGGCGTTCGGTCTTAGTTGTAGAAAAGGAATCGCTCCCACGCTATAAACCTTGTGGGGGAGGCGTATCGCCTGAAGTTGCCAAATGGTTTGATTTTGATTTTTCTCCAGCGATTTCGGTAAAAGTTAATACCATTCGCTACACCTGGAAAATGGACGACCCCGTACAGGCTGAGTTACGCACGCCAGAACCGATGTGGATGGTGCGACGGGACGTATTCGACCACTTCTTGATTCAGCAGGCACAAAAACAAGGGGCAGAACTGCGGGATAGTACGGAAGTGAACGGGATCGAATTTAAAGGCGATCGCTGGTACGTCAAAACTGCAAACCAAGTGTTTGAAGGACGTTATCTAATTGCAGCTGACGGCGCAAAAGGACCAATGGCGAAGTGGTTGGGCTTCAAAGAACGCAAGCGCCGCTTGGGTGGTGCTTTAGAAGCAGAAGCCCCCGCCAAGGTGGATGATAGTAACATTGCCCACTTTGAATTTGGGATGGTGAAAAACGGCTATATCTGGAATTTCCCCAAAGCTGACGGCTATTCTATTGGTATCGGCACGTTTCGAGGCGGAGAAGGACAGGACTTCAAGCAAATTTTGAGCGAATATGCCACTTTATTTGGCATTGATGTCAAGACTTGCAGACAATACGGTCATCCTCTCTGTTTGTGGGATGGAACGCAAAAGCTACATACTCAAAATGCCATTCTCGCTGGGGAAGCGGCTTGTGTCGTCGATCCATTCACTGCTGAGGGTATTCGTCCCTCAATCTTTACCGGAGTGAAAGCCGCAGCCGCGATCGATCGCGCGCTTGCAGGCGATATCAACGCCTTAGAACAATATACCGACACCATCAACGAAGAATGGGGTAGCGATATGGCTTGGGCGCAAAAACTAGCAGGTGTATTCTACCGCATTCCTGGTATTGGCTATAAAGTTGGTGTCAAGCGCCCCTCTGCGACTCAGCGCATGGGACAAATTTTGTGTGGCGAGTTAAGTTATGGCGATGTAGCAAATCGTGCCTTAAAGCGTCTCAGTGGTAGTCTGATCCCTGGTATGGGTGGTTAATATTTTGATGTGATTTACGAGTAGGGGCGCACAGCTATGCGCCCCTATTGACGATCCTGCTGGTATGCTAGATACACTGCTTCTAAAAATGTATCAGGCTTGACGGCTTGAGATAATTTTTCCAGGGCGATAATTTTTTTGGTTTGTTTGGCGAGTTCTAAACTCAGTTGCTCTTTAGCCTGTTTGGACATTACCTTGCGTCGTTGCAAATATTCGCGAATCACCGCAAAATCATCGGGTAAAAGTTGCGAAAAATCGGCTTCAGATTGCAATAATTGCGACATCAGATCGTGGGCTGCATCTGAAATGGGAAAGCTTGCAGATGTATGGGAAGTTTCAGTTTGAATTACAATTGTACCTGCAACTAAATCGCCTAAGCGTTTCTCGCGCTGACCAAACATAATTAAAAATGCACCGAGAAATAAGATATCGTCAAAAGGTCGCAGGAGCGATCGCAATATTGCTTGTTGAATGCTGACAAGTCTACCATCATCTCTGACGACGCGAATTTTAGCAAAGCGTTTGCCTGGCGTTTGTCCTTGCCATAGAGTTTCAAATAGGACAAAGTAACCCGTATATAGCGAGTCTAAGCGAATCGTGAAAAAGCATCGTAGTTGCTAAAATTTGGAAGATTAAAGAGTTTTAAGTCAACAAAAAGCTGAAATAAACGTTTGACGCTCTTAAAACTTTTTCCAAAACGATAAAATCTTCTCAGGAGAGTTTTCAGTTGTAACCAAATAGCTTCGACCGGATTCTCTTGAGGGGCATAAGGGGCAAATCGGACACAAGTAATTTGCCAATTTTCAGGAAGAAGCCCTTCATTTTGTTCGGTGAGAAAATCCCTCATTACTTGCCCTCGATGATAAGAGGCTCCATCCCAAATTAATAAAATTCTGGCTTGTGGATGTTTACCTAGTAATTTTTTGACGAATTCTACTGTTAGTTCTCCATTTGCTGTTGGCTCAGGAACCAAAGTAAACTCTTGAGTAAATAGCTCTAGCGCACCATAATAAGTTTGCCGTTCCTTGGGATTGAGGATTGGGATTTTTAAAGGATTTTTTACGAAGTTCCAAAGATAGCCAACCAGATCGTTCCAGAGAAGATGACATTCATCTATGATATACACAACTAGCTCTTCAGCTTCAATCTGGGGTCGATACTTCTCTAGTAACTCGGCAATTTCTCGGTTTTTTTTGAGATCGCTTCTGGGTCTTGACGTGGACTGGTTTGTTCTCCTTTTTGCCACGTAATTCGCGCTTCTTTCAACAGTTGATAATAACTTTGTCGCGATTGAAAAACTATATCGTACTGCTCGATTAGATACACCTCTAAGTCTGAAATATCCCAAGTTTTTTGTTCGACCAGCCACTGAATTACCGCTTGCCTTTCAATTTGAGTTAAGTAACCTTTTCCTCCTTGATACGAAGACCTTAACGCAGCTAATCCACCAGACTCGAAAGCTTGTTTCCATTTGCTAATAAATCCTACAGAAACTTCTAAGATTTGGCTAATTTGTCGATATACATAACCTTCCATAGCTAGCTTCACAGCTAAAGCTCTTCTCATCTCTTTTTCATTTGGGTGACTTTGAATGAAATCTTTTAAGAGTTGAATTTGTTGTGTTTTGGTTAGAGAAGTCGGATTCACGCTAGTTTTCATCAGCCTCTGACATCTAGAGCTTCATTCTACCTACTTATCTCCAATTTTGTTCATAACTTGTTTAGACTCGCTATATAAAAAGAATGTTACTAAAAAGGCGATCGCTAGCATCCATAAGCCAACATCTGTATTCCGAAATATTTGATTCCAGGCTTCTACAACTTGGTAAGCAATAAAGCTCCAAATAAATAGAAATCCAACTATGAGAAAGGTGAGGATGTGGTAGTCGATCAGCAATGCCCAGGCACGGCTACCAATTCCTGCTAACGTGAATTCTAGTTCGACACTTTCGGGGGTTTGGTGGGTAATGCGGTTGAAAAAATGCATATTTGGTAGTTGGTAGTTGGTGGTTGCTATTACCCATCACTGAAATTTAGACATCGCGATCGCGTAATTTCAATCCTAGTCCTTCTCGTCGTGTCCGTAAGTCATAGTACACAACAGCTTTAACTGCTTGCCAGAATGGAAGTATAGCCGCTCCGCTTGCAAAAGATAAAGCTATAATTACGATAGAATAAAGTACAGCAAATATTGGTGAGTTATCTCTTAATAATAAACCGTAAATAACTTGAATAATACTACTAACAATTTGTACTGCAATTGAAAATGGCAAAGTAATCAGCCACGCAACAAAAGAAATACCTAAAATTCGCCAAACATATCCTTTGGTTAACGTCCAGCTACGTTTAATTGTCGAAGTTGCACCAACATTATCTTCTACAGCTATCGGAACATCAAAAATATAAAATCTAGTAAACAACCACATCATACCTAATAAAGCAGGAATAAACGCTATCATAAATGCCAAAACTGTTATCCCAACAGTATTTGTATTTCCTAATTTAGTTACTATGGCAGTAATAATTCCACCAAAAATGCTGGCTACAATCAGAAAACCGATAATAATTCCAAAACTAATTAAAAATAATAACAAACCAGCTAGTAAAAATTGCCACATTTTAGAGTTAACATGACGAGTACCAGAATCAATACTTTCTGGTTGATTAACTAATTCCCCAAAAGCTAGACGTGCTAGTAGTGCAGAAAGAGCGGCAAATTTTGCCCAACCGTATACTGGAACTAGCAACCATACATATGCTTTTAATGCTAAGAGAAAATAGTCTTTCAGGTGAGAACGATAAATTCTAATTCCTGCTGTAACGACATTGCCGACATTCAACGGTTGCATCGAACTAGAAGAACTAAATTGAGACATGATGGCATTTTCTCCGATTTAAAAGTGAGATCTATAGCAATTTGTGCTGTCATGAATTTTTTCTAGTTGGTTATCATTTACCAATATCCATCGATCGCATCTACATCCCAATGACAAATGACCAATGACAAATGACAATTTTCACGAGTATTTCATGACTCAAACAGAATTACTATCTATAGTC
This sequence comes from Chroococcidiopsis thermalis PCC 7203, assembly GCF_000317125.1. Lineage (GTDB taxonomy): Bacteria > Cyanobacteriota > Cyanobacteriia > Cyanobacteriales > Chroococcidiopsidaceae > Chroococcidiopsis > Chroococcidiopsis thermalis. The sequence goes on from NC_019695.1 coordinate 5,906,200, forward strand.
TGCCCAAATTATTGCAGTTATCTTAAAGTAGCCAAGATCGACCTAGTTTAAAATTTATGAATGTTCAACGATGGATTGCTCGCCGAGAACCAAACTGGAAGCGTTTAGACGATTTATTAAGACAGGTTGAAAAAAAGGGGATAAAGGCACTTCGCTCTGGTGAAATTAAAGAATTAGCCAGTTTGTATCGTTCCGTAGCCGCAGATTTAGCCCGCGCCCGGACTCAACAAGCTAGTCATATGATTATTCAAAATTTACAATCTTTAACAACTCGTAGCTATAACCAAATCTATCAAGGTTCGCGGCGACAAGAATGGCAAGCAGTACTAGACTTTTATCGCTGGGGTTTTCCTACCGCAATTCAGCGGAATTTTGGTTGTATTGCCTTAGCTACAGTACTCTTTTTATTTGGTGGAATTGTAGCGTGGTGGTATGCGTGGCAAGACCCGACATTTCTATCATTAGTTGTACCCGATTATTTAATTAAAAAAGTACAAGAAGATCGTCAATTGTGGATGGGTTCGATTGTTGGTGTCGAGCCACTAGCATCTACAAACATTATGACGAATAATATATCTGTTTCTTTCGCTGCTGTCTCTGGGGGAATTACCGCAGGATTATATACAACATTTCTACTAGTTTATAACGGTCTAAGTATAGGAGCAGTTGCAACTTTAGTCGGACAAAATAATTTAGCTTATCCCTTTTGGGCATTTGTATTTCCTCACGGCGCTTTAGAGTTACCTGCAATCTTTTTTGCTGGTGGGGCAGGGTTTTTAATTGCTAGAGCAATTGTATTTCCTGGTAAATACAAACGGGGAGATGCCATAAAATTTTATGGCACTCAAGCCGCCCAGTTAGTACTGGGAATCGTCCCGATGTTAGTCATTGCCGGAATCATTGAAGGGTTTTTCTCTCCCAGTCCAATTGTTCCCTCACCTTTGAAATATCTGGCTGGAATTGGTTTGTTTGCGTTGTTGGTGATGTATTGTCAGCGGAAAAAAACATGATGATATTTGTAGGGGGCAGGGCGGGTTTACGGGAAAATTCTGTTTGAGTCAAAGTTAGTTGGTGAACCCGCCCCTACAACGTCTGCTCTCTAACACTCCTGTGTTCTTGTCTCAGCAATTTCTCAACAATTTATCACCCTTCACCCCTAACTTCTAATCCCCATCGACGATATATTATGGTTGCGGTGCATACTCAAACATAGTAGCGATCGCGCTTCAGTAGCAAGCAGTAGGTTGATATGGGGATTCAATTTGGGCGGGAAATCTGCGGCAACCTCGATATCGCGGAAACGCGAGAGTGGCTGGTGACAAACGGGATTGGCGGTTATGCCTCTGGTACGGTAGCGGGATTGCTGACTCGACGCTACCACGGGTTATTAGTCGCAGCCCTCAAACCGCCTTTGGGTCGCACGTTAATGTTAGCAAAGTTGGATGAAACGATTTTATATGGCGATCGCTTCTATCCTTTAAATACGAATCGCTGGGGGGATGGAATTGTCAGCCCTGAAGGTTATTTGTGTGTCGAGCAATTTTCTCTAGAAGGGACAGTCCCCGTTTGGCGATTTGCCTATGCTGATGCCCTGTTGGAAAAGCGGGTATGGATGCAGCAGGGAGCCAATACGACTTACATTCAGTATGCCTCAGTTCGCGCCACTGCACCGCTACAGTTGGGACTGAAAGCGATGGTTAATTATCGCGACTATCACGGCATTACTCAAGGTAACAGCTGGCAGATGGTATTAGATCCAGTCGATCTGGGAATTTGCGTTACCCCCTACCCTGGTGCTACACCCCTTTACTTGCTAGGTGATGGTGCAACGGCAACAATCGTTCACAACTGGTACTATGGCTTTGACTTAGCAGTAGAACGCTACCGAGGACTGAGCGATCGCGAAGACCACTTGCACGCAGCAACTTTTCAGGTGACGCTCAACCCTGGGGAATCTTTTACTTTTGTGGCGAGTACGGAAAGCCAACCAAATTTAGATGGCGCAGCAGCCTTGAAACTGCGTCACACCCAAGAACAAAAGCTACTCGGACAGTGGAAAGCCAGTCGTTCGATTAAAGCGAAAGAACCGCCGCAATGGATACATCAACTAGTTCTAGCTGCCGACCAGTTTATCGTCGATCGCCCCCTTGCCGACGAACCGCAGGGCAAAACGATTATTGCTGGTTATCCTTGGTTTAGCGACTGGGGACGCGACACGGCGATCGCCTTACCAGGTTTGACTCTTTGCACGGGGCGATCGGAAATTGCCCGTTATATTCTCCGTACCTTTGCTAAATATGTCGATCGCGGCACGATTCCCAACCGTTTTCCAGATGTGGGGGAAGCACCGGATTACAATACTGTTGATGCGACTTTGTGGTACTTTGAAGCAATTCGTGCCTACCACAGTGCTACAGAAGATGATGCCCTCATCCAAGAACTATTTCCAGTCCTAGCAGATATTATCGATTGGCACTGTCGCGGTACGCGCTACAACATCCATCTCGATGCCGCTGACGGACTGCTTTATGCTGGGGAAGAGGGATGGCAGTTAACCTGGATGGATGCCAAAGTTGGCGATTGGGTCGTCACACCTCGAATTGGTAAACCGATTGAGATCAACGCACTTTGGTACAATGCTGTGCGGAGTATGGCAAATTTTGCCCGGCGGCTAGGTAAGCCCCATCAAGAGTACGAGGCGATCGCCAACCGCACGCTAGCGAGGTTTTCTCGTTTCTGGAATCAAGATTTAGGCTACTGCTACGACGTACTAGATGGTCCTGATGGAGACGATCTATCCCTACGTCCTAACCAAATTTTTGCCGTCTCCTTACCCTTGGTGGGGGCGCAAGGCATTGCACCTCTACTCAACCCAATGCAGCAAAAAGGTGTTGTCGATGCTTGCGGACAGACATTATTGACTTCTTTCGGCTTGCGATCGCTTTCCCCCGAACATCCGCAATATCGAGGACGGTATGGTGGCGATCCACTGCAACGAGATAGCGCGTATCATCAGGGGACAACCTGGGGATGGTTAATTGGTGCATTTGTCTGTGCGCATTTGCGCGTTTATAAAAATCCCGTGCAGGCGCGTCAATTTCTCGAACCGATGGCAAATCACCTTTGCGATCGCGGTATTGGTAGTTTAAGCGAAATTTTTGACGGCGATGCGCCCATGACTCCACGCGGTTGCATTGCCCAAGCTTGGACTGTTGCAGAAGTTTTGCGGGCTTGGTTTGCTACGGAGGAATAGGGAGTCGGGAGTCGGGGGGAAGGACAAGGGAGACAAGGGAGACAAGGGGGAACTCGCTCTTCCCCACGACCGAAGGGAGTGGGGATTAGGGGGCGAAGGGAGAGAAGAGAGCTGAGGGAGTTGAGGAGGCTCTCGGGAACTGAGGGGGAAAAAACACTACGCATCACGCACCACGCACCACGCACCACGCAACTACCAACTACCAACTACCAATTACCAATTACCAACAACAGTACTAGTAAACGTGTAGCTTAACGATCGCTGCGTGATGTTAAAGTAAAGATATTGAAACAATAGCAGCAATATTCACCGATTAATGATGAAGTTCTTGTCCCGCGATCGATCTCGCTCGGCGAACGGGATCGATCGCGGTTGAGGGCTAGCGGGTGTGTTATTTGTTTACGAATTCCTAACTTTACTGATGAAATGGGGTGCCTTCATATGCTCATCAGCTCAGATATTTCACAAAACCTAACCACTCAACAGCTTGTCAAAATTTGGGCAGAGCGATATAAGCCTCAAATCTCCTTCTCCGCGCAACATCATTTTGCCTCTGATGCTCTGCTTCACCTGATTTCGCCGGAGGGCAGACGTGAAACTGTTGCGAAGTTGCATCGATCGCTGATCGAGCTGAACTGCGAGTATGCTGCTAGTAAAGCGAGCGAACTGTATGAATGCATTCCATCGGCTACAAGTCCGAGTGAAATTACCAGCATTGTGCAGTGTACGGTTGAAATCTACTTAAATTTACTGGAGTTTTACAAGCAGCCATCATACCTTCTCACTGACACATTGCAGAACAGCAAGGGCGATCGCGATCTGCGATTGGTTGGCTTGAGTAATACAGATCTCATAAAGCTAGCTAGCTTTATAGAACCACTGCTATTAGAGTATCAAGAGCGTCACCAAATTTCTGATGATTGGGCGAAGCTAGGGTTTCTCACGACTCACTTCAACTTTAGCAATGTGGCACTACTGGAAAATTTGAATGCTGCCGAGCAAATTTTTGTCAGACCTTATTTCAAGTTTCTAGAAGAGCAGGTAGCGTTGCCGTGGCTGCGCGTTTGCGAGGCAGCAAGTATGCACGAGCTGAGTTCGCCTGCGTTTCAAATAGTTCAACACATGCTACCAGAAGTCGAGGCGATTTCTCATCGGGTTTATATGAATCTCTTGCGACAGTTTCCTAAAACCACTACACGGAGGGGAAGATTAGATCATCCTAGCGTGAAGCATTCGTGCCTCCGAGACTTAGATATGTTTCAAGCATACTTGTGGCTTTGCGTGTTGCAGGGTAACTTGGCTCCCATTGAAGATGAGCTAGTGCGTTTGTGTACGATGGTCATGCCACGGGTGGGTGCGACTTGGGAAATGACCGCTGTGTGGAACGTTCTATTAGTAGCAGAGATAATGAGTCGCACTTGGATGAGCGAGCAGAGATTTCTCAAGCCTTACACAAACGGGCTTATACGGGCATTCGAGCGATCGCAAAGTCAGTTTGTTGTAGAATCTTGACTAAAATCATTATCCTTTTAATTGATGGACTCGCTGCCATTCTTCCAGCGTGATTTTATAGTTAATACCAGGAGCGCGAATTACAGGTAAATTGCTTAAAACGCGATCGTAAAGCAGTTCCGATCGCCTCAATGGTTGTCCCAGCAGTCTGCGAAGACAACGGATTTTAACGTGGAGTTTACTACCAGCTTTGCTCGGATCGAGCCAATAGTCTTTATCAGCTAATTCTGTCAAAGCTTGTACGGGCTCGGCAACTTCCGCGATCGCATATATTCCTGCTTTTTCTCCTGCCATCCACACTAATACTCCATCACCAACAGCAATATCTTTGCTATAGCGAGTTACCCGCCACGGAATTGTATCTAAATCCCGAATCGCATCTAAAATTCGGTAATATTTAGGGTTACCTTGAAATAGCCAGTAATTTGTCATTTGTCATTTGTAGTAGTTGATAATCGGTAATTGTTAGTTGAGGTTTGTTCAATAGTTTTGACCTTCAACTTTTCACTTTTGACTTCCCCATTACCTATTACCTATTACCCATTACCTACTAACAATGGTTGTACGTGCGCGGGAAATTTTGCAGTTCTAAGTGCTTCTACGGCGGTTCTACTATCTTGTACCCAATAACTACGACCGAGGCGCACTAATCGACGATTGCGGGCATCTTGAATAATAGCAAAAACTGGAATTTTTGCTTTTTCCTTTTCTTCTACTTGTTGCTGCAAAATTTCTTGTAAGCGATGCTGTTCTTGGATGTTTCCAGCTTGTAAGGGATCGAGTTCTACCATGACTAAACGGACGTTTTCTATTGGTTCCACATCTTCAATAATCATTTGTACTTTGTCGTCTCGCCGATCGACTTTACCCCAAACAATTAATCGCGTATCTGCTTCTAAAAGATGGGAAATGCGTTCGTAGGTTCTCGGAAAGACAACTGCTTCTGTCTGTCCGGTTAAGTCTTCTAGTTGTAAAATTGCCATGCGATCGCCTTTTTTCGTCGTCACGGGTTTCATGCTAGTTAGCATCACTACCGAACTCACAGAGGTTTCGCTATGGATATTTTCCAAATCGCTGAGGTTAATTGGAGACAAAATTTGTGCTGCTTGTCTAACTGCTTTGAGGGGATGATCGGAGACGTAAAAACCTAATAACTCTTTTTCTTTGCGTAACTTTTCTGATTGTTGAAAATCTGCGACTGGTGGTGCTTTGGGTGCAGAATCAAAGCTACTTTCTGACTGACTAGTATCCGTCAGTCCTCCCAAGTCAAATAAACTAAATTGACCGATCGCCCGATCTCTAGCACGAGATTGCGCCCAATCGTGGACTAGTTCTAAATCTTTTAATAATTGTTGACGATTTGGTTCGAGTTTATCGAATGCTCCACAATAAATGAGTGGTTCAATTGTTCGACGGGTGACAGCACGTAAATCAACGCGATCGCAAAAATCAGCTAGAGATTTAAATTCTCCGTCCGAACGCGCTTTTAAAATCGAGGCGATCGCTTCTCCGCCTAACCCTTTAACTGCTGAGAGTCCAAATAAAATATTATTTTCTATTGGTGTAAAATCTACACCAGAGCGATTGATATCTGGTGGTTCGATTTGAATATTCATGTTCAAACAGGTAGCAATATATTTTTGTACCTGTTCTGTTTTGTCGCTATTAGCTGTTAATAGCGCCGCCATGTATTCTACAGGAAAATTCGCCTTGAGATATGCAGTTTGATAAGTGACGTAGCCGTAAGCTGTGGAATGGGATTTATTGAAGCAATTTGAAGCAACTAATCCATTTTTTAAAACAAATTTATGATCTCGTTCAACCCCAATATCATATACTGGCTGAATTCCTAACGATTTACGACTAATTATCTTAACCACGTCTATAACTCCCAAGAATTTGCTCAATTTTCTGCTTTTTACGGCTTAGTCCTAATAATGGATTTTGATATACGAAGTTATAAAATGCTTGAATATTCTGACGACTGTAAATTCTCCAATCATAAGCTTTTCCTGAGACATGTTCTTCTACAACACCCATATCTAAAAGTCTAGCCAGCTCACTTGTGAACTCGAAAGAACCTACAATACAAACAAGTCCGCCACTTCTTCCCTCGTTTACATAAGCACAGCCATCTCCATCAAAATATCCCAATACATAAGAAGCTAAATATTCTGATTCAGGAAAATAGTAAGCACCAGAAAACATTCTCCCAGTTACCACACTATAGTTGCACAAAGCAGTAGCTATTTTTCGTGAAGAAAAGTTGATTCGATAGTGAGGAGCGTAGCCTTGAGGTTTAATAATTCTAATATTTCCAGAGTATAATAGTTCTCGACTAAGTAGCTCTGTCAGTTCGCGATCAATTGATTCAAAAGCAATATAGTTAGTTTTAGTAACACACCCATCTGCTGCTATCAAACCTAACAAGTATGCTTTAGCTTGAGTATCAATTACATCGAAGTAGCTTTCATTTAATGTATAGCGATTTCGACGCTTAGTATTAATATCCGCTTCTTTAAGAACTCTAGCAACGGCTCTTTCACTTACACCAAGATAATTAGGAATGTTTCCGCACTCTAGTCCTGCAACAAAAGCATCTATTATTTGTTGTTTATGTTGTGAATTTAATTGCCGATAGCTCACTAACATTTTACAGATTTTGGATTGACTTAACTTGTTTTAGATCTAACTCTTGTTCAAAAATCTCATCAATTGGTAACATTTTTCCCTCAAATGTCATAAATTTATGGTCTTTAGTCGCACGAATAATTGAACCATCTTCTAAACAATATTCAAATACTTCTTGTTGTCCTCGATTATGCCATTGAGCAATTGGTTGAGTATAGATAAAACCATTATTATCGACACTGTAAACTGTACATTCGATACGTTCTTCTACAATTTTACCTATAGGTATTGCTCCATATTCAACAGTTAAAATTTCAGTATCGTAGCTGAGACAATACTCTGCGAACTTCATCATCTTCTCAAATAACTCTTCAGCTATTTGTTTTTTCACCCCATTTCTGGCTGCGCCATCAACAAAAAGTTCCCTTTGTTTCTGCATCTCAGAGGTTTTCTTTTTACCCATGGCACGTCTTAACAAATCCGCCTGTCCGAGGGAATATCCGGCTAAATCTTGAGCAATTTTCATAATTTGCTCTTGATACACCATAATTCCATAGGTTTCTTGCAAGATTGGTTCTAATATGGGATGCTCGTTTTCAATTGCTTCTTTACCGTGTTTGCGATTAATAAATTTTGGAATTAAACCAGCATCTAATGGTCCTGGTCGATATAAAGCTAGCACAGAAGAAATATCTTCGATACAAGAAGGTTTTAAATCTCGAACAATCTGACGCATTCCCGAAGATTCTAGCTGAAATACTCCTTCTAACGCGCCTGCTTCTAGCAGCTTATAAGCTTTTTCTACATCTTCAGGAATTTTATCAGTTTCACCTTTAGCTAAAATTTTCTGTACTTTTCTTTCATTTGCCGTAACTTCATACGGATCGACTTTTATTTGGCGATATTGTTCGATTAGTTGAATAGACTTTTGAATTAAAGTCAAATTCTTTAATCCTAAAAAGTCCATTTTCAACAATCCCATTGCTTCGATGTCTTCCATAAAATATTGGGTAATGACATCGCCTTCTTTATTCCTTTGTAACGGGACGATTTCATCTAACGGATCGGATGAAATCACAACTCCGGCTGCATGAACGCCATAAGTTTTGTTCGTTCCTTCAATTCGCATCGCCATATCAATCCAGCGGCGAACGTGGGGTTCGTTGTCGTATCTATCCTTAAACTCTTGTTCTGGTGTTTCGTCAGAAATCATCACCGCCAGTTTAGTTGGCTTACCCCGCACCACAGGGATTAATTTCGCCATTTTGTCTGATTCGGCGTAGGGAATATCTAAGACTCGCGCCACATCTTTTAAAACAGCCTTGGATGTGAGGCGGTTAAATGTAATAATTTGCGCGACTCGATCTTCACCATATCTCCGCGTCACATATTCAATCACTTCATCGCGTTTTTCGATGCAGAAATCGGTATCAATATCAGGCATTGACTTTCGTTCTGGATTCAAAAATCGCTCGAATAACAAGCCATGATGTACCGGATCGATGTTAGTAATTTGTAGGCAATAAGCAACCAAAGAACCAGCAGCGGAACCGCGTCCTGGTCCTACAGGGATGTCGTTATCTCTAGCGTATTTAATGTAATCCCAAACGACTAAAAAGTAAGTTGAAAATCCCATTTTTTGAAGCATTTTCAACTCATATTCCAGTCTTTCCTTATAGACTGGTTCGATTTGATTGCGAGATTTACGATTGAGGCGTTCTAATAATCCTTCCCAAGCAACTTCTTCTACATAAGTATCGGCTGTATGTCCGGCAGGAACGGGATAGTTAGGCAGTCGCGGTTCGCCTAAAATGTGGTATGGTTCGACTTTTTCGGCAACTTCTAAAGTTGTGGCGATCGCCTCTTGGATAATATCATCTGGTAAATGATCGCGAAATAACTGCGCCATTTCCTCAGCAGATTTCAAATACTCCGTCCCGCTGTAGCGCATCCGATTATCTTCGGAAATTAGCTTTCCAGTTTGAATGCATAATAGTGCGTCGTGAGCGTCTACATCAAAACAGGAAATAAAATGGGAATCATTCGTAGCAACAAATTTAATATCTAATTCTCTAGCAATTTTGATGATTTCCACATTCACGGTTCTATCTTCAGGAGAACCGTGATCTTGAATTTCTAAATAATAATCCTTCCCAAAAACATCTTTATACCATTTAGCAATTTCTCGCGCCACATCTGGTTTACCTTGTAAAATGGCTTGAGGAATTTCTCCACCTAAACAAGCACTCGTAACAATTAAGCCTTCGTGGTACTGTTGTAACAGCTCCTTATTGACACAAGGACGGGCAAATATTCCTTTACCTTGAAATCCTTTCAGGTGAGAAATCGACGTAAGTTTAACTAAATTCTTGTAGCCTTTAGTATTTTTTGCTAAGACAACTTGATGGTATTTTCTAACTCGGCGGCGTTCTTTATTTCCAATATCGCCGTTGATGACATACATTTCATTGCCAATAATTGGCTTAATATTCTTACTACGACAAACTTTAATTAATTCGATCGCCCCATACATGACACCGTGATCGGTAAGCGCGATCGCAGGCATACCCAATTCTATCGCCCGATCTACCAGTTGCGGCAGCTGGCTTGCACCGTCGAGTAGGCTGTAATCGCTATGGATGTGTAGACCGACGAAAGACATAGGAGCATCCCACAGTGGCTATGACAGAAGTATAGGATACCAATTTTAGGCACGTTAGGGTACGTCTATTGCATTCTCAGAGGCGGAATTTAACACATTGTTAATTGTTTGGAAGAGTTCTCGTAAATTCTATAACCCATCTCCGAAAAGCCTTGATTGCCACATTTCTTCCCTCTACTCTACTCTGAGTTACATACTGAGGGATCGCTGTTAAAATTGGCAAATTAGGAAAAATTTGACTTTGTTCTGTAGTAACATACTGCCGATCTTGTAACAAGTAAATTTTGAGCGATCGCCCATCATAAATCCACAATTCGGGAACACCTAAAGCTGCATAACTATTCTTTTTAATCTCCGAATCGCTGGTAAGATCGATTTCAATTGCTAAATCTGGTGGAGGATCGAAATTCAGATCGATCCTCTCCTTGCCGCGAATTGCTGCTTCATTTTGAATGTAAAAACAAGCATCTGGTTCTACACCAGCATTCATAACTTGCCGTTTAAAAGTAGTTGAACCCAAAGAGGCAAACTCAATATCAAGTTCTTCCAGTATAACTTTTACTAAATTTCCAATATTTTCTTTACCACTTTCATGACCTGCCAACGGAACCTTAATTTCTAATATTCCTTGATAATATGCAATTCGAGAAGCACGGCGATCGCCCAACTCTACTAATATCTGCTCAAAATCATCCCAACTAATATTTTTCAAAACCAACCTTTGCCCTGGCTGCACGTCAATTTGACTCAATTGAAGTTGCATTGTTTAAAACCTCTTTCTAGATACTGTTAAACAACGAAAATCTCTTAATAACCCTTTGCGCCTTTGCGTCTTTGCGCGACATTTTCATTCTCTACTTGCTTAACAAACTGCTGCACCACTTGAAAATACTGACTCCCTGCAACCTCAGCAGTATTATTATGCCCCGCCTTCGGAACCAAAAAAATTTGCTTTGGTTGCGGTGCAGCTTCATACAATTGTTGACTCATGCTAGCAGGAACTTGCCAGTCGGCAGTACCATGAATAAACAATACTGGCATAGCTAAAGAACCCACCTTATCAATAGAATCAAACCGCTGATGTAATAGTAGCTTGATTGGAAAAATACGATAAATTTGCTGATGATTTACCATATCCGCCACTGAAGTAAAAGAACTTTCGACGATTAATCCAGCCGCCTTTGGTTGCTTAACCGCCAGATCGATCGCCACTGCACCACCTAAAGAATGTCCGTAAATAAAAATCTGATTGGCTGGAATCTTTTTCTCCTTAACTAAATAATTCCAAGCTACTTGTGCATCTTGATAAACTTGCGATTCAGAAGGGAAATTACCCTGACTCAAACCATAACCGCGATAATCAGGGAGTAGTACCGAAAAACCCATACGATGAAATCGGCTTGCATGAGCAACATTTGCCCCGATATTAATTCCATTACCGTGCAAATATAGCAATACTCTGTTACTTGGTGTCGATGCAGGTATCCACCAACTATGTATTTTTTCTACCTTACTAGATGCCGTTTTTACAGGCAACCACACTTCTTGATACTGTAGATTAAAAGCTGCTGGAGTAGTATCAATAGTAGCGCGAGGAAAGAAGATAAATCGCGCTTGTTGAAAGTAGAGAAACAAACAAGCAATGATATACAGACTACCAGCGATCGCAGTTACAGATAGTAGCGATCGCCATAGAAATTTTATCGACATGGATGCAGACTGCTATTCGCTAATTATTAGTTTAAGCTGATAATCGCTCTTACCAGACGCAGTAGATACGACAACAAACTCGTAAAAACCGGATTCTGGTAAATCTCCATCCCAAGTACGATTGCGAGAATCTTCCATCAGCTTAATTTTACCTGTAGGAGAATATACGGAAATTAATACTTGCGGATCGGCTTCCAATTCCAGTTGCATCACTTGTTCTTCTGTTAATTCGGCAACAAAAGTTTTGCCTTCGCCAGACTTCAACCTACCACTAACTTGTCTTTCACTCGTTCCAGAATCAAACTCAATTTTCTCATAAGCGTTTCCCTTCAGGATAGCTTGCAACTTCTCCTCAGCGATCGCATACCAAACCTGATTAATTGGTTTGTTCATAAAATTTTGTCCCCGCTGTTGGGGAAACATTTGTAAAAAGGCAGCATCAGCTAAATCGTATAAAACTCTATTACTTAGGTTTAGTTGATACAATTGCTGTTGCCAACGCGATCGATCTTTTTGCGAGTAACTACCCAAACGCTTGCGAGTTTCTAAGGGCAGAAATTGCAACCAATCTAAACAGTCCGCCGCCAAATTATCCCAATCAGCCCTAATTTTTGCATCCTCTGGATTCGCCGTGAGACGACGACCTTTATACTGAGGATATCTTTCCCAAAAAACTTGGTCTACTAAAGCAATATAATATCTGTTATTTATCCCCATTCGCTGGCGGCGATCGCGCAATTGATTTTTCCGACGTTGTTCGGCAGCAGAAAACTGAGGTTTAGCGACTACTTTTGGCGACTGAGGTACTTTCTTGTCAGTTAGATTTGATTGAAATTGCAACCAACCACTCACTGCTAACCAACCCATATATGCAGATATAATTCCTATTGGTAATGCAAACCAAATTTTTTTGGTTTTGAAAAAAGTAACGCTAGGAATTTTAATAACTGGCTTCGGAATGTTAATTGCTGGTTTGGGAAAATTGTTAACCAACAGAGAAAAATTAATAACTGGCTTCGGAATGTTAATAACGGGTTGGGGAATATTAATAACTGGCTTGACAGCAACGGCAACTGGCGACTTATTAACTGCTACTGTCATGGGAGTAGGTAGGGGTGTCGCAGCGGTGCTATGCTGCTGTAAGAGGTGTAAAACGTGTTGTGCAGAATGATAGCGATCGCTAGGGCGAGGAGATAGCATTTTATCTATCATCGTCCCCAACATTGGCGTAAGACTGACTTCTCGCCGCCAGTGCCATGTAAGATGGCGATCGTCGATTAATTCTTGTGGTTCTTTACCTGTAAGTAGAACTAATACCGTAGCAGCCAAGGCATACAAATCGCTGTGAGGATAAACTACCCCCTGCTGCATTTGTTCGGGTGGTGCGTAGCCGACTTTTCCTAGTAGCGTAGCGGTATGCATTCCCCTACCAGACTTAGCTGATGAAACAGTCGCAACAACTTGTTTGACACCACCAAAATCAATTAGCATTGGTAGGCGATCGCTAGCGCGTAAAATTAAATTTTCTGGGGAAATATCCCGATGAATGACTCCTACACTGTGGATGTAATCTAATACAGGAAGAATTTGCTGCAAGAGGTGAACGATCTCTGTCTCGCTAAAAAATTTTCCTTGCTGCATTCTCTCATCTAGCAGGCTACGGTAGGTTTCCCCTTCTACGTAATCTTGAACCAGAAATAAATGTTCTTTACTGTCAATTTTGACGCGAAATAATTCGCGAAAGCGGGGAATTTGCGGATGCTGCAATTTGTAAAGCACTCCCGCTTCCCGTTCAAACAATTCTGCTGCTTTGCGTAAAAGAGTATTACTCTGTGCTTGCGGCGCAAATTCTTTCAAAACGCAGAGTTCGCGAAAGCGGTTAGTATCCTCCGCTAGATAGGTGCGCCCAAAACCACCTTGTGCTAGCAAACGTACGATCGAGTAGCGATCGCCTAACATCTGTCCTGAATACAAGCCATTTCCCGACGCTAGAGACAGCTTCTCGCCGCAATGCATACAAAAACGACTTTCAGGCAAGTTTTCGTGACCTTGAGTGCAGTATACGGACATATGACAGCGAAGGAGTTATGAGAAGCGAGGAAATTCGGAATTCGGAATTCGGAATTCGGAATTCGGAATTACGCACCATCCCAGCTTTTACAGGGCATTATGAGTATATCTACAAATTTAAATAACTCACGCTCTTTCTCTTTAACTCATCTCCAGTGACACTTTTTTCAGTTATCAGTAGACCTCCTGCGTGAATACTTGAATTGTCATCCACACGCGAAGCGAAACATCTGGGAGACTCTTCACTACACTGCGTTGCGTACCCTTCGGGAAGGCTTCGCCAACAGAATGACATCCATGATTTTTTGACAGGAGTTACGCAGTCGATCCCCCAACCCCCTTAAAAAGGGGGCTTTATTCCTCCCTTAAAAAGGGAGGAACTAGGAGGGATCGTCGAGGACTGAAACTCAAGTGCGTAACTCCTGTTTGATTCATGCAGGAGGTCTAGTAAACAGTGGTACGTGATGAGTGGTGCGTGATGCGTGAAGAAAGGGTGTAGGGTGTAGGGAATTAGTAGTTGCTCCCTTGTCTCCCCCCTCTCCCTTGTCTCCCTTGTCTCCCTTGTCTCCCTTGTCTCCCTTGTCTCCCTTGTCTCCCTTGTCTCCCTTGTCTCCCTTGTCTCCCTTGTCTCCCTTGTCTCCTCTTTATCAAGAATTCTTAAGCTGATGAACGTGGGTGCAGTTATAGCCTGAGAATATTGAGAAATAAATCTTGGTGCAAGAGGGATAAGCCATAATGTCGATCGCTCGAACTTCCACATCTACACCAAAAGTAAGAGATACTAAGCTGAAAGAGCAGGAACTCATTCAGCAGATTCGGGCAGAATTAGTGTCTACAATTAGAGTTACGCCAGATGAAGCATTGGCAGACTGGCAGAGAACCTCTATTGGACAGGGGTATTTTAGCGGTACGTTAGAAAGCGAAATCTATCGTTCTTTTTTGTAACTACCTGTTTTGCAACTACGATGGTTTAGTGGCGATCGCAACTCACATATGACCGCATCGATTGGTGAACCTACCGAACCGTAGATCGCTGAACTACGAATTACTGTCGCTTGTCTTACCACGGATTAAAATACTCACAAGCGTCCAGCCTGTCCACAAAACAGCTGAGACTAGCAGGAAAATCATCAGTAAGGCTAAGCCAGAAAACGGCGCTACGATGAAGCTGAGTAGCAAACCCAACAGTAAAATCATCAATAAAGTCTTGTCCATTACCATTTAACTCCTCGTCTCGATCTCATTCACCAAGTTAGCAAGCGCGATCGCAAATTGACCTCTAACTAGAGTTATTTGTCATTGGTCATTGGTCATTGGTGATTATTCTCTCCTCAGCTCCCTCAGCTTCCTCAGCTCCCTCAGCTCCCTCAGCTCCCTCAGCTCCCTCAGCTCCCTCAGCTCCCTCAGCTCCCTCAGCTCCCTCAGCTCCCTCAGCTCCCTCAGCTCCCTCAGCTCTCTTTTCTCCCCCGCCTGTAAGCTTGAGGACAAAAATTCTGTTGGGCTGTGACCACCGTACAGATAGAATTAGCTAGCTGGGTTAGTGGTAAGGATGAAACGAGACTCACATCTAGCGGTGCTTGGCTGACGGTTTGAATATAGGAGGAGCTGAGATAGGGACGATACTGGGGGTTTCGATCGAGATAAGTTTCCATGAATGCCACGCTCAAAATGCTAACGTAGCGACGTGCGATCGCCGGATTGGGACCGATAACTTGTGCGGGTAGGGGAATCGGATCGGCATCTTCCGCTGCTGATTCGCCAATCGTAGAAAAATGGCTGGCGCGATCGATGGAGAGCAAGTATTTTCGCTCTGCTGTTAACCAAGCAAAAGGAATAATCTGTTCTGGTAAGGCAGGAGCAATTGTATCTGCACTGCTGCTGACGATCGCTATGGGAATTTGAATCTTCCTCAACCCTAATTCCCCAAAAATACTACTAGTAAATGGGTTAATGGCGATCGCGGCTTTAATTCTCCAGTCTTTCAAATTATCTTGAGTCAATGGTAAAGCCAAAGCACGACACTGAAGCAGTAGCGATAGATTCCAGATATCTTTAGGGTTGTTACAATCTTGACGCAATTGACTAAAATTCAAGCTTGCGCCTGCTAAAGCTAAGGCAGTATAACCGCCAAAAGATTGACCAATAATCGCTGCTCGTTGTACATTCAACTGCCAACTGGGATTAACTGCATTCAGTCGCTCTAATTCATCCAATAAGTATTTCACGTCTAAAGGACGGTTGACAAATTCGCTTGGCTCTGCTACTTCGGCTGCTTGACCGGAAAACAGCGATCGCAATTGTTCTGCATTGCTACCAGGATGTTCGGGAACTGCAACAGCAAAACCATAACTTGCCAGTTGCTCGGCTAGATAAATAAAACTCGTGCGATCGCTCCCTAAACCGTGGGATATGACTATGACTGGGAAATTTTGGTAGTTGGTAATTGGTAATTGGTAATTGGTAATTGCTTCCTTGTCTCCCTGTCCCCCTTGTCTCCCTTGTCCTACCTGCTCCCTGCTCCCTGTTCCCTGCTCCCTACTCCCTGCTTCCTGCTCCCTGGGTAAATAAAGATCGGCAACAAAAGCCCGATCGCGGCGGCGATCGCTTAATTTTAAGGTTTGCTTGCTCCAACTAAAACGTCCGGGCGATCGCAAATCTGGTAACTGAGAAAAATTTATTCCTTGGACTTGAGCAGCTGCGACTGTCGAATTTTCGGAAATTAAGGCGATCGCTCTGCGTGATTGGCTAATCAAGGTTTCTAGGGCTTCAGCCATCTGAAGCATCCGCCCCATATTAACTCGTACGTTAGTCGGAAATTTGTGTAGTATGTTCAGGAGTGTTAAGCCTTTTGGATCTGCTGCTGCTAAAATGAGTGCCGAGCGCAGGGCATAAAATCCCGATTGCCGAGATTCAGTTTGGACAACCTCGCCTAGTCTTTTTAACAGGGTTGTTCCAGTTGGCGTATAAAGAAACTGGGATACTGCAACCGGACTTAGATCGATCCGTTTGAGTAAAACTCGTTGTAATTGTAACAATCGTTGGGGACTGACATATGCTGCATAGGTAGCTAACTCGTCGTCAACTATGCCTTTTTTAGCGTAGCTTTCCAAGGAGTTCACAGAAATAGACCGTTCGATCGCTCCATAGGAAATATAAATTTTTTTGCCGCGATCGCGGAGTTGGCGATTCCAGGTATGGGTAAAAACCACAGTCCTAAACTACTTACCACAACTCCTAACCAAGTCCGAGCCGGAAAATTAAATGACATAGAGCAAATAATTAATTAGTGATGCACATGCGCGCATTCGCAAGTCAGAAGCATCTAGCCACCAGCCACCAGCCACTAGCAACTCACTACTCACTTTCCACTGACAACTGACTTTCTTCAATTGAGGTGGTGGAGGTAAGATAGCTACAGGATAGAAACGAGAGTAACAACTCGCGCCTAATTATTTTATATTTCTGCATACAGAATTTGGGAAAAGTTACCAGTATAAATACTGAAAAATTCATTTATGGTAGAAGATCTATTTTTTTTAAGAAAGTCTGAATCTTTAAAAAAATCTTTTAAAAGTGGATGAATAATAGAAAGTCTGATATCGGGGCAGCTAAGAATTTTTACAGCGGGGTACAAGACCATGAGTGAAGCAGAAAAAGTCAATAGTGCGCCATTTGCTGAGTGGTTTAATTTTGCTAATAGTGGGCTTGCCGATGGTGAGGCATCCCCAGCAAACCAAGACGAAACCAATTTATCTGAGTCAGCGGACGATGCTGCTGTTGCCCGCGATGTTTCTGTGGAACCAGAACCCGCAGTAGGTTCTTGGTCGTCCGTTGCTCGTTGGATGGACTCGGCAGAGAATGGTGGAGCATCCTTAACTCCTGAAGAAGTCGCGACGTTATTGAGTTTCATCCAAGAGATGCGCGGCTCCAACACCAAACTAGTAGAACGGGTAATTCAGTTAGAGAGAGCGCTAGAAAACAGCCAAAATGAATTGCATTACATCAGAGGGCGATCGCGCGAGGCAGATTTGAAGCTTGCCCAAAAAATTCAAGCTCAGGAGCAAGCGCGATCGCAAGTAGAATCTTTATCTGCCAAGCTAGAGACGGCAGAACAAGCCATCCAGCAGCAGAAAATTGTGGTTGAGACCCTTACCGATGACTTAAACGCCAGCCAAGAACGGATCGCTCAAATGGAAAGAGAATGCTCTCTCGTGCAGTCTAGATATAATGAGCAATCCTATCAGCTCATGCAAGTCGAGACATCCTGCCGCGATCTCCGCTCTCGCTTACTGCGCCAGCAACGCTACACCATGCAGTTAAAAGTAGCGCTAGAAAAGTGCGCGGAATCACCCGCTGCCACAACCGATCGACCCCCAGAAAATCATGCTAGTAGTTTGAGAACGCAATCGTTATTCCCCAACCCGCAACCGATTACTCCGTGGTCGATTCAAACCCCGAATTTTATCGATCGCGACCGACAAGAATCCTCAGATTCACCATTGAATGAGTGGACGGCGGAAAACTTTTTGAGCGATCGCCAAGCGCCTTACAGTTTCAATTCCACCCCCAGTACTGGATCTTTCGATTTGCAAAGTGGGAATAGCTCCGCAGAGCAAAGTTTTTTCTTTTCAGAAACTAACCAAGAAGTAGACCTAGACGATTTCTTGAGTTTGTTACAAGAAGAAGCTTCAGCAGAGGCGATCGAGACTGACGATACAACGTCGCTCGACCTCGATCGGCTCGCGCCCCAACCACAGATATCAGAATCGCACCCAACCAATGAATCGCAGACGGAGGAACCAGCAGGCGAAGCAGAAGCTTCCCCTGCCGATGCTTCCCCATCCAGCCAGAATCAGGTTAACCTCAACTGGCCCTCACCAGTTGTTTATCCCTGGCATCCACCCAAAGGTAGAAAATCACTAGCATCAATTGAATTACCAAAATTTCCACGCAGAAACCAGAATCAGTGAGCGGTTGTCAGTTGTCAGTTATCAGTTGTCAGTGACTAGTGGAACCGGTGACAAGAATTGAATCTGGTTCCACTAGTCACTAGCCACAAGCCACTCACCCACAACCAACAACTAACTACTAACCACATCTTGAGAACCAATTGCAGGCGTGCGGGGATGAGGGGCGATCGCCAGTTGGGGTCTTCCCATACCAGTTGTTAGGGCGTAGCTTTGTGTCAGCAGCCTCAACCACAATCTGGGATAGCGGCGTTCTAACCACGGCTGGATCTGGCGCAAGAAACTCGGCAACCAGCCGCTAAAACAAAGACTCAACAAGGAATTCCAGCTAAAGTTGAAGTAACTCAGCAGCCATCGCAGCAAATCTTTAGCTCCGGCTAATTCCCAAATCCAGAGCAGCAAGACGGGATTTTTTCTGGCAGCTTTCAGCGCCAAACGATTAAAAGTAAACCAATCAAAGCGGTCCTTGATAAAGCGATCGGCAACTTCTAAAGGTTCGTCAGTCAACAGTCCGAAGAAATTATTCAGCATCGAGTTGACCCGTTCTGGTGGTAAAAATTTACCCGTGGGAACCATCATGCCTTTAGAAAACATCCAAGTCACGGCAACATTGCTTTGATAGGCGCGAATTTGATTCAAATCGCTAGCACTGAGCAAATCGTGCTTTAATGCCGTATCTAATAAGGCTGTAAGACGGCTGAGATTGCGAACGAGGGAGCCAAAACCAGTAAAGACGAGGGGAGATTGCAGCGAAGCTGCATCGCCGATCGCGACTAAGCGATCGAAAGCAACCGTGCGATCGCGACTCCCAACGCTAAAATGTCCCGGAATATAACCAAACGTAGGTTTTTTCCATACGAGTTTATCTAGGTCGCAACGGCGATACTCTGGCAAAATCGTGAAAAAGTCCTCGTACATCTCCAGCAACGAACCGGGATTTTCTGGATTGACTTGATGGTAGTGAAACAAATAAACTGTGATTTCTTCGCCCGCACCAGGAAATAATTCCCAAATTAACTGTCTTCCCCGCGAAATGTCGCCGTGGCT
Source organism: Chroococcidiopsis thermalis PCC 7203 (assembly GCF_000317125.1). Taxonomy (GTDB): domain Bacteria; phylum Cyanobacteriota; class Cyanobacteriia; order Cyanobacteriales; family Chroococcidiopsidaceae; genus Chroococcidiopsis; species Chroococcidiopsis thermalis. The sequence goes on from NC_019695.1 coordinate 5,926,052, forward strand.
ATTGAGTACATCGCCATATTGAGCATCCCATACCCCAGGCTCAAAGCCGCCATTAATTACCGCTCCTACCGTCGGACAGACGCTATCAAAAGCACGACCGCCATTGAGTTGCCAAGCAATCGGAGAAGCTGTCCCCATTGCATCTACCAAAACTCGTCCGCTGGCTTGTTTTTGAGTTTGGCTGGGTAAATGCCGAGCTTGTAACGTAACTTGCGATCGCTCGATATCAGCGCGGAGAAACTCGGTTTCGTCCCAAATTTCACCCCCCGCAGCTTTTAACTTTTCTCCACACAGCCGCAGTAACCTTTCTGCATCTAAGGCTATATTCAGCACCGTTGGAGTATGGAGGATCGGTGCTTTTAAGTGGGGTGGATTGTTCCCATCGAAAAACTTATTAAATCCGTCTTTATATTCTCGTGCGATCGCACTTTCGCATTCTGCGGGAGTTAGCAAACCCAGATCGATTAAACTTTGTAATTCCGTGCGAGAAATATTCCACTCCCGATTCATCCGTCCAAATGGCAAACGCTCCAACAACAACACGCGATAACCCAGTTGCGCCATCACTGCTGCATGAATTACGCCTAATGCGCCACCGATGTAAATGAGATCGTAGGATGGCTGTAGAGACGTTACATGTAACGTCTCTACATTGTTTACATGTAACGTCTCTACATTTTCCCTAGAAAACACAACTTGACGCGGCTGCTGCGGATTCTGCACTCCTTCGCGCCACCTTTGCTCCCACCAGTAAACTCGCTTGAGATCGTATTCGCCATTAGGCATTTGCTGAAAATACTTGACGGTGAGGGGGTAGTGGGGAGCAAGCGCCTCAAAAATAGATTGTTGGGATAAATCTATTGCTGGTGGTGCGGGATAGTTATGAGGAAACTTAATTCTAATCTGCTTTACAAGACTTTGCAGAATTTGCCGTTCTCCTGGTAGGGGAGAATCTGCCCAACGGAAGACCTTGAGATATGTAGTACGCTGTACAGACCAAACAAAAGCGGAGATCTCCCCTAGCTTTTTTGCCGTTGGATCTGAAATATTTGTCTTTATCGCTGTATCTATAGGTATTTGCAAGCGAAAACCTTCAGGCGCGATCGCTTTTTGCCCGATTTCTGGTTCAAATTCCGCTTGCAACCAGTGCCGAACGACAGATGTGTCTGGTGTGGGGATTTCAATGTACAAGAGTTCTTTCATCTTGGCGCTTTTGTCTATGGGTAAACTACCAATTTGGACAGAGGTGACAAGGGTTTAGACTAGGCTAAGCTTGCCAAAAATAAGCTTGCTTAGAACAAGTTTAAGAAAATTTACAATTGTGTTTGGATTTATTAAAACAGTTTTTTATCTTGTAAACTCCCGCCATGCATTATCCCATCCCAACCAGCCCCGAAGAAATTATTAATCTCAGACAAAAACCAATTAGCGATGAATTGGTAGCCACTGCGATCGCGGGCGTGATTCAGTTCGTCCGTTCTCAAGGACAATCTTTAGAACAGCTAACTGCCCAACTGCTTGCAGATGATAGCTTATTAGACGATCGCCAGCGCCGCAGGCTGAGCGAGATTGTCACTCAGGCGTGGGAAAAATTTGCCTAATTGTGTAGCACTCAAAACTCAAAAGCAGTGCGAATTGTTCCAATCACGATGTCTTCGTTCTCAGTATTATGATTTGGAGCTGTCAGCCAAATCAAACCAGGGGTGATAGAGATATTATCTGTAGCTTGGTATCTGTAGAAGCCTTCAACGTGAATTGAAGTATTGGGGTCGCTCGATTGCCCTATCGCTCTTAAACCGCTACTCGTACCAGTTAATTTCGGTTGCATCCCGATTATAATTCCGCCGAGATTGCCTTCTTTGCCCAGATCGGGAAATCCGAGGGTGATGGCGTAATTCCAAATCGATCCATCTCCCAAACCGATCGCGCGAGCAGCAGTATAGCCCACCCAGCCACCGATCGCAAAATCCTCGCTAATTCTGTAACTGGCTTCAATGCCATAGGAGTTACCGACTACAGGCAGTTCGAGATCTGGCGTGCCGATTTGAGTTAAATTAGCGGCTGTACTACCCGTACCTGTATCTAAACCTTGACCGGCAGCTCCATAAGAATGAATATAAGTTAAGCCTACAGCAAGGCGATCGCTGGGCGTTAATGTTAACTGAGCGATCGCGCCGTAATCGCCGTTAAATAGTCCCGCACCAGCTGCCGGATCGTTAGCATCTCCAGCCAGATAAGCGAAATCAAAACTCATTGCCTCAGATAACTGTAACCTCGCTCCAATTCCCGTGTTGCTATTGGGGACGCGATAAATAGGATTGCGTCGTCCAAAGCGAGAAATTGCCCCCGTATCGCTATCTTCAAACAAAGGGTTGATTACATCCGTAAAATCATCGCTGTCTGAATCGTTGAATTGGAACAACAGCGTTATTTTTTCACCCACTGGTAGTTCATATTCTAGGTTCCCCAGTTCCACGCTTCCTTCGGTGTTCGAGTCAAAACCTAAACGCCCTTCATCTGTTGGCAAGTCAAATTGCTCGAAGTTGCCAAAATCAAGCCTGGTGGTCAGTAAGTCCTTTCCAGTAAAACTGGTTTCAAAAGCAAGTCTGCTTCGACTTTGCAGCACTGTATTGTTGTCGTCGCCCGCTCCGCCAAAAGCATCGCTGAGGGCAAAAATCACCGTTCCTTCTAGTTTGGTGGTGGTAGAGAATTGATTAGATTCTAACTGAGCTGTCTGTACCTCTAAGCGATCGACTCGCCCGCGTAGAGTCACCAGTTCGGTAGCAAAATCAGTTTGCAGTTTTTGTAGGGTGGCTAAGTCTGTTTGAGTTATAGGATTGCCAGTTGCGATCTGTTCGTTGATTCTTTCTAATGCTGCATTCAACCCTGCCGCAAATTCATACCGCGTCATTGCCCGATCGCCTCTAAACGTGCTGTCTGGATAGCCAGCAATGACTCCGTAGCGCTCCACTAAAGATTGCAAGGCTTGAAAAGCCCAATCGCTAGGCTGGACATCAGATAACTGCGAAACAGACGTGACTTGGCTCATCTGAAGATCCCCCCAACCCGCCCGATCGAGGGGGGCGAAGGGGGGATCTTTACGATCGCGACGCTCGGCGATCGAAAACCGTTTTTTATCTTGGTTAATGTTATCTATGATACTAGTAGTTTGAGGTATGTCCTTTGATAGTTGAAAGTTGTTTTTTATACTTTGGCGCTCGTTGCTGTTCGGGTCAATATGTGTATGTTGCAGAATTTGTTCTGCTATGACTGTAGGAGAAAGCAATAATTCGATCGCTAGAGGAGCGACGATCGAAATTAACTTTTTCATTAAAGTTTGGTTCATGCTTACTATTTTTATTTATTTTTTGAAATTAAAGCAACTATATTTGAAATTTCATAAAGTTGAGTTTTCAAAGGATTTCTGAAGCATGTTTGGATAATTTTGCTCGAATAACCTCTCTTTTAATTTTCACAAGTGCAAAAATACGAAATTTCAAAAAGTGCAAAATTACGTTTGCAGAAATACTAGAAATCGATCTATGAAAAAAGCTAAATTGAGGTAAAAACTTCTGCCTTCCATCCCAGGGTAGATACTTAGACAAGAAATTAAATTTACTTTAAGAAGATGTTAGTCTCTGATTAAGCACGGGCGATCGCTTGTGTCAATCGAGTGAAACAATCACTCAGTACAGGTCGTCATACCGCACGTTAGTTGGTGACTAGGAGGAAAGATGAATAAAGCTGCTGCCACTCAAAAGGCAGGTAGCAAGGAGCGACTAGGCACGACTAGCATTTGGTCGCGCATTGAGAGCAAGCGCCCTCTACCTAAAACTCACCCACGTCAGCGACGGTTTCGTTGGGTGGTTGATGCCGTGCTACCTTTGGCGCTGACTCTCATAGCAGGAATCGCCATTCTTCTACCAAGTTCGCTGCCAACAGAGGCGCGATTATCTCTGTTTGCCTTTGCCTTAGCGGTAATCTTGTGGTCAACCACATCCCTGAACGCAGCCTATGTTGCCCTAGCAACGGTGGTGTTGCTTATATTATCTGGTGGTAGCGAACAAGAAGCGTTATTTGAGGCACTGGAATCAGACGTAATTTGGCTGATGATCGGTGCTTTCATTTTGGGTGGAGCCGTACAGCAAACGGGCTTAGCGGCAAGATTAACGCAGTTGGTCGTCAGTCGCGCCCGGAATGTCAGCAGTGTATTTTGGCTGTTGACAACTATATTAATTCCCTTGTCTTTCGTTATTCCTTCCACTTCTGGCAGGGCAGCTGTAGTCATTCCTGTATTTCGCAGCATTGCCAACGCCGCAGGCGATCGCCGCATTACCCGTGCAATGGCGCTACTGATGCCGACAATTATTTTAGTTGCCACGATTTCTACTCTCATTGGTGCTGGTTCCCATCTGATCGCGATCGACTTGTTAGACGAAATTGCTGATGTCAAGCTCTCTTACGCACAGTGGGCGCTTTATGGCGTGCCGTTTGGAGTTGTCGCTAGTTATATTTCTTGCTGGGTAATTTTGCGCTTATTTTTAGACAAAAATCGCCGCCAGCGCCAACTTCAGATTCCTTATCAGCAAAAAAAACCCTTTTCTACAGCAGAACGAACAACACTGCTTGTCGTTTTGGTCATGGTAGGGCTGTGGTTGACGGAAAGTTGGCATGGGTTGGAAATCGCCACCGTTACGGTGATTGGGGCTTTAGTACTAACTGCACCTAGTATTGGAGTCATTAGCTGGAAAGATGGGTTGAAAGCAGTTTCTTGGAACTTAATTGTATTTGTGGGTGCAGCTTTGGTTTTAGGCGAGGCGTTGATTGAATCTGATGCAGCCGAATGGATTATCAACCAGCTATTTGCCGCAAGTGGCATTGCTGGCACAGAATCGCGCCTCTTGATCTTGCTCGTATTATCTCTAATTGCCCTGACTTCCCACATTTACATGACTTCGCATACAGCCAGAGCTGTAGCTCTAGTCCCAGCGCTGTTATATCTAGGCAACAGCTTGCAACTCAATCCCGTAGCGGTTTTATTCCTCAGCAACGTCGGCATGGACTATTGTTTGACTTTTCCCGTCAGTTCCAAAGCGCTGTTGATGTTTCAAGAATTAGAAGGCGAAACCTATAAACCAGCAGACTTATTGCGTCTGAGTTCCGTACTCTTGCTAGTTCATTTGGCACTGATCGTGGTGTTCTATTACGGTTACTGGCAATGGATCGGCTTAAGGCTATGACGGTTATCAGTGACCAGTGACTCCTGACCAGTGACCAGTGAAGAAAGGGTGTAGGGTGTAGTGAATTAATTACGACTTGCGACTTGCGACTTGCGACTTGATAGCTGCTCCCTCAACTCCCTCCGCTTCCTCGGTTCCCTCAGCTCTCTTCCCCCCTGCTCCCTTAAATTATGAATTTAAGAAAGAAACTATTAACAACATTTAGCGGGTTGGCGTTGCTGGCGCTGGCAACGGCGGGTGTGACTGTGTGGGCGATCGCGCAGTGGCAAAATAGCGAACGCAGGTTGCAAGGACATTATCAACGTAGTTTATTGCTGGAGAGCGTCAGAACGGCAACTTTTCGGGCTTTTAAAGAATTGCCAGATGCGATTATTAGCGACGATCCAGATGCACGACAAGAATTTGAAGCCTTTCTCAAACCAGCAGAAGCCGATTTTAAGCGCTGGGCAGAATTAGCTGATACTGAAGCAGAACGAAAACAAGTTCAACAAGTTCGCAATGCATACATTGCGCTGATCCAGGATGCCCGCGAAGCTTTTACTTTAGTAGCACAAGGTCAACGCGATCGCGCCTTTGCAATTTTAGAAAAACAACTAGAAGACATAGACTTTATTAGATTTGAGCAAGTCACTCAACAAGCCGTTGCTTCCGATCGCCAAAATCGCCAAATCATCAGCCAGCAAACACAAAATACGCGGCAAACTGCGCAATTAGTTCTAGCGATCGCGGCTTTTGGCACAATCTCACTGATGTTGCTTCTTGCAGCTTATTTAGCTTCAGATTTATTTGCACCATTAGAAGAGGTAGAGGAGGCATTAGACGACGCAGCTAAGGGAGACTTCAAACGCCGCCTCGGTGAAGAACGTCAAGACGAGCTAGGAGCAGTCAGCCGAGCTTTCAATCGAATGATGGAGGCAATGGCAGAACGGCAGCAGGTTGCAGGTTTGGCTGCCGTTCCTAATGGTGTTGTTAAAGATGGCGTAGAAGATTCTGCTTGGCAACATTTGCCTTCACGAGTCACTTTGCATCGATTATTGTCACAATTGCGATCGCGAGTGACTCAGTTGCAGCACCACAATGGTTTTAAGGGCAACGAAGAATTTGACGGGCAACAACGGGCGGCGATCGGGCAGCTCGATCTACTATTACAAGCCGTGTCGCGAATTACTGATTTTGGCTTTCCCTTAGATTTGAATCTTGCCCGTACCGATATCAGAGCGCTGCTTTACGATCTGCTGCTGCGGTTCCAATCCGAACTCGTCGAACGCGCCGTGAGCGTCGATCTGGATATTGCTCCAGAAGTCAGTTATGCAGTTGTCGATCGCCCGAAGTTACGCGAGGTTTTGAGCGAACTCGTACGGAATGCCTTAGCAGCATTGCCAGAACAAGGTGGACGTATTGGTTTGCGGACGCGCATCGATCCTGATGCTACGAATCTTTTAATTGAAGTCGCTGACAACGGCAAGGGAATTCAACAACCCGCGATCGAACGGGTTTTTTCTCCCACAGTCACTACCAACGGTCAGCGTGCAGGCGTGGGACTTACCTTAAGCAAAGCGATCGTCGAACAGCATGGGGGTCAACTCACCATTGATAGCGAACCTGGTCAGGGAACATACGTACAGATTTCATTGCCACTACGCGAATAAGAATTCGGAATTCGGAATTCGGAATTCGGAATTTGGAAGTCAAAAGTCAAAACATATCCTATTCTCTACTCACTACTCATTACTTACTAATTGCAGGAGATAATTATGAGCTTACGTATTTTGATTGCACCTTCGGGATTTAAAGAAAGCTTGGAAGCTGATGAGGTAGCAGATTGTATTGAAACGGGAATTTTGCGAGTTTTACCCGATGCTACTATCCACAAAGCTCCCTTAGTAGATGGTGGAGAAGGGTTCACCAAAGCCCTCGTAACAGTTACGGGCGGGACTTTACACCATCTGACGGTCGCCGGTCCTGTCGGACAGCCTGTAGATTCTTATTTTGGGTTTCTGGGTAATACGCAGACAAAAACTGCTGTCTTAGAGATGGCAGCGGCAGCGGGACTGAGATTAGTGCCGCATCACGAACGTAACCCTCTAGTGACAACAACCTACGGCGTGGGAGAACTGATTAAAGCAGCGCTAGATGCGGGTGCAGAACGGATACTGGTTGGTTGTGGCGATTCCGGTACGAATGATGGTGGTGCGGGAATGGCGCAAGCTCTGGGAGTACGCCTGTTAGATGCAGATGGGAAGGAAATCGATCGCGGTGGTGGCGAACTGATAAAACTAGAACGCATCGATCTTAAAGATCGCGATCGCCGTTTGGAATCGGTACAAATTGATGTGGCGTGTAACTGGCACAATCTGTTGTGTGGCGAAAAAGGTGTAGCGCGAGTATTTGGACCTCAAAAAGGTGCTTCACCAGAAACTGTGGAGCAGCTAGCCGCAGCACTCGATAATTATGCTGCTATTATCGAACGCGACATGGGTATAGACGTGCGAGAAATGCCCGGAAGTGGCGCTTCTGGTGGCTTGGGTACGGGCTTGTATGCTTTATTAGGGGCAAAATTGCATCCTCGCTATGACATTGTGATGCAATATCTCCACCTCGATCGCTTATTAGAAGATGCCGATCTGGTGATTACAGCGGAGGGAAGTATTGACTTTCAAACTCCACGCGGCAAAATTCCGGCAGAAGTGGCACAAAGAGCCAAGAAATATCAGCTACCAGTTATTGCCCTTGCCGGAACTATCGGGCGTGATGCTGAGGTGAATTTCAATTGCGGCATCGACTCCTTTGAAAGCATTCTCGATGCACCTTGTAGTTTAGGAGATGCGATCGCCAATGCTCCAGAACTCGTTACTAAGGCTGCCGAACGGGTTGTCCGCTCTGTTTTAGTAGGACAGAAATTAGCAACTGGAAGTTAGAAAATAGCGGGGGGAACTGAGGAAGCTGAGGAAGGGTTAGGATTCCTAACTTCCTGTTTCTCCCGATGCCCCGACTTTGGTTTCAGGAACAACCAAGCGATGAAGAAAAAGGCGGCTGTAAACAGCTGGAGCGTATCTACGCTCGATAGGGAGCCATCAGAGAAAGAAGCAATGCTTCGGTCAATGATGCCAAATAACCAAAAAGATATTCCCAAAAACCAGATCCCGTTTCTGAGATAACTCAAAAAGATAGATGCTTCCGATGGCGAGCGATCGCTCATAACTTTATTCCTATAAATTCAACGAGTCATTGATTGGGCAGCAATGTACGGACTTTTCGGTTAAATTCTCTGTCTGGCTTTGCCTCCAGATTAAGAAATATTTCTTTTAACCGCCATTGTTCTAAAGAAGTATTTCATCAGCTTGACAAGCGTACCGTTATTTGTATCGTATTCTATCTCATCAAGACAGATTTGCCCGTTGCCAACAGGAATATTTGCTTGAATTTATGGTTTTTGGTAATGATTTCTTGACCAGCTATCAGTGACTAGTGACTGGTGACTAGAAAAGATTCCAGCCAAAGCGTCATCGGTTCCACCAGCCACTTCTCAATCACCGTCTTCACGGAGTAGTGTAGCGGAGGGCGTTTACCGTCAACCACCAATTACCAACCATCAACTTAACGCTCGCAGTCTTCTTTCGGTGTTAAATCTGAAGGGGGGCGATCGTTACTCCATGCCCACCAGACACAACTGCATTGACACTGATAAAACTCTTGCCACTTGCGACGGTTGTTTTCGGTAAATACGGGCGATCGTCGATTTAGCCAGACTCTTTCTGCTTCGCGGCTACCAGAACGACAACGGGGACAACAAAATTCATTGGCATGAGTTGCCTGTTTAGTCCATTGAGGCGGAATCGGTGCAAATGCATCCATTGAAGAGATAATTTTTTAAGTCTATTAGTTTATTATCAGCGATCGGCAAACAAGGTGTAGGGTATAGGGTGTGAGGTGTAGTGAGCTTTTAACTTGTGTACGAGCGGGTTTAGTAAACAGATGGACAGCCTTGGCTGGAAATTTTACCTTAAATCCCACCCATCCCAATACATGATTTTTGACTTTTAACTTTTGACTTTTAACTTTTGACTTTCCCCATCCTCTACTCATGGAACCAACTACTGAAATCCGCCGCCTTCTGGACTTGATGCCTGCTTCCGGTCGGATGTTGACTAAGATTGTCGGTAAGCGGGAGCAAACTAAAGTTATCGATTATGCTTTTCCTATGCCGTGGCAGCAGGAACGTCGCATTTCCATTAATTTCGATCTCTGGCGGCGGCTACCCCAACCACAGCGAGATTTGTTGCTGTTGCGGACTGTTAGCTGGTTGACGGCAGTAAAGTGGTTTAAACCGGACGTCTATCAGGGAGTTGTCTTAGCGGGGCTTTTGGGGACGGTAGTAGAGATCGTGCAGGGGGATGTGGTGGGTACTGTGGCAGCTGGAGCATTAACCGCGATCGCCGGGACTCGGATTTGGCGCAATAACCACAGTTCTCAAATTGAGGTAGAAGCAGATGAGGCAGCAGTGCGCGTTGCTGGGAGGCGGGGTTATGCTGAGGCAGAGGCGGCTCAACATCTGTTGTCGGCAATTGAAGCGGTGGCACAGATGGAAGGACGACCGACTTTAGATTTTATGGAACTACTCCGCCGTCAAAATTTGCAAGCGATCGCCGGACTTTCTTCTGCTGGTATTCCAGAAACTCTCAGAGAAAAATAATCAATAGATTACTTATTTAATAAGCACAATAATTAGCTCTAAAAAGGGGTTGTCCCGTGCTATTTTTGCTGCTACAATTTAGCGTGTACGCTTTATAATGGGAATATTTGAAAATCTAAAAATTCGTCTATAGTTCCATTATAAAAAAGAGCTTATCAAAACTAAATTGCGAAGTCAACATCTCTTTGCCTTTTTATTCATGACAATTCCTTACTAAAAATTTTCCGATCTTTATATAACTGAATATAACTGACTCATATCAATTCAACATGAAGCTGCATATAGAGGTAAGCAAATTCGATAAGTTCACATAGCCATGAGCCGCCCATTTAAGATTGAGATCGCCGAGAGCGAAAAGGAACTAAAAAAACTCCTACAAACAGCTGTGATTCTAGTAACTCTCAAACAACTGTTGGCACAAGGTAAGTGTGTGTATTACTTGTGTCAAGATGAAACTAGGGTTGGACTCAAAACCCTTACAGGAAAAGTGATTACTGCTTCTGGAGTCAAGCCCACTGTTGGAGTAAAATGGCAACGGGAAAACTTCTGGATTTACGGTGCGATTGAACCATTGACTGGGAACCACTTCCTTGAGAGTATCCAAAATTGAATAGTGAGTGTTTTCAACAGTGCTGGGACTGGCTATCTCAGGAATTAGGCTCGGATTATGCCATTTTACAGATCGAGCGAGCATCTGCTCATACAAGTTCAGCAATTCGTTGACCGGAAAATATTATTCCTCTGTTTCAACCAGCATCAGCCCCTGAACTCAATCCGATTGAGAGACTTTGGCAATTCCTCAAAAACCTCTCAAAAATCAACTTTTCTCTTCTCTACAAGATTTACGCGATCGCATCCCAGAAATCTCTTCTTCTAACTTTATTCTAGAAGCTCTTTTCTATGCAGCTTCATCTTAAATTGGGCTCAGCCCTCTTCTGTCAAACTGGGGTGAAACCTTGATTTTTCGTAGGCTAAAACCACGTAGATTCGTTGAATTTGCCTAAAGTGACAGAAGAGGGATCGGAATATATCTGACAATATATCAAAAATACCTATTTACCCGCGTTTATCTACAGAAGGCAATTCTAGACTAAAATTTCGACAATAAAACTTAAAAGTCAATTGAAAAAACTAGTGAAGTTGCTCAATCGCTACCTAGTCAAAACTAAATTTCTTCTCCTCTTACTCGTAGTAACCCTAACTTTGGTAGGATGTCAGGCTACACCTAGTAATTCTGGAGTTACCAAAATTACGCTGTGGCAAGGGGTAAATCCACCACCCAATCGAGATGTTTTGCAAACGCTGGTAGATCGCTTCAATCGAGAGCATTCTGACATTCAAGTAGAATCTTTATATGTCGGACAAGCAGAACAGCAATTACCGAAAATTTTGGCAGCGGTAGTAGGAAATGCACCACCAGATTTACTATGGTTTAATGCCACGCTAACTGGACAGTTAGTGGAACTCGATGCAATTCGTCCTTTGGACGATCTGCTACAAACTTCTCCCGTCAAAGATGAAATCGATCCTAGCCTGTTTGCAACGATGGAGTATCAAGGGCATACTTGGTCTGTGCCGTTTGGCGTAAATAACGTAGGCGTATTTTACCGTCCCAGCTTATTTCAAGCCGCAGGAATTACCCAGTTACCGCAAACTTGGGAAGAATTACGTCAAGTCGCACGTCAATTAACCATCGACAAAGACGGAGACAAGCGGATCGACCAACACGGAATGTTTTTGCCGTTAGGGAAAGGAGAATTTAGCGTCTTTCTGTGGCTACCCTTCCTGTGGAGTGGCGGTGGCGAGTTGGCAAGTAACAATCCCCAACAACCAGCAAATGTAAATGTAGCAGACGACAAGGGTGCGATCGCCTCGCTGAGATTGTGGCGCGATTTAGTCGATGATGGTTCTGTCGTTCTATCTTTACCAGAACGAGGATTTGAAATCGATGCTTTCTTAGCTGGGAAAGTGGCGATGCAATTGACTGGACCCTGGACGCTGGGACAGTTCCAAACCACAGGAATAGATTTTGGCGTGTTTCCAATTCCTCAAGGCGATCGCCAAGCAACTGCAATTGGTGGAGAAAACCTATTTGTATTCAAGTCTACGCCCGAGCGCGAACGAGCTGCGCTCAAGTTTGCTGAGTATGTTGTCAGCGAAGGATTTCAAATTGATTGGGCAATTGGTACGGGATATTTACCCGTCAATATGAAGGCAAGGGAAAGCCAGAAATATCAAGATTTCATCAAAAAACAGCCTGCCGTAGAAGTGTTTTTAGCACAAGCAAAATACGGGCGATCGCGTCCCATTTTTCCTGGTTACAGTCGCTTGTCAGAAAATTTAGGTAGGGCGCTAGAAGCTGTTTTATTAGGGAAAAGCACCCCTACCGAGGCATTACAAGCAGCACAGCGAAGGTTGGATTTGATTTTTCAGAACAGTGACTAGTGACTAGTGACTGGTGATTAGAAATTAAGAATACAGCCACTAGCCACTAGCCACCAGTCACTCACTCATTACCATTTCCTACAAATTGTTAAATCCAAAACAGTCAGCGATCGCGAATAAATGTTATTTGGGAATAACATTCATGTACGTGTCTTGACGATTCGGGCGCTCTGGAATTTATGACCTTCTCAATTGTGGCTTGGGATGCAGCAACGCAAATGACTGGGGTAGCAGTGGCAACTAAGCATCTGGCTGTAGGGGCGCTCGTACCTCATGCTAAGGCAACTGTAGGGGCGATCGCGACTCAAGGTCAAACTAACCCGTTATTGGGAATTTGCAGCCTGCAATTGTTAGAACATGGGGTTTCGGCTGAAGATACATTACAGCTTTTGCTGCAAGACGATCTCAATTGCCACCAGCGTCAGCTACATCTGGTAGATCGTCGCGGTCATACGGCAGCTTGGACGGGTGAAGATTGCGTTGGTTGGGCGGGACACTTGACATATCCCTACTTTTCTGTAGCCGGAAATATGCTGGTAGGCGAACAAGTTTTGGTAGCGATGGCAGATGCATATCAAGCCAAAGCGGAAATGGAGTTTTGCGATCGCCTATTACACGCTTTAGAAGCTGGCGAGGCGGCTGGAGGAGACAAACGGGGACGACAATCGGCAGCGCTGTATGTGGTGCATCAAGATGTTTATCCCTATCTGGATTTGCGCGTCGATCATCATGCGAATCCATTAGTGGAACTGCGCTATCTATTTGAAGAATCGCGTCAAGATTATTATCAGTCGTTTCGGCAATCTATGCCTCCCCAGTGTCCTCGTACTATGGTAAGTGCGATCGCTAAGTATTTAGCTACTCCAATCAAGAATCAGTTAACAGTTATCAGTTAACAGTTATCAGTGTTAACAACTAGTGAAACACTTCTGATTTTTGACTTTTGACTTTTAACTTTTGACTTTTACACTCCTACAGTGCGTGACTGGCGCATGGATTTGACGAAATTGGCAAATAAGTAATCTGCGTCGTGGGGACCAGGGCTAGCTTCAGGGTGGTATTGGACTGAGAATAGGGGTAGGGATTTGTGGCGCAATCCTGCTACGGTGCGATCGTTTAAATTGAGATGAGTAATTTCGACATCTGCGGGAATGGAATCCGCATCAATCGCAAAGCCGTGATTTTGACTGGTAATTTCGACTTGCCTTTGTAAGCCAGCAGGTTGATTCAAACCGCGATGACCGAATTTTAGCTTGAAGGTTTCTGCCCCTAACGCCCGACCTAGTATTTGATGTCCCATGCAAATACCAAATATTGGTTTCTGGGCTGAAAGAAGGGCTTTTGTCGTTTCAAGTCCTTCGGCAACGGCGGCGGGGTCACCAGGTCCATTGGAAAGAAAGATGCCGTCGGGATTGTATTTCAGAATCTCTTCTGGTGGCGTATTAGCAGGAACGACAATGACGCGACAGCCATAACTCGCTAGTCGCCGCAGAATGTTGCGTTTGATGCCAAAGTCAATGGCAACAACGGTGAGAGTCTCGCCATCTGGGGATACTGGTTTAAATTCCCATACAGAATCAGTCGTTCCAGCCCACTCATAAGCAGTGGATGTGGTGACTTCACTGACCAAGTTTAATCCTGCCATACTGGGGGCAGCGAGGACGAGTTGCAATAACTCTGCTTCGTCAAGAATTTCTGTAGAAATAGCGCCATTCATCGATCCTACTTCGCGGATCTTGCGGACTAAGGCGCGGGTATCGATGCCGTAAATTCCAGGGATGTTGTGCTGTTTGAGGTAGTCAGGCAAACTGCCAGTAGAGCGCCAATTGCTAGGACGGTAACAGACATTTTTGGCGATCGCACCTTTCACTTGGGGGCGATCGGATTCTTCGTCTTCAGGATTTACGCCTGTATTTCCCAATTCTGGGTAGGTAAAGGTGACAATTTGACCGCGATAGCTGGGATCGGTTAAGACTTCTTGATACCCAGTCATACCAGTATTAAACACGACTTCGCCAACGGTAGTACCAGTAGCACCGAAAGATAAACCATGATAAGCAGTACCATCAGCAAGAACGAGAAGGGCGGGTTGAGGGGTCATAACTAGGGGTAGTTGGTAATTGGTAATTGGTGATTGGTAATTGGTAGTTGGTAGTTGGTAGTGGTGAGTGCTGCTACTTGCAACTTGTGACTTGGAATTGCTCCCTCTGCTTTCTTCTTCCCCGACTCCCGACTCCCGTACGGGCGGGTTTGAAAACCCGCCCCTACCGACTCCCGATTTATCCTCGGCGAGATTCAATCAAACGAATGGCACGACTGACGCTTTCGGGGAGGACGACTACTAAACTACCACGGGAAGCCATGTCGAGGGCGGTGTTAATGGCTCTTGTCTCTGCCAAAATGGATTCGTAGTGGCAGTCGGAATTGGCTTGACGGATGCCTTTTTCGATTAAGTCTGCGGCATCGCCACGGGGACGACCGCGCGTATCGTCGTCTTCTTTGACGATAATAAAGTCAAACATTTCGGCGGCGAGTTTGCCCAAGGTGATGAAGTCTTCGTCGCGGCGATCGCCAGGTCCCCCGATTACGCCGATCCTTTCTCCTTGCCAGTTGCGGACAAAGCTACCCAATGCCTCGTAACTATGGGGGTTATGGGCGTAGTCAACTAATGCGTGATAATCGCCTAACTCAAATAAATTCATCCTACCTGGGGTTTGGCTGGCAGATGGTTGAAATGTCTGCAATCCAGCTTTAATCTGTCCCAAGGGGATTCTTTGGGTAAATGCTGCCAAACTCGCAGCTAAGGCATTGGCGATCGCAAAGTTGGCGCGTCCGCCCATCGTTAGCGGTACGTTGACTGCTTGTTCGAGTCGTAGTTTGATTTCTCCTTGCAGTATTGACAAATAACCGTCTTCATGAACTGCCGCTAAGCCCCCATGTCGAGTATGTTCTCGCACGATGGGATTATTTGGGTTGAGTGAAAAGTAGGCTATTTGAGCTTTCACCCGTTTTGCCATTGCTGCAACTAAAGGATCGTCAGCGTTGAGAATAGCATAACCGTGGGGAAATACGGTTTCTGCAACGACACTCTTGAGGTGAGCTAGTTGCTCGACTGTATTAATGTCGCCAATTCCTAAATGATCGGCAGCTACATTCAAAATAATTCCGACATCACAGGCATTGAATCCCAACCCAGAGCGCAAAATTCCGCCTCGTGCTGCTTCTAATACAGCTACGTCTACTGTGGGGTCTTGTAGAATTAACTGGGCGCTTTGAGGACCTGTATTATCGCCTCGATCGACTAAAAAATCGCCGATATACGTCCCATCGGTTGTGGTGTAGCCGACAGTCTTACCAGTTTGCTTGACGATATTGGCAAGTAAGCGCGTGGTTGTGGTTTTACCATTGGTTCCGGTGACAGCAAGGATGGGAACGCGGCTAGATTTACCGGGGGGAAACAGCATGTTGATAACTGCCCCCGCAACATCGCGAGGCTTACCCTGGCTGGGATGGGTATGCATCCGAAAACCAGGCGCGGCATTCACTTCTACCACTACGCCACCCACTTCTCGCAAAGGACGGCTGATATCTGGGGTAACAATATCGATTCCGGCAATATCTAGACCGATAATTTTTGCTACACGTTGCGCTAGCCAAATGTTTTCCGGGTGAATTTCATCAGTGCGATCGCAAGCAATACCACCAGTGCTGAGGTTTGCTGTAGCTCGTAGATAGCAAATTTCATCTCGGTCTAGAATACTATCTAAGCTGTAGCCCTGTTGTGCTAAGAGGCGATCGCTATTGCGATCGAGCTGAATGCGGGTGAGGATATTATCGTGTCCGTCGCCGCGATCGGGGTCTTGATTGATAATTTCGATTAATTCCTCAATCGTACTCCTACCATCTCCCACAACATGAGCGGGAATGCGTTCGGCAACTGCGACAACTTTACCATCAACTACAACTACGCGATGGTCGCGCCCTTGATAGTAGCGTTCGACAATAATGGATCGAGAAACTGCTTTGGCTGCATCATAGGCGGCTTCTGCGGCTTCCCAAGTTTGAATATCGAGTGTAATGCCTCTACCGTGGTTGCCGTCTAGCGGTTTGATAACGATGGGATAACCACCAACAGAGGCGATCGCATCTTCTAGTTCGTCAAAATAATCGATCGCCGTACCTCTAGGAACGGGTACGCCAGCATTGCTGAGAATATATTTAGTAGCTTCTTTATCAGAGGCAAGTTCGACACCTAAAAGACCCGTGTTGCCGCTTAAAGTTGCCTGTATGCGCTTCTGCCGTTTGCCATAGCCGAGTTGAATTAAATAACGCGCCCCGAGTTGCATCCAAGGAATATCTCGCGCCTCTGCTGCTTGAATAATTGCTTCTGTACTAGGACCCAAAGCCGCATCTTGGTGAAGTGCTTTGAGATCTTGAAGATCTCGTTCTAGTTCCGATTTGGGATAGTATCCCAGATCCACAATACTTTGACACAGCCTCACAGCGGCACGGGCTGCATAGCGTCCGGCTTTCTCGTTTTCGTACTCAAATACAACGTGATAAACCCCAGCAGTAGCCGTCTCGCGGGTACGTCCAAAGCCTGCTGGCATTCCTGCTAGTTCTTGTAGTTCTAAGGCTACGTGTTCGACTACATGACCCATCATCGTGCCTTCTCGTAGCCGCATTAGGAAGCCGCCGCGACACCCAGGAGAACAGAAATGTCCCTCTAAGCTGGGTAGTGCTTCAACTAAACCCTTGTAAAAACCGGGAATTTCATTAGATGGTTTTTCTGCCAATTCTTGCAAGTCTAGCTGCATAGCAACTAGTTGATGGCGGCGAATGCTCCAATAGTTTGGACCCCGCAATGTTTGAACTTTAAGAATTCTCATCCTAATTCATTCCTCCTGGGCAATTTGTAGTTATTGGGAAGTGAGTAGTTATTAGTGACTAACGATCGGTGGTTAGTCATAACTTCTATCTTTTGTCGCCTGTCTCCTCGATTTTGACTTGTGACTTTTAACTTTTGGCTTTATTCTTCTTGCAGCCAACAATTTTCTAAAAATTCTATGCAATCTCGTTCCCAACAGCGTTCTACTTGATACATCCAATAAAAGTCCCAGTGATTTTCAATTAAAAAGAAGTCCCAATTATCATATAAATAGTCTTCTAATTGCTGACTTATATCTTGTAGCCAGCATTTTTCTAAAAGCTCGATCTGGTATGTATACCAAAAAGCAGTAGGGCTGAGAATAACTTTATCCAGAGAACCAAAAAATAGTTGTTTGAGATATAAACGAAGCGGAAATTTAGTTTTATGTTTCCAGTTTGAATCCATATGACTTGTTTTCCTTTGTATGCGATCGCGGAGTTTGAATATCCCTCATCAAACCTGCATTTTGTAGCTCTTGACTCCAATTAGCTTAGAGCTTAGGTAAAAGATGTGAAGGATTTGTGAACGATCGCATCGGAAATCAAGCTAAGGGAGTAGGGAGCAGGGAGAAGAGAGCTGAGGGAGCGATCGGGAGCGCAAGGTTGCTGAGGGAGAAGAGAGCTGAGGGAGCGATCGGGAGCGCAAGGTTGCTGAGGGAGAAAGAAATTTAAAATCTTTATACCCCACATCCTTTCTTCACGCTCTTACTGACAACTGACAATCAACTACCAACTACCAACTACCCATTACCCATTACCATCTCTTCTTGTTGCTATTCGTAACTTAGCTGAGCGAGAGCGAGGATTTTGGGCTAGTTCATCTGTTTGGGCAATGAGTGGTTTTTTAGTAATAATTTGTAATAGCTCGGACGCTCGGAAGGCATTTTTGACAATCCGATCTTCTAAACTGTGAAAACTAATAACGATAATACTTCCCCCTGGTTTAAGCCAAGTTGGTGCTAGTTGCAGGAAATTTTCTAGGGAGGTTAGTTCGTCATTTATAGCAATTCGCAATGCTTGAAACACGCGGGTAGCAGGGTGAATCCTTCCATGACGATATGCACCAGGAACAGCAGAGGCGATCGCAGCAGCTAGTTCTGTCGTCGTATGAAACGGGCGTTTTTCCACAATCCGCCGAGCAATCCGGCGTGAAAATCTTTCCTCGCCATAATGAAAGAAAATATCTGCTAGTTTTTTTTCATCCCAGGTGTTAATCGCTGCCGCCGCTGTCAGAGATTGGCGATCGTCCATACGCATATCCAGAGGCGCTTCATGGCGAAAACTAAAGCCTCTTGCCGCTGTATCAAATTGGTAAGAACTTACACCTAAATCGGCGATAATACCATCAAAAGTTGCGTTTTGAGGGGTGTAAGTCGCGAAATTACTCCGTAAAAATTGTACTCGATCGCCAAATTCTGCTAGTTGAGTTTGGGCTGCGGCGATCGCGGCTGCATCGCGATCGAGTGCTGTTAGCTTCACATCTGGCGCAGCTTGCAAAATTAGCCTACTATGACCCCCACCTCCGACGGTAGCATCTAGATAGTGTCCCCCCGCTCGCACCGCCAAACCAGCGATTAACTCTCGGCTCAATACAGGAACGTGGCTGAATGTAGCTGGTTCTAGGATTTCTGGTTCTAGCGGTGTGGGGGTAACATTCATTTGGAGGTTGTTTGTTTAGTATTTTTTAGTTTGGTGTAAATCGTTGCTCCCTCTATTTTGCCGATTTTTTTCTCTAGGTCGTGAGTACTATCGTTGAAAATAACGACGATCGCTTCCGCTGAAATTTCTCGTATGAGTACACAGACACAATGCCTACACCATATCCCCGCGATTTAATTGGTTACGGTCGTACCCCTCCCGATCCTAAATGGCAAGGACGAGCCCGCGTAGCGGTTCAATTTGTGATTAACTACGAAGAAGGTGGAGAGAACTGCATTCTACATGGAGATATGGCTTCTGAAGCCTTTCTGTCAGAAATTATCGGTGCAGAACCCCTAGCAGGGGCGCGGCACATGAATATTGAGTCCATGTATGAATATGGCAGTCGGGCGGGGTTTTGGCGGCTGTATCGGCTGTTTACGCAAAGAGGGATTCCCGTTACGGTATACGGGGTAGCGATGGCGTTAGAACGCAACCCCGAAGCAGTAGCCGCCATGCAAGAAGCAGATTGGGAAATTGCCAGCCACGGCTATCGCTGGATTGACTATAAATATTTTGGCGAGGATTTGGAACGAGAGCATTTACAAAAAGCGATCGCCATTCATACCCAAGCAACGGGAAGCCGTCCCCTCGGCTGGTATACGGGACGCAATAGCCCGCATACGCGCAAGTTGGTAGTAGAAGAGGGCGGGTTTCTCTACGACTCCGACAGCTACGCCGACGATCTGCCTTACTGGGTGCATGACTACGGTAAACCCCATCTCGTCATTCCCTATACCTTAGATAACAACGACATGCGTTTTGCGACGGCGCAAGGGTTTAATTCAGGCGATCAATTCTTTGCCTATCTGCGCGATGCTTTTGATGTTTTGTACGCCGAGGGAGAAACAGCCCCCAAAATGATGAGTATTGGGTTGCATTGTCGCCTTGTCGGTAGACCAGGTAGGGCTGCGGCTTTAGCACGTTTTCTCGATTATATTCAACAGCGCGATCGCGTTTGGATCTGTCGCCGCATCGACATTGCCCGTCACTGGCACGAACACCATCAGCCCAAAGGGTAATAAGTAAGTCAAAAGTCAAAAGTCAAAAGTCAAAAGTCAAAAGTCAAAAGTCAAAAGTCAAAAGTCAAAACGCTTGATTGTTACTAATTACCAATTATCAATTACCAATTACCCAATTTCAGGTATTATAGAAAGTTTGCAGACTTTAGATGCTTGCCCCCAAGGAGAGTTGTTGTTATGGCTCGGATGTACTATGACACAGATGCCAATTTAGATTTATTAGCGCAGAAAACAGTTGCAATTATCGGCTACGGCTCTCAAGGTCACGCCCACGCCCTCAATCTCAAAGATAGCGGTATAAATGTCATAGTCGGGCTGTATCCTGGCAGCAAGTCAGCAGAAAAAGCCAAAGCTGCGGGTTTAACAGTATATCCGGTAGCTGAGGCAGCACAAAAAGCAGACTTAATTATGATTCTGCTGCCGGATGAAGTGCAAAAAAGCGTTTACCAACAAGAAATTGCACCGCATTTGAAAGAAGGTAAAGTCTTAGCTTTTGCCCACGGATTCAACATTCACTTCGCTCAGGTCGTGCCTCCTGCGGATGTCGATGTCGTCATGGTTGCACCGAAGGGACCAGGGCATTTGGTGCGGCGGACATACGAACAAGGACAAGGCGTACCCTGTTTGTTTGCCGTATATCAGGATGCTAGCGGACAAGCCCGCGATCGCGCTATGGCTTACGCTAAAGGTATTGGTGGAACTCGCGCTGGTATTCTCGAAACCACATTTAGAGAAGAGACAGAAACCGATTTATTTGGCGAACAAGCAGTATTGTGTGGTGGTTTGAGTGCGTTAATTAAAGCAGGTTTTGAAACTTTAGTTGATGCTGGTTATCAACCGGAATTGGCATATTTTGAATGTCTGCATGAAGTCAAATTAATTGTTGATTTAATTGTCGAAGGTGGTTTGGCAAAAATGCGCGATAGCATTTCCAACACTGCCGAATATGGCGATTATACTCGCGGTCCTCGGATTGTCACCGAGCAGACCAAAGCAGAGATGAAGAAAGTGCTGCAAGAAATTCAATCGGGTCAATTTGCGCGGGAATTCGTATTAGAAAACCAAGCTGGGAAACCTGGATTTACTGCCACGCGCCGTCAAGAAGCCGAACATCCAATTGAGGAAGTTGGCAAAGATTTACGCGCCATGTTCAGCTGGATGAAGCAAGATTAACGATCCCCCTAAATCCCCCTTGACAAGGGGGACTTTTAAAACGGAGATCCCCCTAAATCCCCCATAACAAGGGGGACTTTTAAAACGTAGACTCTTATAATTCCCCTTAAAAGAAGCGATCGCCCCTTCCCCATATCCTTTCAACTACGCCCCCACCAATCATCTCGATTGTTTCCCTACATCCTATCTCGAAGTACAAGCCTCCTCCTTAAAACGCAACATCCGCAGCAATCTCCTGCCAGCGAGTAGATAAATCCTCCGCAGTAGAACTTTCAACAGCGGCAAGGTTGAATGGATAGTTCACGTTGGATCGCTCGATGGGGCGCATGGCTGTGAATTGACCATTGCTTGCCCTTAAGATAAATCCAGATTCCTGGCATTCTGGAGAGGCAAGGTATAACACCCCTGGAGCCACTTGTTCTGGTCGTAAATCTTCTGGTTCATCCTGGACATTCCACATCCGCGTTTTGGCAACTGGCGAAATCGCATTCACTAGAATTCCCTGCTCTTTGCCTTCAACCGCCAGCACGTTCATTAGACCTATCTGTGCCATTTTTCCCATCGCGTAAGCTGCAAGACCGCCCAGAGCATATTGCTGATAAATCGCTCGATCCGAAGTCGTCAACACAATCCGTCCATAGTGTTGTTGCTTCATCCTGGGCAAGGCAGCTTGAGACAACCACGTTGGTGCTTCTATGTTGATGTTGATGGCGCGTTCTAGAAAATCAGGTGACAGGTCTTGGATTGACTGATAAGCAACCCATCCAGCATTGTGGATTAAGATATCGAGGCGATCGAACTTTTCTAGTGTCATTTCTACCAGGCTGCGGCAGTTGTCTCGACTATTCAGGAGTACGTCACTGGCGATCGCCACTCCACCTTTTTCTCGAATGTTGTTGGCGACATCAGCTACCACCGTTGGATCGGAACCCGTCCCCTCTTTGTTAACGCCTGCGTCGTGAACCACGACTCGCGCCCCTCTTTCTGCCAGCAAACGGGCATAGGCTGCTCCTAAACCGCGTCCACTGCCCGTGATAATGGCTACTCGATCGTCGAGTCGAATCATTTGCCTCTCTCCTGACTGAAATCTTGAGCTTTAGTGGGTGTATGTCCTGTAATCAACCAAACTTTAGGAGCGACAGGATTCTTGTCCCAGTTCATTTGTTTTCCCTAATACAAAAATGATGAGACGCGCCTCATATTTCTTACGATAGGAGACAGCCATGTGACTGTCCAATATATATTTGACTAAGATTAATAGGTTAGACATATAAGTGTGATAGAACTACGGCATCTGCACTACTTCATCGCGGTGGCTGAGGAGCTGCATTTTAGTCGAGCAGCCCAGCGGTTGCACATTTCCCAACCCCCCTTAAGTCAGCAGATTCGCGGTTTGGAAGATGAACTAGGAGTCAAGCTATTTGAGAGAACGAAGCGGCAAGTGCAGCTGACTGAAGCAGGCAAAGTGTTTTTAGAGCGCTCCTATGGAGTGTTAGCGCAACTCGATCGGGCGATCGCAGTAACACAACGGATCGGGCGGGGTGAGATTGGACGGTTAGCGATCGGCTTTGTTGACTCTGCAATGTATACGTTACTACCAGAGATTTTAAGGGTCTTTCGAGAACAGTTTCCGGCTGTAGAACTACAATTGCATGAACTGACGACGCAAGAGCAAATTCAAGCTCTGCATCACAAACAGGTTGATATCGGCATTGTTCGTTCTGCCATCAGCGAACTAGGTTTGAGTGTGGAGTGCTTTTTGCCAGAATCATTGGTCTTGGCGTTGCCACAAACCCATCCGTTGTCTGCCCAGACTCAATTGTCTCTCTCCACATTGGCTTCGGAATCATTTATCCTATTTCCTGCCAAAATGGGACCCGTCTTTTACGAGCAGATTATTAACCTTTGTCAACAAGCTGGATTTCGTCCGCAAGTGGCTCAAGAGGCAGTTCAGATGCAAACTATCGTCGGCTTAGTTGCAGCAGGACTGGGCATTGCGATCGTCCCCGCCTCCTTGCAAAACTTCCACAGAAGCGGAGTCATTTACAGACCCTTGCAGGAACAGATCCCTAAAACCGGACTTTATCTGGCTTGGCGGCAGCATGATTCCTCTCCAGCAGTAAGAGCATTTCTGGGCTTGGCACGGAAAACGACACGAGGGGAATCAAATCGTGATGATACGCGAGGCAGTTAAAGAGCGATCGCCTCACCTAATAGCCTTCAAGTACTGTCTGGGCAGTAATCTGAAGCAGCCTAACTTGGTTTAGCTCCGCTAACGCCAGATACTAAGATAAAATTTTCAAGCCATAGTTCAAGCGATAAAATGCGATCGCACCTTAAAACCCATGCAAGTTAACTGGCAAATTGCCAAAACCTACGAAGATATCCTCTATCACAAAACAGACGGAATTGCCAAAATTACCATCAACCGTCCCCACAAGCGCAACGCCTTTCGTCCCAAAACCATCTTTGAAATGTACGATGCATTTTGCGATGCAAGGGAAGATAGGAACATCGGCGTTATTTTGCTCACGGGTGCTGGACCTCATACCGATGGTAAATATGCCTTCTGTGCGGGCGGCGACCAAAGCGTTAGGGGTAAAGCTGGCTATGTCGATGATGAAGGGACTCCCCGCTTAAATGTCTTAGATTTGCAACGCCTAATTCGTTCCATGCCCAAAGTTGTCATTGCTTTGGTGGCTGGATATGCGATTGGAGGGGGACACGTCCTGCACGTCGTTTGCGACCTCACTATCGCCGCTGATAATGCCATATTCGGACAGACAGGTCCCAAAGTTGGGAGTTTTGATGGTGGGTTTGGGGCTAGCTATCTGGCGCGAATTGTCGGACAAAAAAAAGCGCGAGAAATTTGGTTTCTTTGCCGTCAATATAATGCTACCGAAGCCTTAGAAATGGGTTTAGTTAACTGCGTCGTTCCCGTCGAACAACTAGAAGCAGAAGGAATTCAATGGGCAAGTGAAATTTTACAAAAAAGCCCCTTGGCAATCCGCTGTCTCAAAGCCGCTTTTAATGCCGATTGTGACGGACAAGCAGGTTTGCAAGAACTGGCTGGTAATGCCACTTTACTCTACTACATGACAGAAGAAGGAACCGAAGGCAAACAGGCATTTTTAGAAAAGCGCCAACCAGATTTTCGCCAATATCCTTGGTTGCCTTAATTTTGAGTTGATAGCGGTTTTCAATTGGATGCAATACACGTCTGGTAGGGGCGCTTTCTCGCTCGCGCCCCTACAAATGTCATCCATACAATCGAGAATTGCTATGAAGAGACGCTATCGTGTATCTCTTCAACTTTTTATTCTTTTCAATAAAAAAATCGCACCACTCAACTGAGGATGCGATATAGGTTTTAAAATGATTGGTCGGATTTTTTTAAATTAAATTAGGTTTAAATTACATCTTTGGTGTATTTAGCCGGAGCCAAAAAACCGTTACATAAAGATACAACTAAGCTAGTAACGCCTGTTGCTGTCTCTGAATACGAACGTGGCTGAACTCTGTTTCTAGTAACTCAGGCTCAGGCAGTTTGAGAGTAGTTGCGACAGGAGCAGCAAGCACGGAAGCAGAAGTCAAAGACATCATTTCTTCTACTAAACTTTCCCAATTGGAAGCAAAAGCAGTTACAGCTAAACTACAAGCTTTCCAATTGCCCTGAACTGGCACTTCGAGAATCTGACACTTACCTCCTCGCCGTCCTTCTGGCTGGTAGTGCTGACAATAACGACAGGCAGAAGTTGCAGGATTGCAGCTGGTCATATAAGTAGCTGTTGTGGATGGGTCTACAGCATTTATTTTGCCTCTAGGGTTTTTAGGGACTCAGAGGCATCAACTGAAGAATCACTCTAGGTTCTAGCGCTCTCAAAGCTAAAAATAATTTTAGAATTTATTTAGACTTGTCCCAGAAGGCTCAAATAATAACTACTTAAATTCAAGCCAAAACAATTGGGGATCAATTGGAAGAAAATCTTAAACTCGTAAAACTTACATTGACTTTCACAAAGAAAAATGCTCTAAGACCGCGAAACTGAAGAGGGAATTTTAGCCAACAGTAAATTTACTACAAATCATCTCGCCTCTATCGCTAGAGGTATTTTTGGACTTCAATAAATATTGAAAGAAGATCCTAATAAAAGTAGCTTTTGATGAAATGCCAGCAGCAATTCCTACCACTGCTTAGCAGCACAAATCGAACAAACTCCCCATCGCTCCAGTTCGCCTACAGGTGTATGACAGTGACACTGGGAGCATAAGGGTAAGTGACGCGATCGCGTTTGTGTTACTTCAGTCCAGTGTCTAAACGCTGCTTGAGGATGGCGAAACCGAGGCTGGCGATCGCCCTTTGCGGCTGAATCGTTGCCAACCCAACTCGGATGAGCGCGCCCTAACCCAGAACTAGAAGAAGTGCGATCGCCAATTAATGAATCCTGTTTTGCTAGCTGCTGCCACTGAGCGCTAGAAAAGCGAATATCTAGCAAAGGTTGCGATAATTGAGCATTTAACTTCTCTAAAATCCGCTGTCGTCTGAAAGCGAGTTCTTGCGCCCAGACAGCACTAGAAGTTGCAACCCAGAGAACTTGTCTTTGCACGGAAACTGGGCGAGTATGAGTAGCCACCATTGCCCCAACAGCCTCAACCCAGCACTGTAATACCCTTTGAAGCGGCTGCTCTTGCCAGCGACTTTCTTGTTTGACAGTCTCTAATATGTTTCCTAAAGAATTTAAGGACATGGGGAGTCGGGGAGAAGAGAGTTGAGGGAGCTGAGGGAGCTGAGGGATAAGAGAGACAAGGGGGAACTCGCTCTTCCCCGCGACCGAAGGGAGTGGGGATTAGGGGGCGAAGGGAGACAAGGGGGACAAGGAAGCAATTCTGATTCCACTAGTCACCAGCCACTAGCCACTCTTCACTGACAACTGAATAACTGAATCTCAGGTAAGATACCATGTGTTTAATACTCTAACTAAATTAGTTGTTGAGCAATTTAGCTTTTGCCAGTGACGGGTTGGAGGGATTTAGCTTTAAGCCAGAACAACACCAATTAAGTCGTTCATCAGAATGGAGAGCTGTCATGGGATTGATTGACCGCATCCTCAGAGTTATTCGCGCTAATTTTAATGCCTTGGTTGGGCAAGCGGAAGATCCAGAAAAAATTCTGGAGCAAACGGTCATGGATATGCAGGAAGATTTAGTTCAACTGCGACAGGCTGTAGCACAGGCGATCGCCACCCAAAAGCGCACCGAAAGACAGGCTCACCAAGCTCAGTCTAACTCTGAAGAATGGTATCGTCGCGCTCAACTTGCCCTACAGCAAGGGAACGACGTGTTAGCACGGGAAGCACTGACGCGCCGCAAATCCTATCAAGACACGGCTACTGCTCTCACAGCCCAAATCGAACAGCAAAATAACATCGTCGTCAGGCTGAAGAAAGATTTGCAAACACTGGAGAGCAAAATTTCTGAAGCGCGGACTAAGAAAGATATGTATATCGCTAGGGCGCGATCGGCACAAGCTACTCAAAGACTAAATGAAATGATAGGGGGTGTCAATACAACGAGTTCTCTGGGTGCGTTTGAGCGGATGGAAGAAAAAGTTTTGCAGCTAGAAGCTCAATCAGAGGCGATCGCCGAATTAAGTAGCGACGACTTGCAAAAACAATTCGCCGCCCTAGAAGCCAGCAGCGACATCGATTCTGAACTTGCCAATATGAAAGCACAACTTTCAGGACAAACACCCCCGCCGCAACTACCCAACAGTGACCAGTGACCAGTGACCAGTTACCACGTACCACACACACCCCACACCCTACACCCTACACCCTGATAACTAATAACCGATAACTGATAACTGTATATAGGGCATATGTTAAGAATAAAAGCAGAGATGAATTAACTTTGCTTTGAGCAAACATAAATCATTCGTGCTGCGCCAGCACTCGCTACCTACTACTCAAACCGTGAACTCCGAAGGAAAAGCACAATTATGGGATTATTTGACCGGATTAGCAGGGTTGTCAAATCTAACCTCAACGATTTAGTCAGCAAGGCAGAAGATCCAGAAAAAATTCTAGAGCAAGCGCTTCTAGAAATGCAGGAAGATTTAATTCAGTTGCGACAAGGTGTTGCTCAAGCGATCGCTGCCCAGAAACGTACCGAACAGCAATACAAACAAAACCAAAATGAATCAGAAAGGTGGGATCGTAACGCCCGTCTAGCTTTGCAAAAAGGCGATGAAAACTTAGCTCGGCAAGCCCTAGAGCGTAAGAAAACTTATCTCGAAACGGCAAATACGCTCAAAGCTACTTTAGATGGGCAACTGACTCAAATTGATACCCTCAAGCGCAACCTGATTGCTTTGGAAAGTAAAATTTCTGAGGCGAAGACGAAAAAAGATATGCTCAAAGCACGTAGTTCTGCTGCTAAAGCGCAGGAACAACTACAAGGCACAGTTGGACGCATGGGAACTAGCAGTGCTATGGCAGCCTTCGAGCGCATGGAAGAAAAAGTCATGATGCAAGAAGCCCGAGCGCAGGCGGTTGGAGAACTAGCTGGGAACGATCTAGAAAGCCAATTTGCTGCATTAGAAGCTGGTAGCGATGTCGATGACGAACTAGCAGCATTAAAAGCTCAAATGTCTCTAGGTCCAGCAACATCATCAAATCAACCTTCTCTACCACAAGCAAACGAGCAGTCAACTGCTGCCAAAAGTCCAGTTGTGGATGCAGAGTTAGAAGACCTGAAAAAACAGTTGGATCAATTGTAAATTTTGGCAACGAAGGACAAGGGAAACAAGGGGAGAATTCAAAATTCACGCATTCAAAATTTAAAATTTAAAATTACTCTTGGCTCCTGTACGGGCGGGTTTTGAGCCTAGATTTCCGGCTGAAGTTGTTCATCTATTTGCGCGCACCCGCCCCTACGATTCCTGTACGGGCGGGTTCACCCGAAATCTTCGTCGCAGTCAGAGAGCTTTGGTGAACCCGCCCCCACGACTCCTTCTGATAACTGATAACTGATAACTGTTCACTGTTGGCTAGTAACGCTGACGCGGCGATCGCGAGCGTCTCCCGTTTTGTAGACGTAATCGAAAGCTTGCCGATCGCCCAATACCTCCGCCCGTAAAAACAGCGCACTCCAACGCGCTACAGTTTCTACTGCCTGCGATTGCTCGATTTGTGGTTTATTAGAGTCGGGGATTGGACCTGGTGGATTATTGGTATTCGTAATGCCGTAATGATTTGCACCTGAAACGGTAATTAGAGCTTTGGGCGGAGATTGGATATTGGCATAAGTAACTTGCGCTCTTTTGGGTAAAGCAATGCTGTCGCGATCGCCTTGAATCAGAGCAATAGGAATACCAGCATTTTTGATGGGAATATACTCTTGAGTTGCTGGATCGCGCAGACTTGTGCCAAAAAATGCCCCACCTACAAGCTCTTTAGGACGTTTGAAGGAACCCTCACACGTAACAGGAATAATACACAAGTTGCCGATCGCAGATAAACCGACAGCACCACCAGCAGAGTGACCGAGTAATGTGAGTTTTTGAGGATCGACAATCTTCGCAATTGGAGTAGAATTAGATTTTTCCGTTTTAATTTGGTTTAAAACTGCGTCGATTTGAGAAGTATCCGGCAGCAGCCCTGTAAATCCAAATTGAGGCAGCGATCGCTGTTGAATGGGAACGACTACAACAAACCCGTAACTAGCGACAATTCTGGCGAAATCGCTATAACTAGACTTATCAACATTTGCTCCTGGCAGCAGTAAGGCAACGGGAAATCGCTGTCGCCCCTGCTCTTTAGGAGGCTGTTGGGGATAATATATGTCTGCTGGATTTTGATTCGCCGCGATCGTCGTACTGTAACTGGCAACTCGCTCGAATAAAGGTGTTGGTGTTGCTGGTGCAGTTCGAGCGCTGCTAGTTCTGGCTACACCTGTGAAAATAGCGATCGCTAACGCAGTCATAACCCATTTTCGTCGCATAGCAGTAAAACTCATACAAATCCTCTGGAATCACTGTCGATCGCCAAGACAATTCAAAGGGCTAGATAGAATACTATGAGTACTACACCTGCAACCGATGAATTTTGGGAAAACTGGGCATTTATGTTTAAACCAGTTTGGTCATTAGTCATCGGTCAGTAGCGATCGGTCAGTGATAACTGATAACTGATAACTTTGTACAGACGTTACATGTAACGTCTCTACACTGATAACTGATAACTGATAATAGTTGAGTGGTAAAAGAGGCTGTTAAGGAATAGTCACATGAGCAACGCAATTCAGATCGCAGACAAAGAGTTTGAAACAGAAGTTGTAAAAGCTGACCGACCCGTATTGATCTACTTCTGGGCTTCTTGGTGTGGTCCTTGCCGATTGATGTCACCTGCTATTGATTGGGTCGCTGAGAACTATAGCGATCGCCTCAAGGTCGTGAAAATGGAAGTCGATCCTAACCCTGCTACAGTCAAGCTGTACAAAGTAGAAGGAGTCCCTGCCCTGCGCTTAATTCGCAGTACGGAGGTCATTGCTGCTTCCGAAGGAGCGCTGAGCAAACAAAAAATTACCGATATGTTAGATACCTATTTGTAGCAATAAGAAACTTCTACGGGCGCACAGCCGTGCGCCTCTACCTAACTCCTCAAAAAATTATGCAGTTTGCCAATCGTTTAGAGTGCTTGAAAGCGAATGTTTTTGCCGATATGGATCGGGCAAAGGCAAGAGCAATATTAGCTGGGCGAGATGCGATCGACCTGTCCCTGGGTTCTGCCGATCTATCCGCAGAAGCGCACGTTACAGAAGCGATCGCCCAATCTCTCCACGACCCTAAAACCCACGGATACTTACTTTTTCACGGCACTCAAAACTTTCGCCAAGCCGCAGCCCAGTGGTACGAGCAAAAATTCGGTATTGCTGTCGATCCACAAACTGAAGTTCTGCCCTTAATTGGCTCTCAAGAAGGGACAGCCCATCTACCTCTAGCCATACTCAACCCAGGAGACTTTGCTTTACTCCTCGATCCTGGCTATCCTTCCCATGCTGGCGGAGTCTACCTTGCTAGCGGTCAAATTTATCCCATGCCCCTGCTGGCAGAAAATAATTTTTTACCTGTTTTAGCCGACATTCCTGCCCCGGTATTAGCACAGGCGCGGATGATGGTACTGAGTTATCCCCACAACCCCACCACCGCCGTCGCACCCCTTTCCTTCTTCCGCGAGGCAGTCGCTTTTTGCCAACAACACGATTTAGTTTTAGTCCACGATTTCCCCTATGTCGATTTGGTGTTTGAGGAACTAGGGAGCAGGAAGCAGGGAGCAGGGAGTAGAACAGAGCTGAGGGAGCTGAGGGAACTGAGGAGGCTGGGGGAGCAATTACAAGTCACAAGTCACAAGTCACAATTAATTCCGAATTCCGAATTCCGAATTCCGAATTCTCCCCTAGCTCCTTCTATCTTGCAAGCCGATCCAGAGAAAAGCGTTTCGATTGAGTTTTTTACCCTTTCTAAGTCATATAACATGGGAGGCTTCCGCGTCGGATATGCAATCGGTAATTCTCAACTGATTGCAGCTTTGCGCCAGGTGAAAGCCGCAGTCGATTTTAATCAATATCGAGGCATATTAAATGGGGCGATCGCTGCTTTGAGTGGCGACCAAACTGGAGTGCAAAGAATGGTAGAAACTTTTCGCCAACGCCGCGATCGCTTTGTGAGTGCTTTGCATCGTATTGGCTGGCAAGTTTCCATCCCTGAAGCAACCATGTATATCTGGGCAAAACTGCCTGCACCTTGGGATAGAGATTCCGTCAGCTTTTGCACTCAATTAGTAGAAGCGACTGGAGTTGCAGTTTCTCCCGGTGCTGGTTTTGGTAAATCTGGTGAAGGATACGTCCGTTTTGCTCTGGTTCAATCGCCTGATGTTTTAGAAACGGCTGTGGATCGGATCGCTCAATTCTTAAATGATTAGAGTAAAGATTAGAAAATTTTGGTAATTGCACCCTTGCTTGCTTCCGACACTCGCTAACTGCTCGCTCGGTGACAATTTGCCATTATACTTGTGCTTGATTAATATGAATGATAACTAGCTAAGTAACAACTAGTCGCAAATGTAAATTCAGTTTTGTTTTAAATTGGTCTTCAATATAAGACTTTGAAGTGTGATACAAGCAACAACAGTTATTTAATTACACAAGTGAGCAACGCTGGATCGGTTGCACCAGCCAACCCTATTCCACAACGAATTTTATTGGTTGAAGATAACTATCTCAATCGACAGATGTTGGAAGATTATCTAGTTTTTTGTGGATACCAGGTTTTGGGTTTAGCGGATGGCACTGGATTTTTTCAAGCTTTGGCTGACTTTCGACCCGAACTAATTTTATTAGACTTAAAGTTACCAGGTATTGACGGTTATACTTTACTCGAACAAAAGAGTTGCAGACAAGACTATCAAAGTATTCCAGTTATTGTGGTTTCTGCTTTTGCTTTCAAAGCCGACCAGCAGCGAGCTTTGAAATTGGGTGCAAAGCGTTATTTTGTCAAGCCAGTCAGTTTGAGAGATTTGAAACAGGCAATAGAAGAAGAACTACAGCGATCGTAGAACCTCTTCTGAAATCATTCATCGCGCTGTTGCGTCACAAACTCCTCTACTGTCTGGCTGAGATTTTGTAAGTCCTGACCGATAACTGTAATTCGATCTTCTAGTTGTGCTAATAACAACACCGCTGTCTGAAGTTGATTGAGCGTGTCATCAATACCGTTTCGATAGTTCAGTTCAAATTCTTCTATATTCATAACTCAGCCTATTGCAGCAAGCTCCTCAAATAACTTATCGTTTTTGACTTCTAGAACCAATTTAATCTCAGCTAATGTAGAATTTAGCCAATCTGTGAGAATTTCATCTTTGGCAACCCAAATTTAATTTATACTTTATAGTTGGTGTATAATTTATCACGCCTTTAGAAATAAAAAGAGTATATTTACTATTATAGAAATATAAATAACTCGGCTAAAGCAGACAATTTATTCGATCAGTATATTCTTTTTAGAATTAATTTGGTGCAAATCAATAGGTAAGAAGAGCGGTAAGGAATAAACAAAGCTTCTCTGACTATTAGTAGGTATTAGGAAGCAAGTCGAAGTCTGGGAATGAGAATTGAGATTTCACCCTCAGTATAGAGAGTTCAACTAAAGTCTGTAACCTCCAGCCGCCAATCCTCAACCCTTCTGCGTGCAGTTTGATAGGATGACAGAGGAAGAGACTTAAGGCAAGCGGGTTTAGAGGGTAGTGACAGCATCGAAGACATTACCACTGGTAAGAGATCCAGAGCGATTAGAAAGTCGGCTGAAAGAAATTCCTCCCGAACCAGGGGTTTATTTCATGCGCGACAGCAGCGATCGCATTATTTACATCGGCAAGTCGCGCAAACTGCGATCGCGGGTACGTTCGTATTTTCGCGACCCCAAGCAACTGAGCGATCGGATTGCTATGATGGTGCGACAGGTTGCCGATATTGAGTTTATCGTTACCGATACAGAAGCAGAAGCCCTTGCTTTAGAAGCTAATCTCATCAAGCAAAATCAGCCTTACTTCAACGTTCTACTCAAAGACGACAAGAAATATCCTTACGTCTGTATCACCTGGTCGGAGCAATATCCCCGCATCTTCATCACGCGCAATCGCCGCCAAGGTAAAAAAGAAGACAAGTTTTACGGACCATACACTGACGCTCACTTACTGCGAACGATTCAACGGCTATCAAAGCGAATCTTTGCTCTGCGGCAACGCCCGCAACCGTTATTTAAAGACCGTCCGTGTCTCAATTACGACTTAGGGCGCTGTCCAGGGGTATGTCAAAAACTAATTTCACCAGAAGAATATCGCAAAACCGTGCAAAAGGTAGCGATGGTCTTCCAAGGACGAACGCAGGAATTGATCGATGTCCTGACCGCACAAATGCAAGCTAGCGCCGAAGCATTAAATTTTGAATCAGCAGCACGAATTCGCGACCAAATTGCTGGTTTAAAGTCGCTGAATGCCGATCAAAAGGTATCGCTACCTGATGATACGATCTCGCGAGATGCGATCGCCCTGGCAGCAGATGAAAAGCACGCCTGCATTCAGTTATTTCAAATTCGTGCCGGACAACTCGTCGGTCGCCTCGGTTTTGTCGCCGAAGTCGGGGCGCATAGCTATGCGCCCCTACCCACACCCAATTTAGAAATTTCTGCCCCCACACCCCACACCCCACACCCCACACCCCAATTAGAACCAGGAGCAATCTTACAGCGTGTCTTAGAACAACATTATGAAACTGCTGACGATGTAGAAATTCCTACAGAAATTCTGGTACAGCACGAATTACCGGAAGCGGAGATGCTAGCGACAGCGTTAAGCCAACGTAAGGGGCGGAAAGTCACGATTGTGAATCCCCAGAGGGCATTGAAAGCAGAATTGATCGAGATGGTAGAACGAAATGCCGAGTACGAACTGGCACGAACGCAAAAATTGAGCGATCGCAACTCCCAAGCTATGGAAGATCTAGCCGCCATTCTCGACTTACCCGACTTACCCCATCGAATTGAAGGCTACGATATTTCTCACATTCAGGGTTCCAATGCGGTTGCATCCCAAGTGGTGTTTATTGAAGGTTTACCTGCCAAACAATACTATCGTCACTACAAGATTAAAAATCCTACGGTTACGGCTGGTCATTCCGATGACTTTGCCAGTTTAGCGGAAGTGATTCAACGCCGCTTTCGTAAATACGTGGAAGATCCGCAAATGCAACGAGTGGGAAACCCCGACTGGCCCGATTTAGTGATGATTGATGGCGGTAAGGGGCAATTATCGGCAGTTGTAGCTGTCTTGCAAGAAATGAACTTGATGGAAGACTTGCGAGTGGTTAGCTTAGCCAAGCAGCGGGAAGAAATTTTTTTACCAGGCGAATCTCAACCTTTGGCGACAGATGCGGAACAATCGGGAGTACAATTACTTAGGCGACTGAGAGATGAAGCACATCGCTTTGCTGTCAGTTTCCACCGCCAGCAGCGTAGCGACAAGATGAGGCGATCGCGTCTAGAAGAAATTCCTGGTTTGGGCTACCATCGCCAGAAACAACTCCTAGCGCATTTTCACTCGATCGACTACATTCGCCAAGCCAGTATCGAGCAACTGGCAACAGTAGATGGTATCGGTTCTCGCTTGGCAGGGGAAATTTATAACTATTTTCACCCACCTCAAAGCATAAATTGACCAATTTTTCTATTTAATTTGACATAAGTTGACAATTTGTAGATAGAAAAGCGCTCGGCGTTTTTCTATCTGTTTCGCTTGGGGATCGTATCCAAGCAATCTAACTCTCGATGGAAACCAAACCTTAATAAATGGTTAAAAATTGATAGGAGAAAACCCGATCGTGAGTCAAATTATTGATTGGACTCGGGGATCGGTTTACCGATTATCTTAGTAGTGAGTCAACGCTCACTGCCATTAGAAAGTCTGTTAACACTGTTATCTAAGCTACAAAATCAAAGGATTCATCATGGGGATCGCAGTAAATCGAAGTAGTGTCCACGCAAACTTTTTATATTTTCTACCAAAAGTGGCATGGATACTGAGCTGAAATCTTGCGAGAATATATACTGGAACGAAAAAAAATGACTGTCTCGGACAAAACCTAGCTGGATCGACTAGCTAGATTTCAACAATCGCGTTCCCAACTATATATTCGATTGACCTTCCAGTTTTTATTTCTTCTTTCTTAAAAATTCTTAGGCTCAAAAGGTTTGTCAAATGCAAATAAAACAACAGATTAGATGCTCCAACTGTGGCAGCGAAGCAGAAAGATTTTATGTATTAAGTAGCGAACTAACACGCACGCAATGCAATAGCTGTGACTATCTCATGGTGACGTGCGCTCGTACAGGAAAAGTTATAGAAGCATATGCGCCGGGTATTAACCCAATGAAGGCTGTAGCTGCTGCGCCCGTAGTTGACCGCAAGCCGCCTCTGCTTCCAATCCACGGGAATAGCGGACGCTCACAGCGATCTGTTGCTGCTTCAGGACGTTAACAAAAGCCTGAATTTGACTTGAACTCGGTCGCTGATAATCTGCTTCTCGAATCGGATTGTAAGGAATTAGATTGACGTGACTTTGAAAACCTCGTAGCAGCTGAGCTAGCTCAGCTGCTTGTTTTATGCCGTCATTTACCCCAGCAAGTAAGATATATTCAAACGTGACGCGGCGACCAGTAAGACGCACGTACTCGCGACATTCTGAAAGTAAGTCATGGAGAGAGTACTTTTGGGCGCTGGGAATCAGTTTTTCTCTGGTAGCTTGGTTAGAGGCGTGAAGGCTAACCGCCAAGGTAACTTGTAGTTGGTATTTAGCAAGTTTAAGAATTCGCCCTGGAATTCCCACAGTAGAAAGAGTCATGCAACGCTGTCCGATACCCACATCTTGGTTCAGAGATTGAATCGCTGCCACGACATTTTCTGTATTTAGCAAGGGTTCGCCCATACCCATAAAAACAATGTGGCTGACGCGCCGTTGAAAGTCAGATTGGACTGTCAGAACTTGATCGATAATTTCATGCGGGGCAAGGTTGCGACGAAAGCCCCCTTTACCCGTGGCGCAGAAATCGCAAGCCATCGGACACCCTACTTGAGTCGAGACGCATACGGTAAGGCGCTTGTCAGTTGGGATACCTACAGTTTCAACAATTTGATTATCTGCAAGTTGAAGTAAGTATTTGACAGTCTCATCAGGAGCTACAGTGCGATGATGAATTTGCGATCGCCCGATCGAAACATTTTCTACACTACTACGCCATTGTTTCGGAAACACTGAGATTTCAGATAGCGATCGCGCTCCTTTGTGATAGATCCAATCGTATAATTGCTTACCGCGATAAGCTGGCTGTCCTTGTGCTTGTACCCAGGCGGTGAGTTGTGCTTGATTTAAACCTAGTAATGGGGTGTGGGGTGAGTGGTTCGTGACTAGTGGCTGGTGGCTAGAATTGCTTCCTTGTCTCCCTTGTCCCCCTTGTCTCCCTTGTCCCCCTTGTCCCCCTTGTCCCCCTTGTCCCCCTTGTCTCCCTTGTCCCCCTTGTCCCCCTTGTCTCTTGTCAGTATTACTATTAACCATAATTTTGCAGTAACCAATCTCAGCTCACTATACGACGGTAGCTTATTGCTGAAACAATATGAGGCAATTTATGGGAATGCATTCGAGTTCCTTAGTAGGGTGCGTTAAATAACCCACCCCAGGGGAATTTATGCTCTCTCTTCTGATTTACTAGTTTCGTTATGTTTTAGAAATTTCGAGTGGGCAATGCCCACCGATGACAATTAAGATTGGATGCTCCAATAGCAAAGTAAGAAAATATGCCTGAAATAGTCGATTGGAAATTGCTGGCTCAACAAGTGGGTGCGCTTGTAGAAAATTCCGCCAGTGTAACTGGATATAGTGAAATCGGTAGCAGCGATTTAGCTTTGCAAGCAATTGAAGTTTTAATTGGAGAAGAAAATTTACGTAACGCTGTAGATTACTACATTTCAGGTAAGCCTGGTAGCGAACTAACTCGACATATTTTGTGGCGGCTGCATCCGCGAACGGCGATGCAATATTGCTATGAACTTTACAAGTCAAATACAGTAAGTATTGAAACTAAAATTTCTGCTATCGAACTCTTGAGAGTTGTTGGCGATCGCCACGTTCTCAAATGGATTCCTGAATTTCTTAGCGATCGCGACCCTAGTATTCAATCTTGGGGAATTGGTATACTTGACCAGTTACTTTTTTCACGTTTGATTTATTCAGAAGATGTCAAGGATTTATTACTCAAAGCTACGGAGCATACGAACTCTTACGTGCGAGAAAAAGCTTTTGGTTTGCTTAATTGCCTAGAAGAGTAAAAGATGCGATCGCTATTTTGTTGGAAATTTATGCTCTCTCACCTCAGATGCATAATCTTGCACTGCCCGAGCGATCGCTTCACTTAAGTTTACATACACCTTGGCAAAGGGCGGTTGCCGTTCAGACAAACCCAACACATCGGCAGTGACTAATACTTGCCCGTCACACTTAGAACCAGCACCAATACCTATAGTAGGAATCGTCAATTTTTGGCTAATCTGAGCCGCTAAGTCTGATGGAATGTGTTCTAAGACAATACTAAAGGCTCCTGCTGCTTCGAGAGCGATCGCCTCAGCAATCAGTTTCTCTCCCGCCGTAGTTGTTTTACCTTGTTGCTTTAATCCCAGCTGATGGATCGATTGGGGTGTCAAACCGATATGTCCCATGACTGGAATCCCCGCCTGTACCAACCGCGAAACAGTTTCTATAATTGCCGGATGTCCGCCTTCGATTTTCACCGCCTGCGCCCCTGCTTCTTTCAACGCCCTTCCCGCCGAATGCATAGCCTGCTGAAAGCTTTCCTGATAAGTCAGAAACGGCAAATCGAATACTAACAACGCTCTTTTCACGCCTCGGCGGACTGCCTTAGCGTGATGTAACATTTCTTCTAATGTCAGAGGTATAGTAGTCTCGTAGCCCAGCATGACTGCTAAAGAGTCACCTACCAAAATTAAATCCACTCCCGCAGCATCTAACAATCGCCCCGTAGTGTAATCCCACGCAGTTAGAGCAACAATTGTCTGTCCTTGTTGCTTCCATTGAATTAATTGCTGGGTAGTGATTGGCATAAGAGAGTGGTAATGGGTAATGGGTAATGGGTAATTGGTTAGAGGCAAGAGGTAAGTTTTTCCCTGCTCCCTGCTCTCTACTCCCTGCGCCCTCTCATAACTGATAACTGATAACTGGTAACTGATTCAGATACATTCAGCAGTATTTGTAACAAAATTTAATAAAATACAAGTTTAATAATAAATTTTTATAAATGTGTACAGTACATTTAAATTTTAACTAATTCAATTCTTGATATATTGTTAAAAACCGCGTTGGTTGGCAAGGAATAGACTTACTAACTAGCGAGTGGAAGAGACTGACTCTTGGAAGAAAAATATGTCTTACGCGCAAACGAGAACCCAGACCAAATCGGGCTACCAGGCAGGGGTTAAAGATTACCGACTGACTTATTACACCCCCGATTACACTCCCAAAGATACAGACGTTCTGGCTTGTTTCCGTGTCTCGCCTCAGCCTGGAGTCCCTCCAGAAGAGGCTGGCGCGGCTGTAGCTGCTGAATCCTCCACTGGTACGTGGACGACTGTATGGACGGATTTGTTAACCGACCTAGACCGCTACAAAGGTCGTTGTTATTACATCGAGCCAGTACCAGGTGAAGATAACCAGTTCTTCTGCTTTGTGGCTTATCCTCTCGACTTGTTTGAGGAAGGCTCCGTCACTAATATGTTGACCTCGATTGTAGGTAACGTATTTGGTTTCAAAGCCCTCAAAGCGCTGCGTCTGGAAGACATGAGAATTCCTGTCGCCTACCTGAAGACATTCCAAGGACCTCCCCACGGGATTCAAGTTGAGCGCGACAAACTAAACAAGTACGGTCGTCCATTGTTGGGTTGTACGATTAAGCCCAAACTCGGTCTATCGGCGAAAAACTACGGTCGGGCTGTATACGAGTGCTTGCGCGGTGGTCTAGACTTCACCAAAGACGACGAGAATATTAACTCTCAGCCTTTCATGCGTTGGCGCGATCGCTTCCTATTCGTTCAAGAAGCAATTGGCAAGGCACAAGCAGAGACAGGTGAAGTCAAGGGTCATTACCTTAATGTTACTGCTCCTACCTGCGAAGAAATGATGAAGCGGGCTGAGTTTGCTAAAGAACTCGGTACGCCAATCATCATGCACGACTACCTAACTGGTGGTTTCACTGCTAACACCACTTTGGCGAAGTATTGCCGCGATAATGGTTTGTTACTCCACATCCACCGCGCTATGCACGCCGTAATCGACCGTCAGAGAAATCACGGCATTCACTTCCGCGTATTAGCTAAGTGCTTGCGGATGTCTGGTGGCGACCACCTGCACTCTGGAACAGTAGTCGGTAAGCTAGAAGGCGAACGCGGGATCACGATGGGCTTCGTTGACCTGATGCGCGAAAACTACATTGAAGAAGACCGTTCTCGCGGTATTTTCTTCACTCAAGATTGGGCTTCCATGCCTGGTGTAATGCCTGTAGCCTCTGGTGGTATCCACATTTGGCACATGCCAGCGCTAGTAGAAATCTTTGGTGATGACTCCTGCTTGCAGTTCGGTGGTGGGACGCTCGGTCACCCTTGGGGTAACGCTCCTGGCGCAACTGCTAACCGCGTAGCTCTAGAAGCTTGCGTTCAAGCTCGTAACGAAGGACGTGACTTGGCACGCGAAGGTAACGATGTAATTCGCGAAGCTGCTAAGTGGTCGCCTGAGTTGGCTGTTGCTTGCGAACTGTGGAAGGAAATCAAGTTCGAGTTCAAGGCAGTTGATACCCTCTAATCAGTGGCGAGTAGTGAGTGGTGAAGCAGCGGGCGGCGAGGTGTCCTCGCGCCCCATTAGCTTCGTAGTGGTGAGTGAGCTAGAATACTCAAAACTCACGACTCATACCTCATAACTCTACAAAGGCTGGGGTCAAGCATGGATATAAAGCGAATTGCGAAGGACACAGCCAAGACGCTGCAAAGCTACCTAACTTATCAGGCAGTAAGAACGGTGTTGGCGCAAATTGGTGAAACTAACCCTCCTCTGGCACTGTGGCTGCATCGCTTTTCTGCGACTGACAGAATACAAGACGGCGAAGCGTACATAGAAAATTTGTTTCGAGAAAAGCCTGATTTAGCATTGCGAATCATGACTGTCAGAGAACATTTAGCGGAGGAAGTGGCTGATTTCTTACCTGAGATGGTACGTGCTGGGATTCAGCAAGCCAACATGCAACACCGCAAGCAGCATCTAGAGCGGATTACGCAACTAGAAACAAATCCTAGCCTTGATTCTGAGCCGCAAACTACCTCAGAAACCAATCTGGATAGTCCTTAAATCGTCATTAGTTATTGGTTACTAGTTGTTTCTACAACAAACGACAAATGACAAATGACAATCATCAATTTTTCAGCAACCCACAGAGATAATCCATGCAAACGCTACCAAAAGATCGGCGCTACGAAACTCTATCTTATTTGCCTCCTCTAACTGACGCTCAAATTAGTCGTCAAGTTCAGTACATTCTGAGTCAAGGATACATTCCAGCAATTGAGTTCAACGAAAGCTCTGAACCAACAGAGTGTTATTGGACAATGTGGAAGCTGCCTTTGTTTGGAGCTGGAAGCACTCAAGAAGTATTGAATGAAGTTCAAGCTTGCCGTTCTCAGTATTCCAACTGCTACATTCGGATCGTTGGTTTCGATAACGTCAAGCAGTGTCAAATCCTCAGCTTCTTGGTTCACAAACCCAACAGCAGTGGTGGTAGATACTACTAAAAA
This sequence comes from Chroococcidiopsis thermalis PCC 7203, assembly GCF_000317125.1. Classification (GTDB taxonomy): domain Bacteria; phylum Cyanobacteriota; class Cyanobacteriia; order Cyanobacteriales; family Chroococcidiopsidaceae; genus Chroococcidiopsis; species Chroococcidiopsis thermalis. The sequence goes on from NC_019695.1 coordinate 5,966,706, forward strand.
CTAGAAATAGTTAAAGTGTTTTGAAAGGAGGGGTAGATTCTACCTCTCCTTTTGTGGATTTTTTAGTGCGGTGGTTGCTTCGCAAACCGCTTTTGGCATCGCCCGTGCAAACAGATAGTCTATTCTACGAAATTTTCCAAACCGATCCAAGTATCGTTTTTGAACTTATAGGTAATTTATCCGCTAGAAATATTACCTACAGCTTTGCCTCCCAAGAAGTCAAACAAACTAGCTTTCGGATAGATGGTATTTTAGTACCGCCAATTTACGCTACTGACTTACCTATTGTCTTTGTCGAAGTTCAAGGTTATAAAGACAGCAAAAAAGTTCTTTATTCCAGTTTTTTTAGCCAAATTTTTTTGTATTTACACGACTACCAACCAGTTAATGATTGGCAAGCCATTTTAGTTTTTACCAGACGTAGTTTAGATCCAGGTTTACCTAGACAGTATCGGGTATTTGCATCTAGTTCCCAATTCCAGCGCATCTACTTAGATGAATTAGGCGAAACTGAAAATCTATCTTTGGGACTAAGTTTATTGCAACTCATTGGTTTAAGACAAGAGGTTGCTTCGGAACGGGGTAGGCGGTTGGTAGGAAGAATTAGACGTGAATTAACCGATGCCGGAAATCAGAGAAAATTTATAGAATTAGTAGAAACTGTATTCGTTTACAAATTTCCAGACTTGAGCAGAGAGGAGATAGAAGCGATGTTGGGATTAAACGAACTAAAACAAACCAAAGTCTACCAGGAAGCTTTAGCAGAAGGGCTGGAGCAAGGTAGAGAGCAAGGTAGAGAGCAAGGTAGAGAACAAGGTAGAGAACAAGGTAGAGAGGAAGGTAAACTAGCAGCAGTACCCTTGTTACTGAAAGCAGGATTAACAGTAGAACAGATTGCCGAGCAACTGCAATTAGACATAGATGCTGTGAGAAAAGTAGCACAACAGCAATCTTAAGTAGATCGAGAAAAAGCGATCGCAACAACCAAAAAAAACTTAAGATAAGTTTAAGCGGCTCGACCTATCTGATAGATTCATGAATTACTACATTGCACCTCGTTTTCTCGAAAAAATCGCTGTATTTATCACCAAGAATTATTTAAATATTCCTGGTATTCGCGTACCGTTGATTTTAGGCGTTCACGGACGTAAAGGCGAGGGAAAATCTTTTCAGTGCGATTTAGTATTCGAGAAGATGGGGATAGAAATTACTCATATTTCTGGTGGTGAATTGGAAAGCCCCGATGCTGGAGATCCTTCGCGTTTGCTGCGTCTGCGCTATCGAGAGACAGCAGAATTGATCCGCGTGCGGGGTAAAATGTGCGCCATCATGATTAACGATCTCGATGCAGGCGCAGGACGATTTGATGAAGGCACTCAGTATACGGTGAATACTCAGTTGGTAAACGCCACGTTGATGAATATTGCGGATAATCCAACTAACGTACAATTACCTGGTAGTTACGACGAAACACCTTTACATCGCGTCCCAATTATTGTTACAGGTAATGATTTTTCCACTCTATACGCGCCATTAATTCGAGACGGTAGAATGGAAAAATTTTACTGGCAACCCGATCGCAGTGATAAAGTCGGTATCGTAGCTGGAATTTATTCAGACGACGGACTCTCATCACGGGAAATAGAGCAGTTAGTCGATACTTTCTCCAACCAGTCAGTCGATTTCTTTAGTGCCCTGCGTTCTAGAATTTACGACGAGCAAATTCGCGACTTTATCTTCAAAATTGGTATAGAGCAGGTATCGAGAAGAGTTGTAAATAGTGCCGATCGACCACCAGAATTTAGCAAGCCCAAATTCAATCTATCCCGTTTGATTGAAATGGGTAACTTGATGGTGAAAGAGCAGCAACAAGTACAGAGTTCTCAGCTAGTCAAAGAGTATAATCGAGCTTTAGATGGAAACAGGTATTATAGAGAATATACTCCTCCAGCGCCACCAGAAAAACCGAAATCAACGCAGCCAGAAACTGTCACTTCGCCCTTTGGTAATGGTGCAGAATCCGCAAAGAATCCAGTAAAAAATTATTCACCTACACAAACGCCTCTTCCTGTTTGGCAATCTGGGAATCGATTTGTCAATGAAAGTATTCAATTGCCCCAAGCTAGTAGTGGAGTAGTAAACTCAGTTGAATCTTACGAGCTTCCAGTTCATAATAATCGTCACAATGAGGTAATATCAACTCAAATTGGCTTACAAACTTTGGAGCAAGTACGAAATTTAATAGCGCAAGGCTACCACATTGGTATCGAACATGTAGATAAACGCCGATTTCGGACTAATTCTTGGAAGAGTTGCGGTCAAAGTATTGTAGGTGAATCAGAAGCAATTACTGCGCTCGAAGTCAATTTGTCTGAATATCAAAATGAGTATTTGCGAATATTCGGAATTGAGCCAAGAACAAAGCGCCGGGTGATGGAAACAATTATCCACCGACCGGAGTAAGTAATTCTCGTTTGAGTGTAATAAATCTGTATGGGCGCGCAGTTAGCTGTAGCGCCTGATTTGTTTTATTGACGGAGGTTTGGCACGTGCGACTGATAGCAATTTTCAATTGGGTAAAACACGATCTGTAGGGGCGCACGGCTGTGCGCCCCTACAAGTATCACGCACTGATTTACATTTGACTACGGCAGAGAAGATCCCCCCAACCCCCCTTAAACAGGGGGACTACAGATGAATTTCTGTAGTCTAGTTTGAGTAACATGGTTTCAGTATGAGTTCAGACAGCAAATATTAAGTTTTATATACAAATAATTTATTGAAAGTAATTATCAATAAAATTTGAGTGTTCCAAAAAAATTTGCCTGTTCCAAAAGTGCGGTGAGCCAGATTCTCGGCTGACACGCAAAATTCGTTTGTCTTCGTCTCATTACATCTAGGTTTCACTGCCAAAATTATCTTGAAATGCAGCTCTCTCGTGACATGCAACCAACTATAGGAATCAAATGTTAATGACAATTTTTCTTGCTTGCTGTGCTTGGGCAATGACAATTGGCGCTTGCGTTAGCGCCATCCTTTCCATTGAAAAAGCCAGCGATCGCATCAAAACACTACATCAAATTCCCTGTTCTGGGTGTGCCTTTTTCACCAACGACTATCGGCTCAAATGCACGGTAAACCCAATAAATGCCTGTACGGAAGCAGCAATTGCCTGTCGCGACTTTGAACCCAGAACTCAGCCATGTCATGCTTGCCGTCAATGTCAGCATAAATTTGAATAGATTGAAACTTGCGATCGCCAAAACTCTAGCCAATTTTTCAGCATCTAAAAGACTATGAGTCAAGTAAAAGAATCGACTGCTAAACTCACGGGTGTGGCTGAAACGCTAACAATTACTCTATACGCTCGTTCTGTAGAAACTTTACGCCAAGATGCTATCCTCAAGGATGAAAAAGCAGTAGAAATTGCCGAAAAGTTAGACTATGACTTTGAGAAATATAGTCAAGGATGGGTATCTCAACTAGGTTGTGTTATTCGTGCCAGAGTTTACGATCGCGCTGTTTCAAATTTTCTGCAAACTCATCCTACAGCTATTGTTGTGAATTTAGGTGCGGGACTTTGCACGCGATTTTTTCGCATCGATAACGGTGAGGTGCAGTGGTATGAGGTGGATTTCCCTGAAGTCATCGAACTAAAACGCAAGTTAGTAACTCCGAGCGATCGCTATCAGTTAATTTCGAGTTCGCTTTTAGATGCTGCATGGATTTCTAAAATTAATCGAGCAGAAGATCGACCTGTATTAATGATTATGGAAGGGGTTAGTATGTATCTGACAGCATCAGAAGTACGAACCTTATTTCAGCAGATTCACCAGCAGTTTTCTCCAGTCGAGATGCTTTTTGACGTGCTGAGTTCTAAACGAGCAAAGAATACTCAAGCTCACGATACAGTATCTAAAACCAACGCTCAATTTAGCTGGGGAATTGACAATTCTCAAGAACTAGAAACTTGGAATGTAGGAATTAGAGTTAAAGAGGAAATTTATTATTTAACCGAATTTGCCAAATATCCCCACCGTTTGCAACCGTGGTGGTTGAAATACCTAACTCCAATCTTAGTACCTTTATATAAAAAATCTGGTCGAATTTTACGAATTGAGATAGCTTAAAAATTATAGTTTTTTTTGAGTGAAACTCAAGCGTAAGATGGACATTGCCCACTCTACTAAAAAAACTGACGACTGGTACTAGGTTGATATCGGTGGCAATGGATCGGCTTGATAAAGGAGGAGAAGACTACAATGAAAGTACTAGAGTGAAAATAGCTTACTTTCTGGTATTACTCTATGTCTTCCATCAGCCTAACTTGTGTTTTTAGACATTCGCTGAAGCGTCAAGCAGTCAAATTATGTTTTGCGTCTTTAGCGATCGCTACAGTATATATCTCTATTCCATCTGCGATTTCCCAAGAACTCCCGATCGTGCGATCGGCAGCTTTAGATCCAGGGATTGACGTGCCGTGGTCGCAACCTGTAAGAATTATCGATCCATTTGAGGGAGAGTATGTGGGTATTTTCGATAAAAACTTCTTTTATCGACGTATTTTAAATACAAACGCCAGAATACAAGTCGTTAGCCTCTGGCGGAATGATTCGGTACGCTTCTTATTAGCTTATAGCGATCGCGATTGCAATTTTGGTCATGGCTGGTTTGACCATCGTATCAGTAGAGACTGTTTAACCGCAAACGCAGCTTTGGGAATTGCCAATCTATATATCAAAGTCGGCGATCGCGTTTTTCAACTAGAAGGAGATAATAGTAGGTTTCGCGTCAAACCAGATTTAGCCTCTGCCTTGAAAAACTCCCCAAGTGAAAATATTGGCATTCGATTGGTGACGGAAAGCGGAGAAATTGTAGATAGCGAAATCGGGAAGAGTACTGTAGCAGCTTGGAAAGAGATTTATTAACACGTATATTTAAGCCTTTGCTTCAGGTAAGCTTAGTACTTGACGCGCTCCATGCAATTTCACAAATCTCCTATACAACCACATCGTATCTCTTTCGGAGATTCCTTTGAGATTGACGAGATGATGTACTTTTTTCTGAGCGATTCTTTGCAAATAAGGTAAATCTTCAAACAAAGTCAAACAAGCGGCAAAATGCAACACGACTTGCAATAATGGTCGGGGCCAATTGAGATTGCTGTAGATATCGATAATGAGCTTATGCTCGTTAGCACCAACGGGAATAACATTGAACAAAACAGTAATGTATCGCTGGTTATAAACCGGAATACTCAACTCTACCGTATACGGAGTATGTAAGGTTAATCCTACTTCGACTATTGGTTGTCGCCAAATTCGTAACACGTTAGCAGGTGAATCTAACACAGTTTGAAATCTTACCATTCCCCCGCTTTGTGTCGGCTGAATTTGACTAACTCCAATCACTTTAAGGTTGTTAAGACTGAAATGGTGGATTGTCTCTAAGTGTTTGAGATTTAAAAGATGGTAAATTTGGCAAATGTAATGAAAGGGTAAGATATATTCTTGACGAATGACATGTTGCTCTTGCAGCTCTGACATTCTAGCTGTGGTTGCGTGTAAGCTATGCTCATCTATAGAGTTTCGTGCCTCAATTGCATAACTTCTGACTGCACCAATTCCACCAATATTTGAGCTTTCTTCAGGTTTGAGATAAATCCAGCCTAGTAAGAAAAAAGAAGCTGTAAATAAGTGTACCAGCTCTATAGAAGAGACATATCCATCAGTAAAAGCGGCAAAACTGCGATCGACAATACCAAATAACCAGGAAGGAATTCCAAACAGCCACAATCCATTTCTAAAGCTAGAAAAGACCAAGGGAAATTCGATCGCAGGTATATTGTTACTCTTGTAACTTTTATTTAGGGATTCTAGCTGCATAGGATTTTTGGAAAAAATTAGGTCTATTCTAGCCGCATCGTCTGAAATTTTAATTCAGTACAAGCGCCATAATTTGGCTGAAAATAATTTGGTTTAGAAAGGGAAAGCTCCAACTATTTCCTTTCCTAGTTTTTAGGTTAGCTTTGTTACAGTTTACTCACCCTCTGCCGCAAGACAAAACACAGTTCTATCTAAATAATGAAAATTTAAAGTTAAATAAAATGTAAGTCTGTATTATCAGCTACACATATCTTAACAAATATTTTGAAGCGCGATCGCGCTCCACTTCAAACTCTGGCTATAGACATATATCTGAAGAAGTACAGTTGATGGAGATAGGATTGAGATTTTTAATAAAATTGATAGAGATGCGATCGAACACTCAGTTAATTCATCAATTTTTGGGACTTGCCTGAAAAGAATCGTTCGCTCGTATATCTTGGGGAGGAAGGTAGAATAACTTATCTTCTACCCCGTGAATGATTTTCAAACTCTGTTTGCGCGTAAGACAATACGGGTGTTCGTCACTGTATTAAAAAAATCATGGCAAGCCCAATAGAATTTAGTTTATTTGCTCCATATAACAAAGGTGCGAAGCTAATTGGCTGCTTTTCCAATTGGGAAGAGATAGCGATGGAAAAAGGTAAAGACGGGTACTTTCGGACAAAAGTTGAATTAGAAGATGGCGTATATCAATATAAGTTTCGCGTCCAGTCTAAATCTTGGTTCTTTGAACCCGACCAATGGGTAGATGTTATCGATCCTTATGCTACAGATATCGATAACCCAACGCAAAATGCAGTAGTGCGGGTAAAAGATGGACAGCGGATTCTGGATACTTATGTATGGCAACACGACGACAAGCCATTACCGAGCGATCGCGAGTTGGTAATATATGAAATGCACGTTGGCGATTTTTCTGGTGGTGAAGACGACCCTCACGCACGCGGTAAATACAAACACGTTGTTGAAAAGTTAGATTATCTGTGCGAACTTGGTGTTAACGCAATCGAATTGATGCCAGTTAAAGAATACCCGGGAGATCATAGCTGGGGTTACAATCCCCGTCACTTTTTCGCTACAGAATCCAGCTACGGTTCTACAGAGGGATTGAAAAAACTGATCGATGAATGCCATGCAAAAGGCATTCGCGTTATCATGGACGGGATTTACAACCACTCAGAAGCAGAAAGTCCGCTAACTCAAATCGACCACGATTATTGGTATCATCACGAACCCCGCGACCCCGATAATAACTGGGGACCAGAGTTTAATTACGAATTTTACGATGAAAATTTAGAAACATATCCAGCACGGAAATTTATTGGCGACAACGTGCGATTTTGGGTGGAAGAATTTCATATTGATGGCATTCGCTTTGACGCTGCAAGACAAATTGCCAACTATGACTTCATGCATTGGATAGTGAATGAAGCCAAGCAAAAAGCCAGCATGAAGCCTTTTTATACTGTTGCCGAACACATTCCCGAAACAACATCCATTACTAATGTAGATGGTCCGATGGATGGTTGCTGGCACGATAGTTTTTACCACGATGTTTTGGCGCACATTTGCGGTGACACCTTCGACTTAGAAAGACTTAAAGATGTCATTGACTGCAAGCGTCAAGGCTTCATGGGTGCAACTAATGTTGTCAATTACCTGACCAACCACGACCACAACCATTTGATGGTAGAGTTAGGCGATCGCCAAATCTTTGACGAAGAAGCCTTCAGGAGAATTAGATTGGGAGTTGCCTTATTAATGACAGCTGTTGGTGTTCCTTTAGTTTGGATGGGTGAAGAATTTGGTGAATATAAGCCGAAAACAACTGAATCTGCCAAAATCGAGTGGGGACTGCTGGGCAACGATCTCAATCGCAACTTATTTGAATACTACAAAGGATTAATTAACCTCCGCAAGCACAACCACGCGCTTTACACGGAAAATATCGATTTCTTCCACGAAAATCCAGAAGCTAAAGTCGTAGCTTACACTCGTTGGAACGATGAAGGTTCTCGCGTAGTTGTAATCGCTAATTTCTCAGAAAACTTCTTAGCTGGGTATCGCGTCGATAACTTCCCTGCTGCTGGAAAATGGCACGAATGGACGGGGAATTACGACCTCGAATCTGGGGAAGATATGCTGCTGGACATTGGTCCTTACGAAGCCAAAGTTTTTGTTTGGCAGTAGTAAGGTAGGGTGCGTTGTTAACGCACCCGATAACTTAACGATGCATGTGTTGTTCTAACAATTGTTGCGCCCTTGGACGATAAATTAAATAGAATAAAGCCTCAAGATAACGCAACAAGTCTTCGCGGTTTTCTTTGGAAATAAAATTCCAGAAACCGTAAATTCGTGCCAGAGATAGCAGGCGCGTAGTATGAATTTTCCAAGTATAAGTGCTGTAAACTCGGTCAATTCCTCGCGTGGAAATTTCATACCAATAATTAGGATTTTGTTCGCATTTCGTCACAAATTCCAAAATTTTATCGGCTGTTTCCTCTAGATGCGTTGGGTTGATGTAGAAACCATTTACCTTATCTTGAATGATTTCTAGCGGTCCCCCGAACTGAGTGGCAAAAGTCGGTAAACCAGAAATCATCGCCTCTAATACGGTTAAGCCGAAAGCTTCAAATAACGCTGGCTGCACGAAAATACCGTGACGGTCAGCAATGACGCGGTAAACTTCCCCAGAAGCAGATTTAGGCAAGCGTACCCCTAACCAGCGAATCTTGCCATGCAAATTGTACTGGTCGATGATGCTATAAAGCTTGACAATTTCATCCTTTTCTTCGTTGTCTTCCGATTCTTCAACGCGCAATTTCCCAGCAATTAAGATTAAATTGCAATGTTCTTGCAATGCTTCGCTTTTCCCAAAACACTCAGCTAAACCAGTTAAGTTTTTAATCCGGTCTAACCTGGCTACCGAGAAAATTGGACGCTTGCTGGGGTCGTCGAGTTTGCCGTAAGCTTGAACGGGATCGTCCAAGGTAAATAATAGGTCTTCTACCCGTTCGCGATCGCTTGGCACGCGGTCTTCCATCCGCGAATATGGGAAGTAGTAACTTTCATTAACCCCAGGCGGAACCACGTTAAATTTAGGGCTGAATAGTTCGACTCCGCTGACAACGTGGTACAAGTCTGGCATTGTAAAGGACTTGTAGGATTCATACTGCCCGACACTATCGCGAGTCCCGACAATTTCTTGGTAGGTGCTGCTAATGACAAAATTAGCCGCATTCATGGCAATCAGATCGGCGGTGAATTGTAGCGAGAAGTGATATTTATCTTCTAAATCTTGCCAGTACAGGTTGCTAAACAAATACTTGGACTTTTCTAGCGCGTGGGCAATATTACACTGAGTAATCTTCATCCGCCGCGATAGTAAGAATGCGACTAAATTACCGTCAGAATAGTTACCGATAATTAGATCGGGTTTTCCATGCAATTCTGCTAGTAATTCCTTCTCAGCATCGATCGCGAAAGTTTCTAGGTAGGGCCATAACTCAAACCGCGAGATCCAGTTTTGTGTCAGTTTAGGATTGAATTCTCGCAACGGGACGCGCAAGATCCAAGCATTTTCCGTTCCATAAACTTTCTCTAATCTTTGATTGCAAAGAGTTCCATCGCTATTAGGAATTAAGCGGGTGAGAATGACAACTTTCGGCTTCACATTCATCCCGTCCAAACCCGCCAGGGTCGTATCTTCCTGCAACTGTTTTTCTAAACTTTTTACCTGGTCGAGGATGTATACCACCTGACCCCCTGTATCGGGTCGTCCCAAAACTCCCTCTTGTCCGAACCAGCCGTGGGACGAAACAAGGGCGATCTTAAAGATCATCGGAATCCGAGAAATAAAAGCTTCCAGGGTTTGCGGATCGGGAGAATCGATCAATTCATCGAGAATACTTAAAGTGTCTTGTACCCGCCCCGCCGTGTTTCCCCAGCCAGGTTCAAACCCCATCATTTGTAAGTCAAATTTGAAATTTTCGTAGGGTTCTTCACTGGCGCGATCGCCCACAAATGCGATCGCTCTTTTGATTTGATCGGATAATTGTTGATGGGACTTAATTCTGCCGTTAATTAGCAGTTGAATTCCATCATATTGATGTACCTGGAGAAAGTTAAACATACTTTCCAACCATTGTCTGGGGTCTTGAAACAATTTGCTGGAAAGATAGCGGTTGAGATACTGTACCCCCTTACCAATATTTTTCGGGTCGCGAATGGTGGGAGTGTAGTCGTAAAAAGGTCCAAAATCGAGTTCGAGAATATCCCCTTCATTTGGATGGTAGCGGTTGACAAAGCGATCGCGAACATCAAGCAATTCCTGTATCGTCAGCACTTCTACCATCAAATCTTCTGTGATTCGATAGAATTCTTGACTGGCAATTTTTTGGCGGATAATTAAACAAAGATTACCATTTTCTAGAATGATTTCTTGGGTATAGTAAATGAGCTTACCCAGATGAGAACCGCTATAAAATTCAGCCGACTTTTGGTACTTATTGCAGTACTCGACATACGACATCAGAATGTCGTTTCTCAACAAATACTTCTTATCTTGATGACGAATCTCGCTAAAAAACTGGCGCAGATCGCTTCTTTCTTCACTATCGAGAACAGTTTGCAGCAGTTCGGACATGATAAATTCCCCAAGAATGTTGTAGTTGGTAATTGGTAGTTGGTGAGTGGTAGTTGGTGAGTTGCTAGTGGCTAGTGGAACCAGAATCTTGAATCCAGTCACTAGTCACTAGTCACCAGACACTACTCCCTAAATTCCATACAATTCGCCAAATTTCTGTTTGATGTAGCTGATAAAGGGTTCGATTTGCAGGGGACTACCAGTCACCCGTTGGATTAATTCCGCCGCCGTATACTTGCGACCGTGTTGGTAGAGGTTTTGTTTCAGCCAGTCGTGCAAGGTGGTAAAGTTACCAGAGGCGATTTGTTGAGGAATTTCTGGATGTGCTTGCGTTGCAGTAGCAAAGAATTGAGCGCTCATTAAGTTACCGAGGGTATATCCTTGGAACGCACCGCCAATCGCACCACCGTACCAGTGGACATCCTGTAAAACACCAATACTATCGTTGGGTGGGGTAATGCCAAGATCGGATTTGTAACGTTCGTTCCAAGCGTCAGGAAGGTCGCGAATTGCTAATTTACCTTCTAATAACTGCAATTCCAGGTCGAAACGAATCAAGACATGGAGATTATAGGTGACTTCATCGGCATCGGTGCGAATGAGCGATCGCTCGACTTTATTAATCGCTCGGTAAAATGTTTCTAAGTCAACTTTTCCTAACTGTTGGGGAAAGGTTTCCTGCAACTGGGGATAAAAGCATTTCCAAAAAGGACGACTTCTGCCCACCATATTTTCCCACAACCGCGATTGACTTTCATGCACTCCCGCTGAAGTTCCTCCCGCTAGTGGCGTAGCTTCGTATGCCCGACTCACTCCCTGTTCGTAGAGTGCGTGTCCGGTTTCGTGAATCGTACTAAATAGCCCTTCGTTCAAGTCATTTTCGCGCACGCGAGTGGTGATGCGGACATCCCCTGTAGAGAATTTAATCATGAAGGGGTGTAGGGTTTTGTCCTGTCGTCCCCTTTGAAAATCGTAACCGAGTTGTTCGATAACTTTGAAGCTGAAATCTAGTTGTTCGGCTTCAGGGAAATGCTGGTGCAAGCAAGATGCGTCGGCTACGGGTTGAGAAGCAATTGCTTCGACAATGGGGACGAGTTCCTGACGCAGTTGAGTAAATAGCGATCGCACGCTCTTGACTGTCATGCCATAATCTGCATCTGCAATCAATGGATCGGCAATATGCTCGTACCCAGGAAAAAAGTTAGCGCGATCGCGACTCAGTTCTAATGTCTTTTCTAAATAAGGCGCAACTGTAGCAAAATCATTTGTAGCCCTTGCCTTTGCCCAAACTTCATAACACTCAGCCGTATGTTGTGAAAACTTAGCTGTAAAAGCAGGGGGAATATTGACCGCACGTTCGTAGTCGTGGCGCGTGATGCGGATCAGGCTTGCTTCATCTGAATCGTAGGCTAAGCTTTGTTCGTAAGGGCGTAAATCTTCTAATAGTTGTCCGATTTGCGGGTCGGTAAATTTCGTGTGGGCAATCTGCGCTAGCGTGGCTAATTGCCTTCCCCTTGCTGCTGCGCCTTCGGGAGGCATATACGTTGCTTGATCCCAATAGAGGAGGGATGCAGCCGATTCAATGTCGTTAATCTCTGTCAGGAGGGTTTTAAGTTGGGCGAGTTTGGGTTCTGTCTTTTCCAGAGTTTGCATGGGCTGAGCGTGTGGATTCTAGGTTCCTTTTGTCAATACTAAGTCCGACTTGCCCAGATGTGCATGGAAGTGCCAACTATTTTCAGGAAACAGGAAACTCTAGTCTGATAGCAATTCTCGATTGCGTGCGTGACATTTGTAGGGGCGCTTTCTCTGTGCGCCCCTACGGATCGCGTGTTTTACCCAATCGAAAATCGCTATGAGAAAGGGCGAATGTAATCCGTAACTACATTAACAAAGTCTGTTAGCGCAGACTCATGGCAGATCGGTTAAGCCTTTATAGCGGCGATTTATAATTGCCAAGCTTCAGCTTCTTGCTTCCCACCTGAAAGCATCAGATCGCTTGTACAGCATAACTATTTCAAAAATCGCTCGATTTAGCACAAAAGTACTATGATTGACAGATTTCGGGAACTCAACTTATTTCTTCTGTATTGAAATTTAGCTGTGGGCGATCGCTGTCAACCGATCGCTGACAAAATAGAGTTTTCTAGGAGAAGCACAATGGACAACGATGCTATTCAACAAGAAATAATGGCACTTCTCAATCAGGAAGATATATTGTCCTCACTAAATAAGATATTTCAAAAATATGGCGTGTTAGACACTAAAAATATTTCCATAGAATTCAATTTTTTTGAGAAAACACCATCCGATCGCGATTGCCGTCCAAATACCAGCGTGTTGCCAGATCCCTCACCAGATAGTGTATTCCGAACCACTGCTTGGTTTTGCCCTTGCCCCCCAAACCAAGCTTGTGCGCCACCTCCTGGTAAGTGGATTGGGTGATACAGCCACAGGTATGTTTAGAATTATTCCTGCAACAAGAGGGGTTTTCTAAGTTATATTGTTGCCTGTCTGACATACTCAGATATGCTCTTAAGTATGTCGATGTCTGAGTAAATTTAAAAATGGCTCAAAGTAGGAGTAGTTGGGGTTGGCGGCTACGGCTGGCGTGCTGTGTAGCAGTTAGTGGAGCGATCGCTACTGAAGATCGGATTTCAGCTCAGGTTGTTCCCGACAATACATTAGGTGCTGAAAGCTCATCAGTTAACCAAACTACTCCTCTAACTTCTCAAATTGAAGGTGGAGCAGCGCGGGGTAAAAATCTATTTCACAGCTTCGAGCAGTTTTCTATCCCAGCAAATGGTGAAGTGCGCTTCAATAACGATGTAAATATTGAAAATATTATCACCCGCGTGACTGGCTCTAGTGCTTCTAATATAGATGGCGCGATCGCCGCTAACGGTAGCGCCAACTTATTGTTAATCAATCCAAATGGAATTATTTTTGGCACTAATGCCTCGCTCAATATTGGTGGTTCATTTCTCGCTAGTACAGCGCGTAGCATTATTTTTGCCGATGGCACTCAGTTCGATGCAAATCATTCTCAAACTCCGCCCTTACTAACAGTTAATACGCCGATCGGCTTGCAATTTGGCTCCAATTCTGGCGCGATCGTTAACCGCTCTCAAGCGTCTCTCAACGGAGCAGTAAATTACTTTGGCTTTCCTGCTGGTTTACAAGTAGTGACAGGTAAAACATTAGCACTTGTAGGAGGTAGTATTTTACAAGAGGGTGGAAATATGACAGCAGCAGAGGGACGAATTGAACTAGGCAGTGTTTTCGATAATAGTTTAGTGAATCTCAAGCCCACAGAAAAAGGCTGGAAGTTGGGATACGAGCAGGTACAAAATTTTCAAAATATTGAGTTAAATAGCTTTGCAAACATACCTTATTTAGATGTCAGTGGTGAAAGTAATGGCGATCTTCACCTTCAAGGTAAGGTAATTCAAATTAACAATTATGGATTGACCTCTATAAATAGACAAGAAATCCAACCGGGAAATTTGACTATAAACGCCTCAGATAATATAGAATTGGCGGGCGTGAATACCGTAATATCTACTTTAACTTTTGGAGCAGGAAATGGCGGAAGTATTACTTTCAATACTAAAAATTTAACCGTGAAAGAAGGGGCGCAAGTTTTTACTTCTACTTTTGCTACAGGTGCTGGAGGAAAATTAACTGTTAACGCATCAGAATCAGTACAAATAATCGGTAGTTTTCCTTTATCTATTGATAATTTTGAGGCATTTAGTAGTTTATCTAGTGCAACTGCTGCTGCTGGAAATGCAGGGGACTTAACAATTAATACTTCAAAACTAATTGTCAGAGATGGAGCAAAAATATCCACAGCATCAGAGGGAATTGTTTTCGATCTAACTCTCAACCAGTTCGTACCAGCAACAGGCAAAGGAGGAAACCTCACTATCAACGCATCTGAATCTGTAGAGCTGACGGGGACTACAAAAAATGGTTCTCCGAGTACCTTAACTGCGATCGCTCAAGGTGGTGCAACTGCTGGAAATCTGAGAATTAATACAAAAAGTTTGACGATTGGGAATGAGGCGGAAATAAGTGTCAGCAGTTTCGGTACGGGTAATGCAGGCAACTTGGAAGTTACAGCTAATTCCATCCGTGTAGAAGATGGTGGCAAACTTACTGCTACCAGTAAATTCAGCAGTGACGGTGGAAATATAAACTTACAAAACCTGGACTTACTTACATTACGCAACAATGGTGAAATTTCTACTAGTGCGGAAGGTGCAGGCGATGGTGGCAATATAAATGTTGATACAGACAATCTAGTACTAGCAGAAAGAAGCAAAATTACAGCTAAAGCTGTCGATGGTCGCGGTGGTAATATCAGCATTACAACCCAAGGACTCTTTGTGTCTCCCGATAGTACGATCGATGCCAGCTCCGATCGCGGTCTTAATGGAATCGTAGAAATTAGAAGACCAGATGTAGACCCCAGCGCTGAGTTAGTTGTCTTACCAGCAGATGTCGTCGATGTCAGCGGTTTGGTGGCTCAAGGGTGTTCTGTAGGTAGCGTAGCATCAGGAGAAAGCAGCTTCGCGATCGCTGGACGAGGTGGCTTACCTCCAACTCCTGCCGAAACAACTAGAAGCGAGTCCATCTTGGCAGATTTGGGCATTGCAGAAAAGTCAAAAGTTAGAAGTCAAAAGTCAAAAGCAATTTCGACTCCCGCAGAAATTTCCAATAAAGTTAATCCCGCCCCACTTGTGGAAGCTACAGGGTGGGTGGTAGGTTCTAATGGTGAGGTCATACTGACTGCTTCTGTTATTACCGATACGCTTAATATTCCTTGGTTTAGACCGAATAGCTGTAATGGAACGTAAATTTTACAATAGTTTTGCATCCCTCCTCATACAAATAACGGGAGGGATTGGTTGTATAAGCATTAGTTTTTGTTTACTGACTCCTAGTCTTAATGCTAGCCCCGATCCGGCGGTCGTTGCACGGACAAACTTACAAGCACAACTCCCAATCGCTCAAACTCCCCCTCTCCCTGCACCGCCTCCGCGTCCCCAAGATGTAATTCCGCGCTCCGAACCCGCGCCTCCAGAACTCCCGACACCCGCTCCCTTACCACCACCAGAAGATTTATTACAGCCACCTGATGCACCTCCCACACCCGCACCTATACCGGGAAAAATTCCAGAAAAACTAACAGTTAAAAGGTTTGAGGTGACTGGCAGTACGGTATTTAGCCCCCAAGATTTCGAGAAAGTTTTAGCTCCCTTCACAAATCGATCGCTGTCTTTTGCCGAACTGTTTCAAGCCCGTACTGCTGTTACGCAACTATATATAGATAAAGGATATATTACCTCTGGGGCTTTAATTCCACCCCAAGCCATCCAAGACGGCGTAGTGAAAATTCAAGTCGTCGAAGGGGGATTAGAAGCAGTTAACATACAGGGAACGCGGCGATTAAGACCTAGTTACATTCGCGATCGCATTCCGCAAGCCACACCCCTGAACCAACAACGCCTGTTAGAGGCTTTGCAACTGCTACAACTCAATCCCTTAATTCAAAACCTCTCAGCCGAACTTTCAGCAGGGACTCGTGCAGGTACGAGCGTGCTAGATGTCACTGTGAAAGAAGCAGATACCTTTGATACGCAAATTGTATTGGATAACGGGCGATCGCCTAGTGTTGGTAGCTTCCGGCGACGGGTGCAATTGAATCAAGCTAATTTACTCGGATTTGGCGATGGGTTGAGTTTTGCATATAGCAATACCGACGGTAGCAACGGCATAGATGGTAGTTATACAATCCCCGTAAATGCTAAAAATGGCGCGGTTAGCTTGAATGTTGGATTTACCGACAGCAACGTGATCGAACCTCCATTCGACGACCTCGAAATTGATGGTAATTCCCGCTATTTTGAACTCAGCTATCGTCAACCTATATTGCAATCTCCTAATCGTGAATTCGCTCTTGGTTTAACAGCAGCGCGGCGTGAAAGCGAAATTTCTTCTGATGTTTTAGAAGAGTTTGACTATCCTTCCTCTTTGCTATCACCAGGCGCAGATGAGGATGGAGATACTCGCATTTCAGCCGTCCAATTCTTTCAGGAATGGACGCAACGTAATACCAGAGAAGTATTTGCAGCGCGATCGCAATTTAATTTAGGTGTGGGAGCATTTGACGCTACGATTAACAGCGATGCTCCAGACAGTCGCTTCTTCTCCTGGCAAGGACAAGCGCAATGGGTACGGTTGCTGGCTCCCGATACTTTATTCCTACTCCGTACAAATATCCAAATTGCTGACGATCCGCTCGTACCTTTAGAACAATTTGGCGTAGGTGGACTCGAAAGCGTCAGAGGCTACCGTCAAGATGCACTGCTATCAGATGGTGGTTTATTTGCTTCGGCAGAACTGCGCATTCCAGTTTATCGCGTTCCCGAACGGCAATTGACACTACAAGTCACGCCCTTCGTCGATTTTGGAACGATTTGGAACGAAGCTGGGCGATCGGTGGATGATTTGACTCCGCCTGAAGACGAAGATACCTTAGTATCGGTAGGCTTGGGATTGCGCTTTCAACTAGCAGACACCGTAACTGCTCGTCTAGATTGGGGTATTCCCTTAGTCGATATTGAAGACCGCGATCGCACCTGGCAAGAAAACGGCGTATATTTTTCGGTCAATTACAGTTTGTTTTAAGGCAAGAGGCAAGAGGTAAGAGGTGAGAGGTAATAACAATGTCAATCTCAAAAACTTACCTCGCAGTATTGTTAATTTTCCTCCCTGGAACGGCGATCGCAGTTCCATCCGCTCCAGAGATCGCTGTGCAACCAACACAGAGCAGCGGTGATGATGCACAATTATTGCAACAAGGCAGAGAACTCTATACAGCCGGACAATTTGCCCAAGCAGTAAAAATCTGGCAACAAGCAGCGCAAAACTATAGAGCCAAAGGAGATAAGCTCAATCTCGCGATCGCCTCCAGCAATTTATCTTTAGCCTATCAGCAACTCGGACAGTGGCAGCAGGCAGAACAGGCGATCGCTGTTAGTTTCGATCTGTTGGGATACCTTGCAAATGAGACAAGGAGACAAGGGGGACAAGGGGGACAAGGGGGACAAGGGGGACAAGGGGGACAAGGGGGACAAGGGGGACAAGGGGGACAAGGGGGACAAGGGGGACAAGGGTGGACAAGGGGGACAAGGAAGACAAGGGGGACAAGGGGGACAAGGGGGACAAGGGGGACAAGGGGGACAAGGGGGACAAGGGGGACAAGGGGGACAAGGGGGACAAGGAAGAAATTCTAGCTACCAGCCACTAGCCACTAGCCACTCCCGACTCCCGACTTCCGACTCCCGCGTTCTTCTAGTTCTCGCTCAAGCCTTAAATACCCAAGCTAGCTTGCAATTGGGATTGGGACAAGCAGACACAGCTTTCAGTACGTGGCAACAAGCCGCTACGGTGTACGAAAGAGCAGGCGATCGCCTTGGGGTCATCCGTAGTTTACTGAATCAGACTCAAGCGCTGCAAGCCTTGGGACTATATCGTCGGGCTTTAGAAACGTTAACCTCTGCCGATCGCAGCCTCAGTGCTATTCCAGATTCTTCGCTGAAAGCTGCCGGACTTCGCCAAATGGGGAACCTACTGCGATCGATCGGCGATTTGCCACACTCCCAACAAGTATTGCAACGGAGTTTAGTCTTAGCACAAAAACTCAACTCGCAATCAGATATTGCGGCTAGTTTATTTAGCCTCGGTAATACAGCGCGATCGCAAAGAGATAATCCAACCGCCTTAGCCTACTATCAACAGGCTGCTACTACTGCGATCGCGCCGATTGCAAAACTGCAAGCTCGACTTAACCAATTCAGCTTATTAGTAGACACGCAAGATTCTACTGCCCAATCGCTCATTCCCGAAATTCAATCTCTGCTTGCTACCATCTCCCCCAGTAGTAAAACAGTATATGCCCAAATTGATTTCGCTCAAAGTTTGATGAGACTAGGGGAAGGAAGACAAGGGGGACAAGGGGGACAAGGAAGACAAGGGGGACAAGGGGGACAAGGGGGACAAGGAAGACAAGGGGGACAAGGAAGACAAGGGAGAAAAACACCAATTACCAATTACCAATTACAAATTACCACTCCCACATTTATTGCCAAATTACTCGCAACCGCCGTCCACCAATCTCGATCTTTGGGCGATAAACGAGCTGAGGCTTATGCAGTAGGTAGTTTAGGTAGTCTATACGAGCAAAATCGGCAATGGCAAAGCGCTCAAGAGCTGACACAGCAGGCTTTAATCTTATCTCAGGCAGTGAATGCACCGGATATTACTTATCGCTGGCAGTGGCAATTGGCACGCTTATTGAGAGCGCAGGGAGATACTTCAGGGGCGATCGCCACCTACAGAGAAGCAGTCAAAACTTTAAAAGCTCTGCGTAACGATCTCGTCGCTGTCAACCCAGAGATTCAATTTAATTTTCGCGATGAAGTAGAACCAGTCTATCGAGAACTCGTTGCCTTGCTGTTATCTGAGCAAAAGTCAGGCGAGGCAACTCCTCAGCAAAACCTCGCCCAGGCACGCGAAACGATCGAAGCGTTGCAGTTAGCGGAACTAGATAACTTTTTTCGGGAAGCCTGTATCGAAGCCCAACCTGTAGCGATCGATAATGTGGTGGATCGGGATAATCCTACAGCAGCGGTAATTTATCCGATTATATTACCCGATCGCCTGGAAGTGATTCTCAAAATTCCCCAGCAACCCCTACGCCATTACACGATCCATCAGCCGCAAACTCAGGTCGAGCAAACGGTAGAACGATTGCAGCGATCGCTAACCGAGCCGGATCGTACTAAAGATGTCAGAACTTTATCTCAACAAATATACAGTTGGCTGATCCAACCTATTGCTAGTGAGTTGCAGCAAAGCGGAGTCAAAACCCTAGTATTCGTCCCAGATGGGGCGTTGCGAAATATTCCCATGTCTGCATTATTTGATGGTAAGCAATATCTGGTCGAAAAATACGCGATCGCCGTGAGTCCGGGTTTGCAACTCATCAACCCTCAGCCTATCTCTCCAGCCAATCTCAAAGCCTTAACTGCTGGACTTAGCGTTCCGCCTGCTAACTCTCCCTTTCCACCCTTACCCGCTGTCAGGTTGGAATTTAATTTAATTCAACAAGCCGGAGTCGCGATCGCCGAATTACTCGATCGCGCCTTTACTAGCAAAAGCCTAGAAACCAAGATCGACTCAACTAGCTTCAACGTAGTTCATTTAGCGACTCACGGTCAATTCAGTTCTCAAGCCGAGAATACATTTATCCTCGCCGCTGATGGACCAATTAACGTCAGGAAATTTGATGACTTATTGCGATCGCGCAATCGTCGCCGTCCAAATGCGATCGAATTACTCGTCCTCAGCGCGTGCGAAACTGCTATAGGAGACAGACGCGCTGCCTTGGGACTAGCAGGGATTGCTGTCAGGGCTGGGGCTAGGAGTACCTTAGCTTCTCTGTGGCAAATTGACGATGAAGCAACAGCTATTTTTATTGGTGAATTTTACAAACAACTCACCAAAACTAAACTCACCCGTGCCGAAGCCCTACGTCAAGCCCAACTGAATCTGATGAAAAACTACCCTAACTACCGTCGTCCTGGCTATTGGGCAGCTTATGTTTTAGTGGGAAATTGGCTTTAAAAGTGAGTGGTGCGTGGTGCGTGGGGTGTTGCAGCGAGCGGCGAAGCGTATAAGCCGATATTAGCTGCGTCGTGGTGCGTGAGAAGAGATAAAGAGTGAAGCAAAAGTGACATTCAATTCCGAATTCCGAATTCCGAATTCCGAATTCTCCTGACTCACCACGCTATCTTGGAATATACACCCACAGATGTAAATAATACAGATAATGCAGCCGCAGGCATTAATGCGATCGCCAAAACGCAAATCTTCCCCAAGGTTGCGCCCTCAACCAAAGCATCCCCTCAAACGCTTACTCGCCTACACTCGCCACTATCGCGGGGAAATTTGGCTGGCATCTTTCTATTCTGTCTTAAATAAAATCTTCGATCTGGCTCCACCTGTATTGATTGGTGTTGCTGTTGATGTGGTAGTACAGCGTCAAGATTCGATTATTGCCCGTTGGGGAGTTAAGGATGTTTTTGCCCAATTTCTGATTCTCTCCGTCCTCACAGTGATTATTTGGATACTAGAATCAATTTTTGAATATGCCTATGCCAGGAAATGGCGCAACTTGGCGCAGAGGATTCAACACGAACTCCGCCTCGATGCTTACAACCACTTGCAAGAATTAGAACTCGCCTATTTTGAAGAACGCAGTACGGGCGGCTTGATGTCAGTTTTGAGCGATGATATCAATCAATTAGAGCGATTTTTGGATAATGGCGCGAATGAAATTATCCAAGTTACCGCTACAGTTCTAATTATCGGCGGGGCTTTCTTTATTCTCGCTCCTAGCGTCGCTTGGATGGCGATGTTACCCATGCCTTTTATTTTGTGGGGTTCGGTAGCGTTTCAACGACTTTTGGCTCCGCGTTATGCAGAGGTGCGAGAAAAAGTTAGCTTATTGAATGCAAGGCTGGCAAATAATTTGTCAGGCATTATGACGATCAAAAGCTTTACTGCCGAAGCCTATGAATCAAGCAGACTTGCAGAGGAAAGTCAAGCCTACCGTCAGAGTAACAGAAAAGCGATCGCGCTATCTGCTGCCTTCGTTCCCTTAATTCGGATGATTATTTTAGCGGGTTTTACCGCTTTACTTTTATTTGGAGGCATGGAAGCGATCGCGGGCAGAATGAGTGTAGGGACGTACAGCGTCTTGATCTTTTTAATTCAGCGTTTGTTGTGGCCCCTAACTAGATTAGGCGAAACCTTTGACCAATATCAACGGGCAATGGCTTCGACAAATCGAGTGATGAATTTACTCGACACTCCTATTGATATTCATACTGGAGATATTACCTTACCAATTCATGAGGTAAAAGGAGAGGTGATATTAAAAGATGTTACCTTTGCTTATTACGAGCGATCGCCCGTCATTGAAAATCTATCTTTGCAGATTCCTGCTGGGAAAACCATTGCAATTGTTGGTTCCACGGGTTCGGGGAAGAGTACTTTAGTCAAACTCCTACTCAGATTATACGAAGTGCGATCGGGAACGATTACCTTAGATGGGATCGATATCCGCGATTTAAAATTGAGAGATTTACGCGCTTGTATTGGTTTAGTCAGTCAGGATGTTTTCTTATTTCACGGTACTGTAGCTGAGAATATTGCCTATGGTAGTCCCGATGCCAATATAGATAAAATTATCTCAGCAGCAAAGGTTGCAGAAGCGCATGAATTTATCATGCAACTGCCCCAAGATTATGAAACAATTGTGGGGGAAAGGGGACAAAAATTATCAGGCGGACAACGACAAAGAATTGCGATCGCCCGTGCAGTATTAAAGAACCCACCAATTTTAATCTTGGATGAAGCGACATCAGCCGTCGATAACGAAACAGAAGCAGCTATTCAGCGATCGCTCGAACGAATTATTGTCGATAGAACCACAATTGCGATCGCCCATCGTCTTTCCACTGTCCGCAATGCCGATTGTATCTATGTCATGGAGTATGGCAAACTCATTGAATCTGGAACCCACGAACAACTCCTAGAACGTGGAGGAATCTACGCCACGCTCTGGCGCGTCCAATCCGGCATAAAATAAATTTGTTCCTCATAGAACAACTACCAACTACCAATTACCAATTACTAATTACCAACTATGTTCTCATTTGGTAGCCCTCAACCTGTTGGAGAAGATGGACAATGGCGACAGCAATTAGATTGCTTTGTTAAGGAGAATCAACAAGAGTTAGCAGCGCTATCTTGGGGGTTGTTTTTGGAAAAAGGAGCCAGCGATGACACCTTGGGTATCGACATCCAACCGACACCGCGTTTTATCTTTTGTCCTAAATCTGCAATTGAAAAATTAAACGATCGCGTCAACAGTCAGATCCAAGAAGTTTTAGGATTTATTGATGCTCATAATCCTGAAAAACAAGTGTTAATTCTTGGTATTGGTAACGGACAAATTAAGTTAATTCAATTTGAAATCGAACCCCCTCCCCCTATTTGTTTCGAGCATCTTGCTTCTGATGTAGATACATTATTAGGTAGATTAGAGCAACGTTTGAGCCAGTACGTGCAAACATGACTTTTAAGCTAGAAAATGTCGTCCCTTGGGGGCGATCGCCTGTTAACAGTGACCAGTGACCAGTAATCAGTGACCAATTACTTATTTGATGTTGGTTGGGTTTAAGTTAGGAGCCAATTGGTGGTAAGCGCATAAGGCGTGGGTGAAATCCGTGTTTTTAAATCAATGGATTCCTTCTATCTCCTGTTTCTTTCGTCTCCTGTCTCCTTTGACTTTTGACTTTTGACTTTTAACTTGCTTATATTTAGGTTTGGCATTCTGCGAATTCTATGCTTTGGGAATTGTCTCCTATGACTCAAATTGTCTGGATTGCTCGTCACGCCAATCGTCTTGATTTTGTCAATCCTGAGTGGTTCCTCACCGCAGAACGACCCTTCGATCCGCCGATTTCTGAAGATGGTAAAGTTCAAGCTCAACAACTGGCGCGACGGCTGAAGGGAGAAAATATCAGTCATATCTTTGCTTCGCCATTTTTGCGCACGGTGCAAACAGCTAACTACGTAGCAGAAGCCCTCAGTCTTTCGATTAACTTAGAATCTGGTTTGAGCGAATGGCTCAATCCTGCTTGGATGCCACAAGCGCCAAAAAGAGCGCCTCTGGATGTTTTAACTCGCATGTTTCCCAGGATCGACACTAGCTATAGTTCTCGCGTCACGGCAGAATATCCCGAAACTGGAGAAGTTGTCCTAGAACGGGCAGGTAAAACGGCTCGGTTATTAGCAGAAGAATTTTCCAAAGATATTCTGTTGGTAGGACACGGGGCATCTGTAGTAGGTGCAACAATGGGTCTGGTAGGCGCAACGGCTCAGACAGAGGTTAACGCTGCTTTGTGCTGTTTAGTGAAAGTTGTTCGTCCAGATCCAGAACAACCTTGGGTGATGGAGTTAAATGGCGACACATCTCACTTAAGTAAAACCGAAAAAATTATTCGATTTCATTAAAGCGATCGCTATGACAATACTGTTAGCAGGAGATATTGGTGGCACGAAGACGATCTTGCGTTTGGTGGAAACAACAGAAGCAACACCCAAAGCCCTTTACGAACAACGCTATAACAGTCGCGACTATCCAGATTTAGCGCCCATAGTCCAAGAGTTTTTAGCCACATCTGAGGAAAAGTTGGGCAAAAAACTCTTACCGCAAAAAGCTTGTTTTGCGATCGCGGGTCCAGTTGTTAACAATACAGTACAGTTAACCAACCTAACTTGGCTGCTAGAAGCATCCAGGCTAGAAGAAGAGTTGGGGATCGAGTCCATTTCCCTGATCAACGACTTTGCCGCTGTTGGTTACGGTATATTGGGTTTGCAGGAATCAGATTTACACACTCTCCAAGCAGGTAAGCCCCAAACAGGTACGCCCATCGCGGTAATTGGTGCAGGAACGGGATTAGGACAGGGATTTTTAATTCAGCAAGGCGACACTTACCATGTCTTTAGTTCCGAAGGCGGACACGCTGATTTCGCACCTCGTTCCGAGTTAGACTTTCACCTCTTGAAATACCTATTGGACAAGCACGACATCCAACGAGTTTCAGTAGAACGAGTGGTATCGGGACAAGGAATTGTCGCCATCTACGAATTTTTTCGCGATCGCCAAAATGTGAAAGAATCGCCAGAAATTGCCCAAGTTGTAGCAGCTTGGGAAAAACAAGCTGGCAAGAAAGAAAAAACCGTCGATCCAGCCGCCGCAATTTCCAAAGCCGCCCTAGAAAAAAGCGATCGCCTGTCAGAACGGGTAATGCAGATTTTTGTTGAGGCTTACGGCGCAGAAGCAGGAAACCTCGCCCTCAAACTCTTACCGTATGCAGGGTTATACATTGCTGGTGGTATCGCTGCGAAAATTCTTCCCCTAATGCAAGAAGGTACTTTTATCCGCGCCTTCACCAGTAAAGGACGGATGCGACCTTTACTCGAAAACGTTCCCGTGCATATCGTCCTGCGATCGGACATTGGGCTAGTTGGTGCTGCGATCGCCGCAGATCGTTTGTAGATGGAGACAATTCGCAATACCCCTACGATACTCGCAAGCTACGCAATTCGCTATGACCCCTGTAAGGGCGAGTTTTGAGGAAAGATTTCTTGCCGTGGCTGTGAATTTCGGGCTAAACCCGCCCCTACACGACACCCTTTCCCAACTCCCGTACGGGCGGGTTCACCAGACAACTTCGTTTTGACAAAGATTTTTGGTCAACCCGCCCCTACACGACACCCTTTCCTAACTCCCGTACGGGCGGGTTCACCAGACAACTTCGTTTTGACAAAGATTTTTGGTCAACCCGCCCCTACCTACTTTCCTAAATAACAATGACAATCCGGTTTCTCAATTGTCGATTCAACTAAAGCATTTAAGGCTACTGCCGCTAATAATCCGCCGCCCATTGTTCCCTCGACAGTAATATAGGGAATACCAGAACGCATCAAGCGACGTTTGGCAGCTGGGGCATGGCTAAAACCAATCGGCATCCCGATGATTAAAGCGGGTTGAAAATGTCCCTTGGCAATAGCATCACAAGCAGCAATCAGCACTGATGGGGCGTATCCCACAACAAAAATACAGCCTGGTGGCAACTGTTGTAGCTGTTCTTGCCATTGGCTTTGATGCCAAAAGGCTTGCTCGGCTTCTACAACGCTGCTAACGTGAGGATCGGCGATTAAGGTCGTAACCGGACAACCTAAATGAGATAAACGGGTGCGATCGCAAGCTGCAACCACAGGGGCAACATCGCCGACAATCTCACAGCCTTGAGTGAGGGCATGACGCGCCGCCGCGATCGCCCCTTTACCCACACGGATAAAATTAACCAAACTGACATCACCGCAAGCA
This sequence comes from Chroococcidiopsis thermalis PCC 7203, assembly GCF_000317125.1. Taxonomy (GTDB): domain Bacteria; phylum Cyanobacteriota; class Cyanobacteriia; order Cyanobacteriales; family Chroococcidiopsidaceae; genus Chroococcidiopsis; species Chroococcidiopsis thermalis. The sequence continues at coordinate 5,992,273 of NC_019695.1, forward strand.
AGCACCAGTTTGGACAGCAAATCGATTTCAATCTCCGAACGATTGGAGAGATCGGGTAATAATTGTTGCAAAGATTCCTGAAATTCTTCTGGGTGAGCGTGAGTGGCTGCATCCCAATTTTCCCACAGTTGTTCTAACTGTACCAATCCGTCTTGGCTTTCCACTTCTAATAAGCGCAACTGCGCGATCGCTTCTGCTTGCAGGTTTTGACAGGAGCGATCGCGTCCGATCAATCCTTCTAGTGCCGTCGCTGTCTGCCGCAGCCGTGCCATTTGCTGCATCACCGAGTGATACTGTTGTTGTAATTGATGTGTTAAATTTTTTACTTCGATAGCAGCATCGCTTTTGAGGAGTTCGCGAATGTGGGAAAGTTGAAAGCCTTGCTGTTTGAGTGCCACAATCCGCCGCAACTGTTGCACGTTTTCCTGAGTATAGAGGCGATAATTGCTACGCGATCGCTCAGGGGGTGGCAAAATGCCGAGTTGGTGATAGTGTCGCACCATCCTTGGGGTACAATTTCCCCCAACTGCCTCGGTAAGTTCTTTGATGGTTAAACGTGCGGCTGTCATGTTTTTCAAGAAAGAATGCGATCGCAAATCTAAGTGAATTACATCAAATAGTTAGATAGCCCATGTAGAAACGTTACATGTAACGTCTCTACATGGGAAGCGTTCACAAATCAATTTAGATTGCTATAGATTACCTCCACCATATCAAATCGAGTCCTATGCTTAACCTGCGATCGGATAACCCCTTTGTAAAATTTAAAACTCGAAATATATTTATTTTACTTTTGATTCTGATTGTTGAGTTTGTTTTTATTTCCGATCTTCTATTACTCTTCTTTAACTGGAATAGTGACGATCCGATATTTTACGATTTCATTTACTATCTTATGATGCTTTTACCTAGCATCTGGATTTTACATAGATGTCATCAGCTATCTATTCATCCTAAATATTTAATTGGCAAATTACCAAGTCGCGATCGCTGGCTATCTTTATGTGGAATTGCGATCGCTATCTGCCTATTTACGTGGGGAATCGATCTGCTATTTTTTTACAGCTTATCTTTAATTTCTCCTTCACTAACTGTAAGCCTGGTTAATTGGTTGCAAGATCCCCCAGCTAGTACTTCAGCTTTACCAGTTCTTGCTTACTTATTGAATGTAATTTCTTTAGTTGTAGTAGCTCCCGTTACAGAAGAGTTTATTTTTCGAGGTATACTCATACATCGGTGGGCAATGAAATGGGGAATATCGCCAGCAATATTAGTTTCTGCAATCATTTTTGGTTTGGGGCATATTGTTCCTTTCGGTGCAGCAGTTTTTGGAATTTTGATGACACTGCTTTATTTCAAAACTCGCTCGTTAATTGTACCTGCGATCGCTCATGCCATAAATAATGCTGCCACAATTGTTCTAGAACTTTTCTTTCCCAGTGAACAAATAACTATAAATTATAATTTTTCTGAATATCTACACTGGGGACTTGTGTTGACAATAGTTACAGTTCCTTTTATGATTCGCTTTGTTTATAAAAATTGGTACAAACAGCAATTAGCTTTACCTTACTTTGCAAATGTATCTCATCGTAGTAATAGAGTATGTTAAGTAACACACCCTACTACTATCTTCAATCAAGACTTTCAATCAAATCTTCAGGTGTTACTCTAGCTTGCTTAAGAATCCCGCTCAAGGTTCCTATCTTCAATTCTCTATGTACTGGAACGACGCAGCCAATTTCGCCTTCTGTTGTTACTTTCTTCATGATGACATGGCTACCTGTTTGTCACACTTGCACAAATCCTAAACGTTCCAAAGCACGAATTGCTTCCCGACTAGAAATCCTTGGTATCTTAGGCATAGCTAACTTCTATATTAGTAATATATCTAGGAGTTACTTCAGGTAAAGAAAACTCTGCTAAATAAAGTTTTGTTGCTTCGCGCAAGTTAGCAACCGCCTGTTCTATAGTTTCTCCTTGATCTACTGTACCGACTTCTGGACATTCAGCAACATACATATCATCTTCTCGATAAACGATCGCAGTAAAATTTCGAGTTTTCATGACACGACTTTATTCAACCTCATTAATAATACCAATTGTAAGGTGAGCATTGCCCACCCTACAGTTGAGGGTTCAAAACCGATAAAAAATTTGTTTTATCTGCTGCTGTCTGCTTTGACTCAGAAAAGCGATCGCAAACTTGGTTAATAAGTAAGGTATTGCCAACATATTGCTAAAAATCACTCGCCAACGACACCAAGATAAAATTGCTCTTGAGATAGGATACACACCCCAAAATTGGTTGACAGAACACACCATTTCATCACCTAATGCCGTAACTTCATGCCACCAACCCATAGGAATATACAGCATTTCTCCTGGCTCTAAGATTAGTTCTTGCTTGTGTTCTAATGCTTTTTTGAATTTGGGAAATGCTACCAAATCTGGATTTTCTGGATATACCGTACTAAACCAAGCACGCAATTCTAAGCCGCGTAGCAAATGGACAAATATTGAAAATGGATATAGATTATAAGTCTGACTGGGTGGAAATAACAAGACTTTTTTCGCTCCATGCATCTGGATCAAAATACCATCCAGCGTATCGTAGTGCAGGCACTCTAAATGCCCTCCAGGGGCTACCCAAAGATTAACATTGCCTATAGGCTTTTTTAACCCTAGTTGTTGACTAATATTGCTAAAAAAATTATTCTCGGCTAACTTTGTATTTTTTAACGAACATTTAGCCAAATAAAGATCCTTTTCGTGAGCCTCATGACTGTGCAACAGCTTTGCATAGTCTGTAAATGACATTGTTTTGAGAGGAACCCCGCTGCCAATGTTTTGCCAAGTGCGTTTATCTTGTTGATATCTTTCGCGTCCGTAATAACGAAAAAGAAATTCTTGCCGATCTAACTGTTTGCAAAGATACTCTAGATTCCAGTCATCTACTTTTAATCCAGTAATAATAACTGGAGTTCCCGTTTTCTGATATCTTTCAAAAAATAAATCTGGCGATATCGACGATAGCTCCATCCGTGAAATTGAGACTGCTGTATTATCAGCTATGCTGTCAGCAGTATTATCAGTAGTTAAACGCATAAAAAAATGAAGAGTAAGATATACTTTCCGTAACCTACCCATCGAGGCAAGAAAAAATACTTTTTTAATACAATTTAAATAATTATTAATAACTTTTAGCTTGGCAAGACATAGAAATATATTAACGATTGCTAAACAAAGCGCACTCGAAATAATTAGGTAAAGCAATTATTATTTATAATAACGCAGACAAAAGGTGTGAGGAGCCAATGACGAATTTATTGCTACCACTGTTGCAAACTGTTGCCGAGCATACAAAGGATAACTTTGTTAAAAAAACGCGCCAAGTTGAAGCAGTACAAGAGCGATTTCTGCGAGATTTACTACGAGCTTATCAGGCGACAGAGTTAGGGCAAAAGTATGAATTTAAAGATATTAGAACTGCCGAGCAATTTCGCCAGCGTGTCCCCACATCATCCTACAGTAGCTATGCACCCTACTGCGATCGCATTGCCCAGGGGGAACAGAACATTCTCACCCCCGATCCCGTTGTTTTTTTTAACCTGTCGAGTGGTTCTACAGGAGCGCACAAGCTCATCCCAGTCACCAAACGCTTTCAAAACTCCTTGCGCCGTCCCAACTTAACTAGTATTGGCTTTCTCAGCTCGGCATTAAGACAACGGGGTTCTAAATTTGGCAAAGCGATCGCCACTAACTCAACTCAACTGATGGGACGTACCAGTGGTGGAATTCCCTACGGTCCCGCTAGCGTTGGAGTCCTACGGATGGGAAAATTTCTCTGCGAGCAAATATTTGCTCATCCCTTTGAGACACTGCAAGCAGCCGATAGCCTGACGCGCCATTATCTTTGTCTGCTATTTGCGCTACAACAGCCAGATACAAGGGGAATAGTCGCCAACTTCCCCATGCTGATCCTCCGCACCTGCGGCTATTTAGAACAATATGCAGAAGACTTTATTCGCGACATTGACAAAGGAATGCTTGCACCTTGGTTGCAACTAGAACCAGAATTGCGCTTAAAACTAGAACGGCAAATAGTCGCTAACCCCAACCGTGCCAAGCAACTACAAGAAATCTTGCAAGCAGAAGGTAGACTCACCCCCGAAGCAGTATGGTCGAATCTTGCCTTCACAGTTGCAGCCAGAGGCGGGACTTCAGATTTTTACTTCGAGCGCTTTCCGACTTACTTTAGCAAGACACCAGGTTTTGGCGCGGTTTGTTGTTCGTCAGAAGGCGCGTTTGGCATTTACCCAGAGCTAAATTCTGATGCCAGTATTTTAGCGATCGAAAGTGCATTTTTTGAGTTTATTCCTCAAGATCAGTGGGATGTAGAACAACCAAAAACACTACTACCTAGCGAAGTCAAACCTGGAAACTACTACCGAATTTTGATGAGTAATTACAGCGGCTTCTATCGCTACGACATTGGCGATGTCATGGAAGTCGTCGGATTTTACGAACAAGCACCACTGATTGTATTCCGCCATCGGCGCGGTGGCTTGCTGTCTTCAACCTCAGAAAAAACTACGGAATTTCATGTTACTCAAGTCATGCAGGTATTACAACAAGAATTTGACTTACCTCTAGAAGATTTTTGTATTACCTTATCGGATGATGTCATTCCCGCATATTATTTGGTGAATATCGAGCTTGCGCCTGGAAAAATATTAGAAAATCCGCAGCAATTTCTCGATCGCTTTGACCGTCAGCTGAGTGCAATTCACACTTCCTACGCCGTCAAGCGGATTAACAACGATCAAATTCCCCCGCCAAGATTGCGAATTCTTGCCCCTGGCAGCTTTGCGATCGTGCGGCAAAGGCAATTAGAGAAAGGAGTACCAGATTCTCAACTAAAATTTCCCCACATCAGCGAAGACCGCAATTTTCTCGCTGGCTTGCAAGTGGAACGAGAAGTACAGTTGTCAGTGACCAGTGACCAGTGACCAGTTATCAGGGAGCAGGGAGACAAGGGAGACAAGGGAGACAAGGGAGACAAGGGAGAAAAAATTCTCCCTTGTCTCCTCTCACACTTCCCACACTTCCCATACTCTATTTACTACTAGCCACTAACCACCAGCCACTCCTCAATTACCAGTTACTTCGACACCAAATTGTCATATTCTAAACACAATTAATCTGCTTGAATCAGTATTTGATGAGTTGAGAAAGCTGAATGGTCAATCTCGTTCTGTCCGCTTTAAATGCTGTTACAGATTTGACAAAGGCAAACTTTATCAAAAAAACTCGCCGGACGGCAGAAGTACAAGAACGGTTTTTATTACGCTTGTTACAAGCTCATCGCGATACAGAATTTGGTAGAAAATATCAGCTCGGTGAGATTAAAACAGTCGATCGCTTTCGCGATCGAGTGCCAATTTTACCGTATTCCAGCTACGAACCTTTTCTGGAGCGCATTGCCAATGGCAAGCAAAATATCCTAACAGCCGATCCGGTGGTGTACTTGACGCTGACGAGTGGTTCGACGGGGAAAAAGAAAATGATTCCGACGACGAGGCGATCGCAAAATATCACTCGTCAAGCTACCCTAACCAGTATGGGTTTTCTAACCGCCGCCTTACGTTCTAGAGGGCAACAGTTTGGCAAAATTCTCCTGACAAATTCTACTCAACAATGGGGACGTACTAGTGCTGGTATTCCCTACGGTCCTGCTAGTGCTGGTGTCCTCAGCATGGATAAATGGCTGTACGGGCAATTTTTTGCTCAGCCATACGAGACTCTCCAAGTCGCAGATAGCTCTGCCCGTCACTACCTCGCCTTATTATTTGCCTTACAAGATCCTTTAATGCGGGGGATGTTAGCTAACTTTCCAATGCTCATCCTCCGTACCTGCAACTATTTGGAAAAATTTGGTGAAGACCTAATCCACGATATCGAAACAGGAACCATTGCCAATTGGTTAGAAGTAGAACCGGAACTACGACTGGCATTAGAGCAGCGCTTATCAGCCAATCCAGTTCGAGCCAATGAATTACGGGAAATTCTCCAGTCGGAAGGTAAGCTCACCCCTCATCTCGCCTGGTCAAATTTGTCTTTTGTCGCCTGCGCCCGTGGAGGTACGTCCGACTTTTACTTTCAGCGATTCCCTACCTACTTCAACAATACACCCATTTTCGGCGCAGTATTTTCTTCTGCCGAAGGGATGTTTAGTATCTATCACGAACTCGACGACGACAGCAGCATTTTAGCCCTGGAAAGCGGTTTTTTTGAATTTATCCCGCAAGACCAGTGGCAAGAAGAACAACCGAAAACGCTACTCGCTACCGAAGTCAGATCGGGAGAACGCTATCGCATTCTGACTACGAGCTATAACGGATTTTATCGCTACGATATTGGCGATGTTATCGAGGTAGTCGGATTTTACGAGCAAGCACCGCTAATCGTATTTCGTCACCGTCAAGGTGGATTGATTTCTTCTACGACAGAAAAGACGACGGAAGCCCATGCGACTCAGGTGATGCAAGCCGTACAGCAGGAATTTAGCTTATTACTAGAAGATTTTTGTATGACTTTATCGGAAAATGATTTTCCCGCTCGCTACCTGCTCAATATTGAGTTAGCTAATGGCTACAAGCTTGAAGATCCGCAAGCTTTTTTAAGCGAGTGCGATCGCAAATTACAAGCAGCAAACACCCACTATGAAATTAGCCGCAAAGATCCGATTCCGCCACCCCGACTGCGAATTTTAGCTCCTGGTAGCTTTGCCATCCTCCGCCAGCGACAGATAGAAAAGGGCATTCCCGATTCTCAACTCAAGTTTCCCCACATCAGCGAAGATCGCAATTTCTTATCTGGCTTGCAGGTACAGCAAGAAGTGAGGTTACCAGAAGATGAAGCATAGGATGGAGGGGACAAGGGAGACAAGGAGGACAAGGGAGCAATTCAAAAAATTCAAAATTCATTCACGCACCACGCACCACTCACCACTCATTCCTGACTCCCGAATACGAGCAACAGCATCCCGATGACAATCGAAGCACTTGCAGCCGTGTAAAAAGCAGCTTCTATGCCATTGTTTTTGACGATAAAGCCTAACACAATTGGACAGAAAGATTGCCCGATGAAGCCCGCGCCAGCCCCCGCTGATAGAACGCTCGATCGCAACTGGGAAGGCGCAAGACTCGCTAGAGCATCGTAAAGGTTGGGTAGGATCAGACCAAACCCAGCACCAAAACCGACCGCAGCTAACATAATTAAACTAATCTCTCGTAAAAAGGGAATTGTGCTAAGTGTCAGCGCCATCATGATGAAGCCTACAGCCGTAGCTTTATACAAACCCAACGATTGAGATAGCTTTCTGGCTCCAAAAGCAGAAATAATGGCTGCACCCAGAGCGCGAGAAGCTAAGACGAGGCTGTTAGTTAGCGTATTGGCATTAATCGTGTCTTTGAAATACTGCGGGGTATAGAAGACAACCGAGTACATCACGATTGATGTCAAGCTCAGAGTTAGCAATAACCAAATTGTTTGGTAGCGTCCTAAAACTTGCCATAGTTTATGCTTAGGTCGTTGCTCTGTTTTGACTGAAGTACGTTCGGGTGGCTGTGGCAAAATCTTGGCTGTCAATACTGCCAATGGTAGCCCGATCGCGTATAGGCAGAAAATGTATCGCCAGTGGAAGAAATAGCCTACTCCGCCCCCTAACAATGGAAAGACGATCCCCGCTAGCGTCAGCGTCCCCGTGGCGTAACCTAATGCTTTGGCTCGTTCCTCGCCCTCATACATACTCGTGAGCAGACCCAAGCTAGCAGATGTAATTCCAGCTGTAGCGATGCCCAAACATCCTCGCAACGCGATTAAGGGGAGGAAATTGTCTACCGTGACTCCCGCAGCACCAAAGACGGCATAGCAAAGTAGGGAAACTACGAGTACCTTTACTCTCCCCACGCGATCGGAGAGAATTCCCAAGGGAAGACTAAAAAGACCCAGCGCCCAAACATGAGCGGCTGCTAAATAACCGCCAATCTCTGGAGCCAGCTGAAGTTGATGTTTGATCTCCCCCAAGGCAGGGTTAAACACTGCTCCAGTCATCGTAGTTAGGGAGCCAGCCGCCATCAACACCATTAACTGTGGGTTACGGGCGATCGCGGCAAAAGCTACTGTTGGCGATAGTGATAATTTGCGCATGTTGAGGAAGTCGTCACTGATAGTTGGTCATTTGTCATTTGTCATTTGTCATTCGTTGTTGGTTGATGGTTGTTGGTTGATGGTTGTTGGTGAAAGGCGAGAGGCAAGAGGCACTTTTGTTTTTTCTCCGCGACTCTCCCTCAGCCTCCTGGGCTCTCTCAGCTCTCCTCTCCCTATTCCCTATTAGTATGAGTGGACAGTTGGCGTGCTGTCAGGAATTATGCTGACAATTTAGCTGAATTAAGGGACACTAGAAAGCTAAATATTGTCAGAATCAGGCAAGAGAGGAACGATTCATGGAACTGGCTACGACCTTAACAAGTCAGACAGTTCAGAATGCTATCCGCGAGATCGGGATTAATCCAGATTACTGGTATCCGGTTGGGTGGGCAAATAAACTGCAACCTGGTCATATTATGCCCGTAACGATCTGGAAACAAGCAATTGCTGTTTTCCGTGACACGGACGGACAGCTTCATGCTTTAGATGATGCGTGCGCGCATAAGGGTGTGGCTCTACATAAAGGGCAAATTCAAGGGAAACATTTATTGTGTCCCTATCACGGTTGGGAATTTAATGGTGCAGGTCAATGCGTCAAAATTCCATACCTCCCTGAGACACACAAACTACCATGCGCTCAAGTTCGTAGCTACCCCGTCCGCGAAAAATACAATCTGATCTGGATTTTTCCTGGCGATGCGAGTTTGGCAACTAGCATTCCCTTACCAGAAATACCGGAATTCGACGATCCAGATTGTCTGATGGTTCCGATTCCGGCTCATTTCCAGGCGCATTTCACCATCTGCAACGAAAACACGATGGATGTGTTTCACGGGTTTTTACACAAAAATCTCCAAGGTTGGTTTGACCCCGTGCTGACTAGCTTGAAGACAACAGAATCATCGGTTCATGCCGATTATCGAGTGTCTTATAAGGGAGTCATGACGAAAATTCTGGGTTTGAGCGATCGCGGTGATGAGGTGACAACCCGGACTGTCACGCTCCATTACCAATATCCCCACTACCACAGTTCTCTAGAGGGGGTTTCCTCTTTATACCTGATGCGATCGCCTATGGGAGCAACAGAAACCAAATCGTTTACCTTGATGTTTCTGCGGCTGAATTTACCTAAGTGGTTGGTGCAGCCGTTCAAACCCCTGATTTCTGCTTATATCTGGCGCTTTCTATTTTCCAAGTTTCTCGATCAAGATATCGAAATGATGGAGAGCGAGCAACGCACTTATTCAAACAACCCCCAACGTCGCTATGTAGAGATTAATCCGGCAATTATTGCCTTGCAAAAGGTCATGATGCGGCAATACGAGCAATATCGCCGCAAAACCCTGTCTTCCCAACTTTCAGGGAACCAGCAGGGGGAATCGCTGTCTTAATCGGCAGCGATCTCTTCTAGTCGGGTATAGTCAAGCTAATTTATTATCAATCGCATGAAGCAATTATCTCGTCAATACAGTCAAAGATCGCTGGCTCGATCGCTAGGAATGGTATAGTGCTGGCAAAATGTCTTATTCATAGACTCAATTAAGCTGCCCGAGCCGGCAGGAAATGACAACCTGGATAGTCTAAAAATTACCTAACCAGGGAAAATATTAATAATGTTTAGCCAGACGCACAAAGCTATCTGGGAATTTCAGGTGAGGGGAGTAAATTCGTGCAAGTAGTCAAAGAGTACGTTCAGCGCTTATATGACAGCGGGCTAGCCCCCGACGAGTTCATTTGTCATCGCCGTCAGGGTAATTTAGTTGAAATCGAAGAAGGAGCAACGGGCAAGCGGCAAAATGTCTTGACATTCTGCACCAATGATGTATTGGGACTGGTGCAGAACGAAGCCGTGCAGCAAGCGGCAATTGATGCGATCTTGCAATACGGTACTTCTAATAGTGGAACCTCAGTTTTAAACGGTCGCATTGACTTACACCGTCAACTCGAAGCAGAAATCTCTGCTTTTAAGCATCTGCCCCACACCCAGCTATTTTTGAATGCTTGGATGGCAATGCAAGCCTTGATGGATGCTTTTTGTCATCTCGCCATTCCCGTACCAGGATTTCAAAATACGCGAGAGACTCTGATCCTGACGGACGTACTCAACCACGGCTGTATTGTCTCGGCTGTTGTCAATGCCGGGACTCGCTCTGGAAAAGTCTTCAGCCACAGTCCCCGCGTCCGCGTCAAAGCCTATCGCCACTGCGATACTGAAGACTTGGAGCGGAAGTTATATCGCTATGCTCGTCCCGACGACAGAATTATGGTAGTGTCCGATGCTGTCTTCTCGATGGATGGTGACATCGCCCCTCTACCAGATATGCTTGATGTGCTGCAAAACTATGAAGGTAGCGTGCTGGTCATGGATGAGGCACACGCTAGCGGCGCGATTGGAGCCACGGGGAGGGGGATTTACGAGTATTTTGGGATAACCCCTCAAAATGCGATCGCGCGGGGGATCGTGCCGTTGATTATGACCACATTTTCTAAGTTTGCGGCTTCGGCTGGGGCAGCAATTAGCAGTCCTGTGGCTGAATTGATCCCGTTGATGAATTTCTCTCCCACCTCCATCGGCACGGTTTCTTTACCCGCACCTACCGCTGCTGCTGCTTTGGAAAGCATTCGCCAAGTGCGCCAACATCCCGAACTGGTACAACAACTGCAAGCAAAAACCAAATATTTGCGATCGCGTTTGGCTAAGCATGATTTTGAAGCTTTGGGCGAAACCAACGTCGTCCCCGTCGTGTTACCCACTGAGTGCAATCCGAAATACTTTGCCCGTCAATTAATGCAAGAACATGGCATCTGGGCATCGGCAATTTGGTACATTGCTAAGCCACGCTTGCGGATCACCGTTAATGCCTTGCACACCGAAGAGGATATGGATCGGTTAGTCGAAGGAATGGTAGCAATTCGGGATACGATCTACAAACCCATGATCAGCGCCTAGCGAAACGAGCTAAATTCCAAATTCAATTATTAAAAACTTAGATAATTTTTTAAGACCAGGATGCATTGCTGTATTTTGGTCTTAATCGTTTTTTCAAAGATAATTTTCGCTTGCGTCCATAACATTTGTAGGGGCGCACAGCTGTGCGCCCCCACGGAGCGTGTATTTCATCCAGTTACAAATAAGAGCGATCGCACAATTTTTTGACACTGTTGTGTAAATTATGCAAACGATTACAAAGTTTCAAATTAAACCTGTCACGACTCCAGTAGAACAAGAACTTTTTCTCGATGTTCCTGCTAGGGTTTATGCGAACGACCCTTACTGGGTTCCCCCCATCCGCAGCAGTGAAGCCAAGCAATTCTCGCCTAGCAATACTTTCTTTGAGTATGGTAAGGCACAGCAATTTATCGCTCTATCTCAGTCAGGAGAACCAATCGGCAGAATTGTTGCTGCTGTGAATCAACGGTTGATAGAGAAAGAAGGTCAAAATGTCGGAGTCTTCGGTTTTTTTGAATGTATCTCCGATTTTGATGTGGCTCAAGCCCTCCTCCAGGTTGCTTGTGATTGGCTGCGAGAACAAGGTATGACTGTAGTTAGGGGACCAATCGATTTTTCAACTCACAACGGCTGTTTGTTTTTAGTCGATGGCTTTGACTCCCCGCCAATGATTTTAATGCCTTACAATCCACCCTATTACCCAGAGTTTATCGAACGGGATGGTTGGTACAAAGGTAAAGATGCTTACACGTATAATTTTCCCCTAGACAAACCTTTACCAGAGGAATTTGAAAAGGCTTATCGTATCGCTTGTAAAGCTGGCATAACTTTTCGTCCCATTAGAACCAAGGGTGAGGAATTTGAGGCAGATGCGCTGAAAGTTTACGATCTCCTCGTGCGCATGTTTACCGACAACTACAGTTATTCACCGCAAACCCCAGCAGAGTTTTTAGATAAAGCGCGATCGTTTCAATCTCTGATCGACCCTGATGTTTTTCCCATCGCGGAATACAACGGTGAAATGGTGGGGATGTGGATGGGATTACCTGACTACAATATCGCTCTCAAGCATCTAGGCGGCAAACTCGATTGGTTCGGCACGTTAAAATTCTTGTGGTATCGCCGCCAAATTGACCAAGGGAGAGTAATTTACATTTGCTCCCTCCCTGAATATCGCCGCAAAATGGTTTCTTTGGCTCTCATTTATTTGGGAATGCAAGGCGGAATTAAAAAAGGCAAGCCTTACAAACGAGCGGAATTAGGACATATTTACGAAGATAACTCTGCTTCTCGCAAGCTTGTAGAGGCTGCTGGTGGTAAAATTCACAAAACCTACCGGATTTACGAGAAAGCTTTGTGAGTGTTTTAGCTACTCGTGGGAAGAAGGACAAGGGGGACAAGGGGGACAAGGGGGACAAGGGGGACAAGGGGGACAAGGGGGACAAGGGGGACAAGGGAGACAAGGGGGACAAGGGAGACAAGGGGGACAAGGGAGAATAACAACCAACTACCAACTACCATTAACCGTCAACTACTAACTACCAACTACCAACTACCAATTACCCACACCCTTCATGAAAGCACTAGTTACTGGCGCTAACGGTTTTACAGGTTCTCATTTAGTCCGTGCTTTAACCCAACGAGGAGATACTGTTGTTGGTTTGATACGCAAGTCTAGCAATCTTTCCCGTCTGGCTGACTGCCCCATAGAGCTAGTTTACGGCGATATTAGCGATCGCCATGCTCTGCGTGCTGCTATGGCTGGTGTAGACGTGGTGTTTCACACGGCGGCTTATGTGGAATTAGGCATAGTCGATGCAGCTAAGATGGAACGGGTCAACGTAGAAGGAACCCACGCTGTCTTAGATGTTGCCCAAGAATTGAAAGTAGGAAAAGTCGTTTACTGTAGCACTGTAGGAATTTACGGCGATACTCAGGGGAAAGTTATTGATGAAACTTTTAATCGCACTCAAACTGACTTTTCCTCTGCTTATGACGTGACTAAATACAAAGCACAAAAGTTAGCCGACCAATTTGCTGCCCAAGGTTTACCTGTAGTTAGTGTCATGCCTTCGGGTATTTTTGGCTCTGACGATCCCCATTTCGGACCCGTACTGAAACAATTTCTTAAAGGCGGACTGAAATTATGGGCGGGGGGCGATCGCATTACGGGTATCGTTCACGTCGATGACTTAGTAGAAGCGATGCTTTTAGCTGCTGAAAAAGGCAAAACTGGCGAACATTTCATTATCTCTGCCGGAGATTTGCCTACGAAGGAAATGTTTCAAATTATCTCCCAAGAGTCAGGAATTCCCGTTCCCAAGGAAGCACCCAAATCTCTTGTAAAGCTTGTCGGTAATGTTCTCGATCCAATTGGCAGACTGCTAAAATGGCAACCTCCCCTCAGCCGCGAACGAGTTCATTACGTGTACGATCGCTGCGTGCGGGTTGATGCGACAAAGGCAAGAAAAGAGTTAGGCTGGCAACCGCGATCGGTGGAAGAAGTATTGCGTCAAATTGTGAAAGAATTAACGCAATCATCGGTATAACACGGAAGGGGCGCACAGCTGTGCGCCCCTACCCACATCGAAATTTTTATTGGGGTGCGTTATCTAACACACCCTACGATTCCTACTTCTGCGTCAACATCCCATCTTCTAAATAGCTGACGCGATCGGCAACGTCAATAATTCTGGGGTCGTGCGTCACCATCAAAACAGTGCAACCTTGCTCTTTTGCCAAATTGCGAAGTAACTGAATTACGTTGTGACCGCTTTGAGAATCTAAAGCTGCTGTGGGTTCGTCTGCCATAATCAACTTGGGATTACCAGCCAAAGCACGGGCGATCGCGACTCGCTGTTTTTGTCCGCCGGATAGATCGCTAGGTTTTTGATTCACCTGCGCCCCTAATCCTACTTGTTCTAGCAAAGTTCGTGCTTGTTTTTGGGCGATCGCACCATTAATCCCCTTATAGTTCAGCACTAACTCGACATTTTCTGCTGCCGTTAGCGCCGGAAATAAGTTAAAACCTTGGAAGATAAAACCAATATTATGTAATCTAAATTTCGCCAGCTTTTCCCGAGACATTCTAGTAATCTCTTTGCCAAGCAAGTAAACGCATCCTTCTGTTGGCGTAAGCAATCCTGCCAAAATTGAGAGTAAGGTTGTCTTACCCGAACCGGATGGTCCCATAAGTAATTGAATATCACCAGCTCGAATTTCGAGATCGATCCCCTTCAGCACGGGATACTGCTGTTGTCCTGACTGAAATGCCATTTCTATCCCTTTAGCGACAATGGCTGACGATTCTGGGATATTTGCACCACAGTTCGATTCCGCCGATCTTTTGCGGTGCTTGATTGAAGGCTTAATTGCAGTGGCGAAATTGATTAAAGAGGCTGTCATTATTGCAAATATTGAATCGATATGGTTTTAACTTCACGAAAATTTGGAGTAGCCAGGAAAAATATTAAACTTTGTAATGCATGAATGTATTCTACTTACCTTATTTATTTCTCCCTATATAGCTTTCGGAATAAATGAAGCATTTATGAAGTTGTATATAGATATTGTAAATAGTTTTTTTCTCTCCCTGGGAAGAAGGAAATTATGCCTTAAAGACGATTGCCGGATCGACCCGCGTTACTTTTTGAATGGCAAAGATTGCCGAACCGACACAAATTGCTACCGTAATGCCAAACACGGCGATCGCCGTAGCAGGGGTAATCAAGATCGTGATACCCTGCGTCGCAAAAGTCCATGCACCGACTCCAAAGCAAAGAACTATACCTGGGATATAGCCCAAAACCGCCATCCAAAGCGATTGTTCGATAATTACGCCATATATAGTCCAATCGGATGCCCCCATTGCTTTAAGCGTGCCAAACTCGCGCAAATGGTCAGAGACGGAAGAATAGAGAATTTGACCCACAATGATGCCCCCTACGATAATGCCTACAGTTGCACCCAACCCCAAAATAAAACCAACCCCCGTTCGGCGCTGCCAGAACTGCTGCGTTTTCTTAATCAACTCAGCTTGAGTATATGCAGTGGTATTGGGAATAGCTGTTTCTAATCTCTGCTTGAGCTGTTGCAGGTCTTGCCCAGATTGAGCGCGAATTAAAATAAAAGAAATCGTGTCTGAAGCTGCTAGCTGACGCGGTTTAGCTTGAGGACTCTGTTTCTGATTTGTCGGTATACTCGTACATTGAATGTCTTCTGAACCAGTCTGCAACTTACAGGACAACCTAGCATTCTGACCACCAGTTGCATAAGCATTGGCATTCTCTAAAGACGTGAAAACAAAAGGATTAGAAGTAATTGAGCGATTGCCTTGAGTTAAGCCTACCAAACGCACTGGTAGAGAACCGAGTTCTGCTATGTCGCCAACTTTGCTCACGTTTAGCGATCGCAACGTGCTAGTGTCGGCGATCGCTGTGTAAGGTTGTTGCAAAGCTTGCCTACTACCCTGGATCAAATTGTTGGGGTTAAATAGTTGTCCTTGCGGATCGAAACCAATCACCCGTACCAAATTGATATCGCTGCTGGAATGTCGCCAAACAGCACTCTTAAAAATCAGTGCTTCAGCGCGTGCTACTCCTGCTATCTCCTGAGCTTGGTCTAATGTTGTTGCTGGTAGCGGCAAGCTGAGTTCTGGCTGGACTAATGTATCAGAAGTTACCCAAATATCAGCATTGGCATTATATATTAACTGTGCCGCCGATCGCGTAAATCCATTGAAGATCCCTGTTTGAATAGTTACCAGGCTCACGGCGAACATAATTCCTGCTTGCGCTACCAAAAAGCGAGGAATATCTTCCAGCAGGTTTTTACGAGCGAGTGAAACCATAAGACAAGAGCGTGTATAGGAATATCTTACCGAGCAACAACTTTTGTTTTTCTGACAGTAGACAGTTTGTTATTTGTCATTTGGAATTGGTAATTGGTAATTGGTAGTTGATAGTTGACGGTTAATGGTTGCTGGTCACTGGTCACTGGTCACTAGTCACTGATAACTGATAACTGCTCCCTAGACTTGAAACCATGCAGTTAAGGCTACTGCTAAAGCATCAGCAGCGTCGTCTGGCTGAGGGATGTAGTCTAGATTTAATTCGCGGGCTACTGCGAGTTGGACATCGCGTTTATCGGCATTGCCCCACCCCGTCAGCGCTTGCTTAATTTGGGCGGGAGTAAACTCGATGTAGGGGATGTTGTGCTGGGCTAGGACAAGCATTAAAACTCCCCGTGCTTGAGCTACGGAAATAGTACTAGCCATGCGGTAAAAGAACAGCTTTTCAATTGCTACTAAGTCCGGTTGCCATTCTTGAAGTATGGTATGTAAATCTTCATAAATCGTACAAAGTCGGCTGCCGATCTCGTTTTTAGCAGCAGTTTGAATTATGCCAAAGTCTAGCAACTTGACCGAAGTGGCGATCGCTTGGGTCGGAATTGGGGCAGACTTTAATGAAGTTGCTGTTGCGATCGGATCTCCTACTGGCGTACAAATAGCACCGAAGCCTAAAATTGCTAGCCCGGGATCTAATCCCAGAATCCGTTTTTCTAGGCGTTTTTCCAGCCGTTGTTCGATTTGTTGTTTCGATCCCACTGAACCCTTTTACCTCGTTCCCATGTCTAGATTGCTATCATTGTTCCGCAAGTTCTCTTTTGCAAGTTCTCTAAAGTGACTTAGTTTCTAGTTGGTCGATCGTCTGATATACATTGTCATATCCACCTGCATCAGATTCACCTGCGTTATGTCCACCTGCCACGTATCCAGTTATGCCTTTTAATACTCCTAAACGAATTCTCAAGTATTTTCGGCAGGACTCCCGCGCTGTCACTCCCTATCGTGTCAACCAATGGTTTAAGTGGTTATCTCCTGGTTTATCAATCAAGCGCTGGTTATTAATTAGTGCTAGTGGAGTGTGTTTTGTTGGTTTAGGTTTGGCAATCTGGATTAAACTAACACCAATTTTTTATGCAATTCAATTAGTTGAAGGGTTTCTCAATAAAGTTACAACTATTTTACCTAGCTATATTAGCGGTCCTTTAGTTTTGTTATTGGGCTTTTTGTTAATTCTCTGGGGGCAATCTCGAACCGTAGGTTCAATTACTGAGGTATTCCGCACGGATGGCGATGAAGAACTGATCGATTTACTGTTGAACTATCGCCGCTTAAACCGAGGACCAAAAATTGTGGTTGTGGGTGGTGGTACGGGACTATCAACGCTATTACGGGGATTGAAAACATACAGTGCTAACATTACTGCTGTTGTCACCGTAGCGGACGATGGCGGTTCCTCTGGAAGGTTGCGTCGCGAAATCGGCGTTTTACCCCCAGGGGATATTCGTAGTTGCCTAGCAGCGCTAGCATCAGAAGAAAAATTATTGACAGAACTATTTCAGTATCGCTTCAAAGCTGGAGATGGATTAGTCGGACACAGTTTTGGCAATTTATTTTTGACCGCTATGAGCGATATTACTGGAGATTTGGAACAGGCGATCGCGGCAAGTTCCAAGGTTCTTGCTGTCAGAGGTCAAGTGTTGCCAGCAACTCTCAGCGATATGCGTTTGTGGGCAGAATTAGCGGACGGTCGCCGGATAGAAGGGGAGTCTAATATCACTCATGCTAAGGGTAGTATTATCAGACTCGGTTGCACTCCTACCAATCCCCCAGCACTACCCAAAGCCTTGCAAGCGATCGAGGAAGCAGACTTTATTGTTATTGGTCCTGGCAGTCTTTACACTAGTATCATTCCTAATTTGTTAGTACCAGAAATCGCCGCCGCGATCGCCAAACGGTGTCAAAAAGGCAATCCTCCGATTCCCTGTATCTACGTCTGCAATATCATGACTCAACCAGGTGAAACTCAAGGTTATTCTGTTGCAGATCACATTCGCGCGATCGATCGCGCTTGCGGGCGACATTTATTTAGTGCTGTACTCGTACAAAAGCAATCTCCTTCAGAAACTAGCTTAATCCGCTACGCTCAAGAAAATTCTCATCCTGTCTTTCTCGATCGCGAAGAAGTAGCACAGTTAAAGCGACGAATTATCCTTGCTAACGTGATGGATGAAGACGAACAAGGTTTAGTACGTCACAACCCGCAACGCTTGGCAGGAGTCCTATTTCGCTGGTACAGTCGGGCGAGTAAGATGAGAGGATGAGGTTAAAAGTCAAAAGTTAAAAGTCAAAAGTCAAAAGTCAGGAGTCAGGAGACAGAAGTTATGACTAACCAGTAGTAACTGATAACTGATAACTACTCATTCAAATCATGAGAGAGACAATTGTACTTTCGTTAACAAATGCAGCAGCAACGCGATCGCTTGGTGTTAATTTAGGGCGCTGTTTGCCTGCTGGTAGTACGATTTTGTTAGAAGGCGATCTAGGTAGTGGGAAAACGACTTTGGTACAGGGGATTGGTGCGGGTTTGGGGATTCACGAGCCAATCCAGAGTCCTACTTTTACGTTAATTAGCGAGTATTTAGAAGGTCGAATACCTTTATATCATTTCGATTTGTATCGTTTAGAACCAACAGAAATTACAGAATTACAACCAGAAATTTATTGGGAAGGAATAGAGTTTGCCCCTGGAATTGTGGCAATTGAATGGGCAGAAAAGTTAGATTACAAGCCGTTAGATTATCTCCTGATTCGACTGATGCATCGAGGCGATCGCGATCGCATAGTTGAACTTACCTGTATTGGAAACTTTCAATTAGATTATGCCTTTATTACCTGAATTAATCGCCGTAGCCGTTTTACAATTTCTAGTGATTATTGCACCTGGAGCAGATTTTGTGGTGATTTGTCGTAATAGTTTAGTTTATTCGCGGCGAACGGGAATTTATTCTGCTCTCGGTTTAACTTTGGGAATTTTGGTTCATGCTAGTTATTCTTTAATTGGGATTGGTTTTATTATCTCGCGATCGATTGTTTTATTTGCTTTGATTAAGTATTTAGGTGCTGCTTATCTAATTTACCTTGGTTATAAATCATTAATAGCGAAACCACAACGGCAACTAGATCGGCAGTCTAGACGCTCGCAGACTAGTCAAGATCTTAGTAAGCTAGCAGCCGTTAGAATGGGGTTTGTTAACAATATTCTCAATCCTAAAGTGACTTTATTTTTTTTAAGTTTATTTACTCAAGTTATCAACCCGCTTACACCTATACCCGTTCAAATTTGGTACGGCTTGCAAATGGGAATAATGACTTTTACTTGGTATACATTAGTAGCGCTCGTCATGTCTCACCCCATACTTAAAGAAAAATTACTTTCAGTTACCCATTATTTAGAAAAGGCAATGGGAGCAGTTTTAATTGCTTTAGGAATCAGGGTTGCATTATCGGGAGTAGAGAAATAAATTATCGCCGCGCCGACTGTTCGACTGGATTGCGATCGCAAATTTCATAACGTCCTTTACCAGTAGTTTTTGCCCGATACATAGTGAGGTCAGCCTTGTGTAACAAATCTTCCGGTCGTTCGTAACCTGTAAGATTAAAGGCAACACCAATGCTAGCGCTAGTATCGATCGTATGTCCGCCGAAGTGAAAAGGTAAATTTAATTCTCGTTGAATGCGCTCGGCAACATGTACGGCATCATTCGTATTTTTAATATTTTCTAGTAAGATAGTAAATTCGTCTCCTCCTAACCTGGCTACTAAGTCGTCTGGGCGCAGACAAGCTTGCAGACGATGTGAAATTGCAATTAACAAGCGATCGCCAATTGCATGTCCTAGAGTATCGTTAACTGATTTAAACCGATCTAAATCAACAAATAAAACAGCTAATAAAGAATGTTCTTGTTGACTGCCATCGAGAGCGCTATCTAAACGTTGCATGAATAAAGTACGGTTAGCCAATCCAGTTAAAGGATCGTGCGAAGCTTGATGCATCAGTTTTTTCTCGGTGATGTGACACGCGAGAATTTCGGCGCGGAGTTGCTGATTGACTTCTGCCAATTCTCCAGTCCGTTCGCGAATTCTGTTTTCTACTTCGTCGTAGGCTGACTGTAAGGCAACTTGCGATCGTTGTCGTTCCCAAGCTGATAATGCCAAAGCAACTAAATTCGCGATCGAAGCTGTAAAATTTTGTTCTTCAATTAACCATTGGCGTGATGTTTTCTTGTGTCCGTGGCAGACAATACCTACAATCCTACCATTGAGGTAAATTGGTGCGTTCACCATTGCGCCAATTCCAAGTTTTACCAAAAATCGCTCTGCCATTTTTTTGGTTTTGGGTTCGGTGCGTACATCTGCTGTTGCTAATGCTCGCTCTTGACGCAAGGCTTTAAAGTAACCAGGATAATCTGACGCTTGCCACTCCATCCCTGTTGTATACGCAGCAGTACTGCATTGATATAGAGCCGCACACTGTAATTTTCTGCCTCCAGGACTATACACCCACACGCTGGCATACTCCACCTCTAGAGTATCGGCTGCTGCTGCCGTAATTTCACGTAAACGAGCGTTGAGGTCGCTATTTTCTGCCGTTTGTCGCTTAGCTAGCTCGGTTAAAATCTTGCTGTATTTGTAATAGCGTTCTTCCCTCGCTCGTTGTTGATATTGGGAATCTGCTAAGGCTTGCAGCATATGATTAATTGCATCTGCTAAGCTTGATAGTTCATCTTTATTTGCTGCTATATTTTGGGATACTGCGTCTCCCGTGCTGAGACTGCGAACATTGCTGCTGAGGCTAGAAAGCCTTGAAAACACTAATCGATCGAGTAGCAGTAGCACGATCGCGCTCACGCTTACACTAACGACCAATAAGCATAAAAATAAGTAGCGAATGCTAGCTTGTCCTTGATGGTAGATATTTCTGGGCATTTTAACGCTCACAATGACAGCAGGTTGCCCGTAAATATCCCTAATCAGAGTATATCCAGCAATAGTTTCTTCGTTGAGAGGACGCACCAAAACTTTCTGCTGCAATAAAGCAGTCCTGGCTGCTTGGAGATCGGCAGGTAGGCGATCGTCATTAACTGCGTGTAGAGCAAAATCGAGATGAGTGCGTTCGGATATGCGAGCGATCGCATCGCGGTTGAGATAGCGACCGAGAATTAAGACTCCATGACTCGATTTGCTCCGCTCTGTTTTGCGAATCGGTCTGACAGCAATTAATATTGGGGTACGTTGGAGCAGAATTAATCCGGCGATCGCATTATCTCCCCGCAACAGTTCCTTGCTAGCCAAATGTTGCTGAAGATCGCTACCAACGGGTAAGCATTTTTGACAGGTCGGCTCGGAAAATTTTCCGTAAACAATTTCCCCCGATGAATTGACAAAAGCTACTAAGTTTAGCTGGACGTTAGTGAGACTAAGATTATCTACATTATTGTCAATATAGCTTTGATTCGAGTTGTCAAAGAACACGTAAGTTTCGTCCCATTCAGCCCAATCTGTAGCAATCAGATTGACTCGAAAAATTTCTTCATCCAAAGCTTTTTGGACTCGCTCAACCCGAGCGCGAGTCTCCTGTTGCTCTAACTGGATAAAGCTACCAAGTAAAACGGTAGACGAGGTAGTGTAAAGAACTGTAACCAGGCTAACTATAGTAGTTCCGACAATTGGCAGTATTTTTTGGCGTAGTCTCATGGGTTTGACTTTGCTAACCCTTAAAAGCTTGACTAAAGAAGTTCTCAAACCCCATAATTGCAGCACGGCTAAGTGTAATTTCAACCCAGTTATCGCCTTCAATAATTTCAATTTAAAAAAGTAAATTTAAAAAGCGATCGTCTGCTACCAATGAGGATTGTTAACCCGTCGAGGTGAATAACATTCTTAGGAAATCATAAAGTTCTATAGGGCTACCACCGTAAATTTACTGATGTCGTGAACTCCTAACATTTCCTATTTTTAAGTCCTCCGTAGGTTTGCGGTATTATCTTATTTGATATGAGTTTTAGAATTTATTAATATTTATCTATTTAAAAAATATATCCGTAAATTTGCTGAAGTTGTTGCCAGTTGTCAGTTATCAGTGACCAGTTATCAGGGAGCAGAGAGCAGAGAGCAGAGAGCAGAGGGGCAGAGGTAGCAAGACAAGTCACAACGAATTCCGAATTCCGAATTCTCCCCACACCCTTTCTTCACTGATAACTGTCAACAATTACTCGCCAAAACTCAAAGCTTGCCCTCTAACTTGAGTATTTAACTTACCGCGATCGTAGACGAGTTGACCGCCGACAATGGTGTAGGCAGCCCAACCAGTTAAATTCCAACCTTCAAAGGGACTCCAGCCACATTTTGTCTGTAATTCTTCTCGTCTGACGGGATGGTAGTTATTCAAATCGACGAGGACGAGATCGGCATCATAACCTGGGGCGATCGCCCCTTTATTAGGTATTTTGTAAGCTTTGGCTACAGATGTAGACATCCAATGAGATACCTGGGCGACGGTACAGCGCCCTTGCATTGCCTGTGTCAGCATGAGAGGCAAAGATGTTTCTACCCCCGGCATACCGGAAGGTGTATTGGGATATTGCTGGGCTTTCTCTTCTAAGGTGTGCGGCGCATGGTCTGTGGCGATAAAATCGATGACACCATCGAGTAAAGCTTGCCAGAGAACTTCATTGTCGTGAGGCGATCGCAGGGGTGGA